>QHYQ01000520.1 GCA_003224175.1 Acidobacteriota bacterium
TGAACTGACTGTCAAATCGGTGGTGGCGCAGACGGTTCGGCCACTCAAATGGATCATTGTTAGTGACGGCTCTACAGACGGCACAGACGACATCGTGACCAAGTATGCCGCCGAACACGACTGGATCGAACTTGTCCGCATGCGCGAACGTCGCGAACGGCATTTCGCCGGAAAGGTGCACGCATTCAACGCTGGTTACGCCAGGGTGAAGGATCTCAAGTATGAAGTGATCGGGAGCCTGGATGGTGACATTTCGTTTGACGAAGACCACTTTTCTTACTTGCTTCGAAAGCTAGCCGAGAATGCAACTTTAGGGTTAGTAGGGACACCATTTAGAGAGGTTTCACAAGAGAGTTACGACTATCGCTTTGTGAGCATCGAGCACGTGTCTGGCTGCTGCCAACTATTTCGACGGCAGTGCTTCGAAGATATTGGCGGATACAGGCCAGTGAAAAGCGGTGGTGTAGATCATATTGCGGTCCTCATGGCAAAGATGAAAGGCTGGAAGACACAAACTTTTACCGGCAAGACTTGTCTGCATCATCGAAGAATAGGAACGGCTCAGCACGACACATTGGCGGCCAGGTTTAGAACCGGCGCTCAAGACTACGCGCTTGGAGGCCATCCGCTCTGGGAAATCTTGAGAACGATTTATCAAATGACTAAAAGGCCATTCATTATAGGAGGTCTAATACTGGGAGCCGGCTATTTCTGGTCTTTGTTGCGACGTCCCGATAGGCCGATTCCACGCGAAATGGTGGAGTTTCGCAGGCGTGAACAGATGGCGCGACTAAGGAAGTTTCTTACCGGCAAGACAAATTCTCAGCGCGCACACCTTGCAGCGACTACCCGCGGGTGAACATTTTAGGCTCGCTTCGATGATTTACACTTTCGATCCTTTGGAAGATCCGCGATGGGAAGAATTTGTTCGGACACACCCACGGGCTTCGATATACCACACGCGAGGCTGGCTGGAGGCCTTACGCCGAACATACGGATACGAGGCAGTTGTCTATACTACTTCTCATCCGGCTGCTGATTTGACGAACGGTGTCGTGTTTTGCCGTGTCACTAGCTGGCTGACGGGTTGTCGAATGGTTTCACTGCCTTTTGCGGACCACTGTGAGCCCCTTGTGGAAAGCGGAGACGACCGAAAAGAGATTTTCAGTTCCCTTCTGTGTGCGTTCAAGAAAGAACGCTGGAAATATATCGAGATTCGCCCCTCAAGTTCGGATCTTGTGAATGAACTCGGGGCTGAGAAGAGCAACTCTTTTTTCCGGCATGTTGTGGATCTCCGCCCTGATCTTGAAGCTCTCTTTCGGGGACTGAACAAAAATTCAATCCAGAGGGCTATTCGGCGTGCTGAGCGCGAAGTACTCTCTTATGAAGAGGGCCGATCCGAGGCGCTCTTGAGGAGCTTTTATTGTTTGCTGTTGAAGACACGCCGCCGTCACAAGTTGCCCCCCCAACCCATCGATTGGTTTCGAAATTTGATTGCGTGTCTGGGCGAACGGCTGAGCATTCGGCTGGCGTCGAAGAATGGGCAACCTGTCGCCAGTATCCTCACTTTGTCCCACCGGGATACGGTGGTTTATAAGTATGGCTGCTCCGACTCGGATTTCAACAATTTAGGAGGTACGGCCCTTTTGTTTTGGAGAACAATTCAGGAAGGCAAGATGCAGGGGCTCCAGGAATTTGACCTGGGTCGGTCCGAGATTGAAAATGCTGGTTTGGTTGCCTTTAAAGACCGTTGGCGTGCGCGGCGCACAATGCTGACGTACGTGAGATTGTCCGCTCAGCGCCCCCTGATCGCAACCTACGGCTATGAAATGCAGATTGCCAAGCACGTTTTCGGGTGCATGCCTGACGGCCTATTCGTTGCAACGGGAAGGATGTTATATCGCCACTTCGGCTGAATTCTGCTGTAGGCGCATTATCGAAGCGCGCCAGTCTAAATGGCAGACTGAAGAGCGCGAATCCAAGGGGAAGTCATGAACGGGGCCTTTCTCGATTATTACCGGTGTCCGGAAAGTTTTGCCACTCTCGGTCTAAGCGGAGAATTGTCCAACAGCGATGGCTTTTTCCACTTTGGTTCTAACACAATTTGCTACGGGCGGACCTGTGTCGGTTATTTGGCCAAGTCTGTCACTGATGGGCTTTACGATGTATTTGATCGGGTGACGGCTGATGGATCGACGCTCCAACTTCCGTTCAACCCGTCGGAAGTTGTCTCTAACCTGCGTTATGAGCGCTACGTCTCAGCATTGAATGGTAATGGGAAACAGCTTACTTCTGCACCTGCCATCCGGAAAGCCTATTACAAAATGCGTCCGATGCTGTCCTTATCTGTGCGCAAGCATTTCCAGAGGATATGTCTGAGCGACTGGGAGCAGATTCCCTTCCCTCATTGGCCCGTCGACTTAAGCGTCGAGCTAATGTTCGAAAAGCTCCTGGCTCTGTTGCTGAAAGTTCATGGCGTTGACCAGATCCCGTTCATTTGGTTTTGGCCAAACGGATTCTCCAGTTGCGCCATCATGACTCATGACGTGGAAGCATTACCTGGTTTTGAGTTTTGCTCAACCTTGATGGATTTGGACGAGGCTTATGGGGTCAAGGCCTCATTCCAGTTGGTACCCGAAGGACAGTATCCGGTGTCGACGGACTTCCTCGGGAGCATTCGGGACCGTGGATTTGAAATAAACGTTCACGACTTGAACCACGATGGCCTCCTGTTCAGCAATCGGGAGGTATTCTTGCAGCGCGCCGAGCGAATCAATCGGTACGCAAGAGAATACCATGCAGCGGGGTTCCGGTCCGCTGTCCTCTACAGGAATCTGGAGTGGCTTGAATCCCTGGATTTCTCCTACGACATGTCTATTCCAAATATTGGCCACCTGGAAGGTCAACGGGGCGGGTGCTGTTCCGTAATGCCGTTTTTTGTTGGAAATATTCTGGAGCTCCCACTCACTACAACACAGGACTACTCTCTATTTCATATCCTGAAGCAGCATTCGAT
>QHYQ01000308.1 GCA_003224175.1 Acidobacteriota bacterium
GTTTATTGCGATATTGCAGAAGCTCAACCCCGGATTCTGCCATCATTTCGGCGAACGACAGCTCCGACGTCTTGAGCAGGGCCGCGTCGATTATGGCATAGAGAGGAGGGAAGACAAGGCTCATGTCGGGTGGGTGCTACTTGCCATGCACGGGCAGCACGTGTTCTAGGAAATGCGTATCGAGGTGCCCCGCTTCGAAATCCGCCTCCGCGAAAATACGTTGATGCAAAGGAATCGACGTTTTGATTCCCTCCACGACAAACATCTCCAGTGCGCGACGCATGCGGGCAATGGCCTCGGCGCGGTCGCGGCCATGAACAATCAATTTGGCGATGAGCGAATCATAGTAAGGCGGAATGACGGCATCTGCATGGGCGGCAGTATCCACTCTAACGCCGGGCCCTCCAGGCATGTTGAATGCGGTTATGCGGCCCGCGCTGGGAACGAACGTATCGGGGTCCTCCGCGTTAATGCGGCACTCGATGCTGTGGCCCCGAAATTCGATAGGTCCGACGGCGGCCTCCAACCTCTCACCCGCGGCAATGCGTATCTGCGACTTGATCAAATCGACTCCAGTGACCAATTCGGTCACAGGGTGCTCGACCTGAATGCGCGCATTCATCTCAATGAAATAGAAGGACCCGTCCTCGTCCATCAGGAACTCTACTGTGCCCGCATTGCTGTAGCCAACCTTCCGCAGGGCATTCACTACGCGGTTCCCTAGTTCGGCGCGCCGCTCGGGCGTGAGCGCCACCGATGGCGACTCTTCGACGAGTTTTTGGTGTCGCCGCTGAATGCTGCACTCGCGTTCACCCAGATGCAGAACATTGCCGTAGCGGTCGCCCAATACCTGAAATTCGATGTGCCGTGGGCGCTCGAGGAACTTTTCCAGGTAAACATCAGGGACTCCGAAAGACTGCTGGGCCTCCTGCCGGGCCGTTTCCCAAAGAGGCGGGAGTTCTTCGCGCGTGCGGACGACGCGCATTCCTCTTCCCCCGCCGCCTGCAGAGGCTTTGATGATCAGCGGATAACCGATGCGGCCCGCTTCCGCCGCCGCTGATTCCGCATCTCCAACGATTCCCTCGCTGCCCGGCACAACGGGCACCCCGGCGGCGGCCATTTCGCGTCGAGCGTGATCCTTCTCGCCCATGAGCCGCAGGATCTCGGGCGACGGTCCAATAAAGGCAATCTGCGAAGCCTCGCAAACCTCGGCGAAATTCGCGTTCTCGGAAAGAAATCCATAGCCCGGATGTATGGCGTCGACGTCCGTGATCTCGGCGGCACTGATCACGTGGGGGATGTTCAGATAACTGTCGGAGCTGCGTGCCGGGCCAATGCATACGGCTTCGTCGGCAAAGCGCACGTGCAGAGCATTGCGATCCGCTTCCGAATAAACCGCCACCGTGGCGATATCCAGTTCCTTGCAGGCGCAGATCACACGCAAGGCGATTTCACCACGATTGGCTATCAGTATTTTGCGGAACATGGCGGAAGGCCGTGAGCGCTACTTCTTTCTGGCAGGACGGATGGCGAATAGGCCTTGTCCATATTCGACTGGCTGGCCGTTTTCTACCAAGCCACGCACGAGTTCACCGCTCACGTCGGCTTCAATTTCGTTCATCAATTTCATAGCTTCGATGATGCACACCACCTGGCCGGGCTGAATCATGTCGCCTATTTTCACAAAGGGCGGAGCGCCGGGGCCGGCTGCCGCGTAAAATGTCCCCACGATAGGAGATTTGATTATGTGCAGTTCTTCGCTGGCCGCGGCGGAGCTTGGCGCGGCGGTGGTCTCCGTGAGATGAGGCGCAGTCCCTGCGATCGCCGGCGGTTGTGCCGGCAGAGCTTGCGGCGGTGTCCCTGTGCGGGGCGCCGCATTCGCAGCCGCCGAGGCCTTCTTCAGGCGAATGCGTAAGCCTCGGTGCTCGTATTCAAACTCCTCAAGGCCATGCGCAGCCATGAACTCGAGCAGTTTTTCGACTTGCCCGAACTCCACCCCAGGAATCGCCAGGTCGGTGCTTGAATTTTTCTTGTTGCGGGACGCTTTCATCGGATCTCAGAGCTCGAGGAGTCCTCGAGGCGCAGTAGTTAACACTTCTGTCCGGTCTGCGTGAACGGCAACTTCGTCCTCGATGCGAATGCCCCCCACGCCTTCCACATAAATTCCCGGTTCCAGGGTCACCACGTTACCCGCGCGAATTTCCTGTTTTTGGCTTCGGCCAACCCGCGGCCCCTCGTGGATTTCGATGCCGAGACCGTGGCCCGTGCCGTGCACGAAATACTGTCCGAGACCATGCTGATTGAGAAGACGCCGCGCGGCCCGGTCTACGCTTCCGGCGGCTACACCGGCGCGGAGAGCGTGCTGCGCGGCCTCCTGGGCCTGCTCCACCGCTTTGTACCATCGCCGGACGCGTGCCGGTGCGCGTCCCAGAAAGACCGTGCGCGTCAGGTCACTGCAATAGTGGCGGAGTATAGCACCCAGGTCCAGGACGACCAATTCGTTTTTCTGCAATCGTTTTTCAGTAGGCCGCGCATGCGGCAAAGCGGAACGCGGCCCGGAGGCCACGATGGTCTCGAAAGAGGGGCCGCTTGCACCTTTGCGGCGCAAACGATAGTCGATCTCGGCAGCGACGTCCAATTCCGCCACACCCGGCCGGACGAAATCGGGAGCCTCCGAAATGACCTCGGAGGCGAGCCGGGCGGAGCGGCGCATCGCATCGAGTTCCTCCGCGCTTTTCACTTCACGGATACGCTCCATGAGCTCGGTGGTCGGTTTCCATTCGATGCCCCGGCCCGCAGCCTTTTTTAACCGCGTCCATTCGACAACGCTCAACGACGCCGATTCAAACGCGAAACGCATGCGCTTTCGCGGCGACCGGGAACGCAGGAATTCGCCGCACGCCTCGGCCAGGGGGTTTCGGACAATGTGCACGCTCGCCTGCGGTGCTTCCTCGCGAGCCTGGATCGTGTATCTACCGTCGGTGAACAGATGTATGGCGTCGCCCAGGACGAGGAGAATGGCATTGCTGCCGCTGAACCCGCATAGATAAAAGATATTGGGCAAATGGGTGAGGACGAGGGCGTCTGCGCCCGAGTCCGCAATGGCCTCTCGCACCTGCTTGAGCCTGTGTTGAGAAAGCACAGTCATAAAAAAAGGAGGAGACCGCGTGTCTCCTCCCTTCACCGGAAATTAGATCCCGCCGTTAGCCGGGGAGCAGCCGCGGCGTGAGGAAGAAGAGCAACTCCTGGGATTGTACGTGCACTGAGGTTTCCTTGAAAAGATGGCCGATCAGGGGGACATTGCCCAGCAAAGGAACTTGGAAGACGTTCGTCTGCTGCTGACTAACCATAACCCCGCCGATAACTACTGTCCCGCCGTCGCCCACCAGCACCTTTGTTTTCGCCGATTGTGTGTCCAGAGCCGGGATGCCATTGACCAGGGGAATGCCGTTATCGATCTGCGTGTTTTCGACGACCACATCCATAAAAACGTTGCCATCCGCGGTGATCTGCGGCGTTACTTGGAGCCGCAAAACCGCGTCAACGTACTGAACGGAGATCGTGTTATTGATCGTGGTCTGAATGGGAATCTGTGTGCCCTGCTTGATTTCTGCCAAGGCGTTATTCTGAGTCACCAGTTGCGGACTGGAGAGCAGCTTGCCCACACCCTTGCTTTCCGCCGCCGTAATGATGAAGTCCAATGTGAAGTTGGGAGATGCACGCGAGAACAGAAACCCGCTGGTCGGTGCATTTGCCGGCAAGTTAACGTTCAGCGGAATCTGGCCGCTGGAGGTAGCGCCTGTGGGCGGCGTGCCTACCACGACTGGGGGAGCAGGCGAGTGGAAGAGAGGACTCGCCTGGGTTGCAATGGGATTGCCGCCAAAGAAATTGGCGGAGGTCGCGGTCGCGTTTACGCCAGCAATGCCAAACTGCGTACCAATATCGCGGGCAAATGTCCGTGAGGCTTGAACGACCCGCGCCTGAATCTCTACTTGCAGTGACTTTCGGTCGAGTTGCCGGACCAGGTTATCCACCTGCGGCATCACTCCGGGAATATCGCGAATGATCAGTGTGTTAGAGCGATCGATGGCCATGATGTCGCCGCGCTGCGTTAAGAATCGTTTGAGCGGATTCACCAACTCGCTGGCTTTGGCGTAGCTCAAGATCCGCGTAACCGTGACCGGATCCACCGCATCTGTCTCCGCCCTGTGCAAGTCGCGCTCATCATCGGCTTCCCGCTTCAGAGTGTCTTTCGTGGCGATCCGAAGAACGTTGCCGTCAAGCTCCTTACTCAGGCCATTGTTGCGCAACACGATATCCAGGGCTTGGTCCCACGGTACTTCGTCCAGCACTAAAGTTACGTTCCCCTTTACGGCAGGATCGAGGACCACGTTGAGGCCGCTGATTTCATGAACCAGGCGGAAGAAATCCTTTAAATCGACATCTTTGAGATTCACCGAAATCGCCTCGCCCGTATAGCCCTTTACAGCGGCCACGGGCTGAGCCACCACGGGCTGGGACGCATCCGCTACGGCAGGTTTCGCTGTGACCTGGGCGTTGTTTGGAATCGTAGTCGGAACCCCAGGGGCTTGCGGCAACGGGCTTGCCAGCGCGGCATTTCCGCTCAAAGTTGCTGGCAACCGGAAACTCTGCTGGCCGGCCGCCCGCTCCACGCGAGTCTTAGCAACCGCAGCGTGATCTTGCTTGACTACAGGCTTCGCTGCCTGCGCTGAGGAATGGGTCACGGCGCTCTGAGGCTGATCGCTAAAAGCTACCAGCAGCTCTTGATCCTTCTGCTCAACCTTAAATTGCGCGCTGCTCGTCAGATCGATCACCACACGCACCTGATCGGGCTGAGATTGGCCGAGACGCACGCGACGCACTGGATCATAGTCACTGGCTACGGCATTGCGCGGTGCAGCGAGGCGGGCCTGGTCGAAATCGACTACGACACGCGGCGGATCGCTCAGACGCGTAACGTGATAATTTAGGGGACCATCTCCCTGAATGCGAACAATCGTCTGCTGGCCGATGCGGTCAATGCCGACCTGCGCGACCGCGGTCACGGAAGTGGCCTGTGCCGTTGCGGACTTAGGCGCCTGAGCGCCAGCCAAGTGCGGCATGAGCATCGCCGCCGCCAGAACCAGCCCGCTCGGCCGGAAAACCGGCCCGTAGGTCTTCATTGCTGTTCTCCTGGAGTGGAATTCAACCGTTTAGCAACCTCGCGTTCCACGGCGTTGCCGAATGGATCTTTTCCAGCCTGGTGAAATGAAATTCCGTCCATGGTGATATGTTCCACTTGGCCGTCGTAAAGGCGGTCGCCTTCGCGAAGGAAATAGACGCGATCCTGAGCACTGGAAACGATGGCGATCATTCCGTTGGGACCGCTTACAATCCCGTCAATCCGCAAACTGCTGATCAACAGGCCGGGCTTGCCAGGCGGAAGGTTCTGTGGTGTGGATCCGCCGCCGCTCGTCTCCCTACCCAACAGTGGCGCAAAGGGATCGCGCCGCACGGTGTTTTCCCGCACGGCTACCGGCTTTATGACAGGAGCGGCTACCGGCGTTGGAACATCAGGTTTTGCGGCAGTTACCAATTTGGACTTGGGAGCCTTTCTGGTTGAGCTCCCCGCTGGGCCCGGGGAAATCTCGCTGTTAAGAGAACCGGCCGGCTTGATGGCGCCCGCTGTTCCGAGCGCCGGTTTCGGGCCGGGCGTCACGCTAGAAGCGGGTTTTACGGCGGGCGTGCTTTTCGGCTTGGCACTGGCATTCGCTGTCGCTGGTGCAGCCGGCGAGCCCGGCGCGGAACTTGGCGCCGGCTTAGGTGTTGCGGGCGGCTTGACAGCAGAATTCGTCGGCGGCGCGGGTTTTGGAGTTTGTGGCTTGGGCACTGCCGTTCCCGCGGGAGCAGCTTGGTTCGCAGGAGCATTATTTGCTCCCGCAGCCTTAGCTGGCGCGGGCTGATTCAATGCCTTGCGAACGGCATCGGGCGTAGCGGGTACCTGCTGTGCCACCAGAGGCATAGCCACTGGGCCCAGGAAAAGCGCGGCTATCCAGGTTATCAAGTTTGCCCTCTGCATGACTTTGTATCGAAGTCGCATCTTCAACTCGATCCTGCCTTTTATTTCGCCACCGTTGCGCCCGGGCGCGTAGCCGTCCTGGAGCCCGCCGGCGGCGCTGCGGGTGCGCTCGTGGTAAAGAACGTAGTAATGGTGCACGAGCCGCTGACCGTCGTGTTGGGCCGCACTGGATAGGCAGACTTGCCGTCGCCGAGGCCGTCGAACCTCAGATCATTCACGTTGATGATTCGAGACAATCGGCTAAGACGGGCGAAGAAGTCCACGATCGCGTAATACGGTCCATCGATTTGAATCTGAAACGGCATTTCGTAATGGTAGTCGCGGGAGACGACGGCTTGCGCCACAAGCTTGCGTACCTGAACGCCGGAAGCCGCCGCGGCACCTTCCAGCAGCCGCATGAATTCATCTGTTTCCTTATTTTCGGGGACAATCGTTTTGAGCGTGTCAATCTGCTTATTAAGGGCCGCCATCTCCTGCTGGAACTCTGCGTAGCGGCGTTCGTAGACTTGCAGCGCGCTCACCTCCTGATTCAGCTTGGTGTCCTGATCGTGCAAGGCCTGCAGCTCAGCTCGGGCCGTCGACACCGGGAGGCCAGGAACGTAAAGCCCTGCGGCGATCAGCAGAATCGCCAAAGCCACGAAGACCAGCGCCTGGATGTACCATGGAAATTCCTTGAAGGAGATGGCCATTGTTCCCCCTTACCCCCTCCCCGTTGGAGCCGGAATGGAAGCTGCCGATTTCTCTTGCGGCAGGGAGAATTGCGCCGTCAACGTGAAGGTGAACGTCTGAACGGCGGCGTTCTTCGTATCTTGCGTGGACTCTTTGATCTCGATTTGATTGAAATAACCCGAATGTTCCAGTTGCGTGATGAAGTTCGCCACGGCGTTAATGGATCCAGCCGTACCAATGATGGTCAGGCCATTGCCTGTCCGGGTAAACGAAGTCAGCCAGAGCGTATCTGTGCGCACGACCGTGTTGGCCAAGGCATCCAGGAGCTCCTGACCGCCCGTCCGATTCCGCTGAAGCTCTTCGATAATGTTGATCCGTTGCTGCAGAACCGCTTTTTGGCGCGCGAACTCATCCACTTGCGCCTTCAATTGTTCCAGCCTGGCCTTCTCTCCGGTTTGCTTCTGGATGTGCAGGCGCACTTCGGTGATCTGTTGGTTGGTGGAATGCCAGTTGTAATAGAGGACGCCGAAGGCGACCAGCAATGCCGCCACGAAAAAGACGATCTGCAAAGTTGCTTCGAGCGGCACCGCCTGCCGCGCAGCTTTGGGGCGAGCTCGGCCCAACAGGTTGATTCGGATCATGGCGTGTCAAAACTCCTGAGCGCCAATCCCACGGCAATGGCCAAGCGCGGAGCAAGCTCGCGTACTTGGTCTTCGTTGTGCCGGCCGGGATTGATCACGATTTTTCGAAAGGGATAGAGTTCCTCGACGGGCAGAGCGAACTCCTCGCGGAGCAGGTCCACCAATCCGGGGACGCGCGACGTGCCTCCCGCCAGATAGATGCGCTGAATGTTTTCCCCGCTTGCGGTCGCTCGGAAAAAGTCAAAAGTTTTCTGAATCTCCAGGATCAGAATGTCGGAAACCGAACGCAAAATAGTCCCGCGATGTTCCTCGTTTACCCCGGCCACCGCTTCGCCTTTTTTGAGCCGTTCCGCATCCTCGTAGCTGAGATCCAGCTCTTTCTGCAGCGCATCCGTATATTGATTGCCGCCCACGGAAACATCTCGTGTGAAAAGCGGGGCGCCCCCGCGCACGATATTGATGTTCATCACGCTGGCGCCAATATTCAGCAGTGCCACAGTCTGGGAGGGATCCGGATCGTAATTGACCTCGTAGCAGTTCTGCAGTGCGAAAGCATCGATATCCACAACCGTGGGCGTCTTCCCCGCTTGAGCCAGGACGTTGGTGTGGTTCAGAATCTTGTCTTTCTTGACGGCCACGAGCAGCACATCCATCTGTGATTCCGCCGAGTCCAGAAGTTGATAATCGAGATTCACGTCGGAAATATCGAACGGGATATGCTGGCTGGCTTCCGATTGAATCCGGTCGTAGAGTTCTTCGTCCGTCATAACGGGTAGGCTCACCCGCTTGACGATCACGGAATGCCCGGAAACAGCGGTGGCCACTGCCCGGGTCTTGATCTCCTGGCGATCAAATATCGTTCCGATCGCCCCAGCGACGAGCGGCGCGTCCATAATGGCCCCATCGACCACGGTATCTTGGGCCAGCGGTTCCAGGCCGAAGCTCACCAACTCGTAACCCTGCTTGGTACCCTTCAGCTCGACGGACTTGATTGAGCTCGAGCCGATATCGAGTCCCACTAGCGGTTTATGTTTAGCCGTGCCAAACATCGCCCTGCCCTTTCTGCGAGCCCTAAAGCGTCGCCCCTGACCGCCTAGTGCCGCCTGCCCTGCGACTGGCGCATTTTTTCTTCCATCCAGCGATCCAGCACAGACTTGCGGAATTTCCACCTGCTCCCCAGCTTGAACGCCGGGACCAGGCCCGTGCAGATGTAGCGATAAAGCGTATCGGGCGAAACCCCCAAATAGTGCGAAGCCTGGCGCAGGTTCATCACTTCTCTTGATTCGCGCATTCCCGCTGGCTACCCCTTAGGCGGAAACGAAGGTCCGCTGGCCTCAGCCACTCAGGGCTCCCAGCAACTGCCCGGAAGGAAGCCGCTGTCATGCGAATGTGGCATCCGGTGGCGCTGAGTGTCAAGAAAAGCGAGGCGGGCGATGGCTCACCAAATTGTGGCTTATTAGAAAACAGTGCGGACGGAATACTCTATTTATAGAGTTTTCTACCTTCTAGTACCACAATATGTAGTGGTTAATTCCGTGGCCTCATGCAGGCTAGTTTTAATACTTGCCGTCCAGGCCCAGTTCCGGCCAGAAGGCATTTACACGTCGCTTGGTTACCTCATTCATCGTGATTTCGTCGGGCCAGGGCCGCTCAAAGCCCTCACTGGGCCATTTTCTCGTGGCATCAATACCCATTTTCGACCCGAAGTCCTGTCTGCGGGCGGCGTGGTCCAGCGTATCTACCGGTCCCAGCACAAACTGCACATCCCGCTGCGGATCGATTGCGCACAATACCTTCCAGGTAACTTCCCGCCAGTTCTGCACGTTGACGTCATGATCCACTACGACCACTACTTTGGTAAGCATGGCCTGGCCCAAGGACCAAATCGCGTTCATGATCTTGCGGGCGTGCCCCGGATACGACTTGCGAATCGCCACAATCATCAGATTATGAAAGATGCCTTCGGCGGGCATGGCGATATCGACAATCTCCGGATATTGCATTTGCATGACCGGCAGGAAAATGCGCTCGACGGCATGTCCCATGTAGAAGTCTTCCTGCGGCGGCGGTCCCACGATCGTCGTCAGGTACAGCGGATTGCGGCGCTGCGTCACACAAGTGACGTGAAAAACGGGATACTCTCCCTCCAGCGAATAAAAGCCGGTGTGGTCCCCAAAAGGTCCTTCCACGCGCAACTCCGAAAGATCGACATAGCCCTCCAGGACAATTTCCGCTTGTGCCGGCACCTCTAACGGGCATGTCTCGCAGGCCACCATCTCCACCGGTTCATGCCGCAAAAATCCCGCAAACATCATCTCGTCGAGATCAGGCGGAATCGGCAGGATCCCCGCCAGGCACGTGAGCGGGTCCGCGCCAATCGCAACCGCGACATCAATTCGGCCGTGACGATTTCCCTCACGCGCTCGGCGGAAGTGCTCCGCCCCATGTTTTTGCGTTTGCCAATGCATTCCCGTGGTTTTTTCGTCGAACACCTGCATTCGATATACGCCCACGTTTCGCTTTCCCGTTTCGGGGTTGCGTGTAATCACCAAGGGCCAGGTGATGAACCGCCCCGCATCTTTCGGCCAGCACTGTAGGATCGGAAATTCCAGAAGCGAAAAGCCTTCGCGGCGCACGACTTCCTTGCAGGGCCCCGTCTTGACCGTCTTTGGGAAAAAGGAACCGAGTTCCGCGAGCTTGGGCAGCATCTTGATCTTGTCTAACAGCCCCTGCGGCGCTTGGAAATCGAGAAACCCGCGAATGCGGCCGGCCACTTCATCCAGCGACTCGCTCTCGAGCGCCAGATGGATGCGGCGCTCGCTGCCGAGCAGATTGATCAAAAGAGGAACGCGAGATCCTTTGGGACGTTCGAAAAGCAGGGCCGGGCCGCCGCCGCGTGTCACCCGCTGGGTGATCTCAGTAATCTCCAGCACAGGATCGATCTCGGTTGAGATGCGTTTCAGTTCGCCTGCCGCTTCCAGGCGCTCCACGAATTCCCGCAAGTCCTTATAGGCCACGATGGCTCTCCCGAATTGTCTCGTTGCAATAAAGCAGCCGCACAGCGTAGCACGGTTTATCAGCGAGACTCCTGGCAGGGCTTCCTTCTGAAGGGATCGGTCAACGCGATCGCCGAATGCCAATCGCCGGCTGCCTGATGTGCACCGATTCGATCAAATGCAGACTTGCCGAAATGATTTCGATACTCTCATTTGGCCCACTTCGATACTTTGATTTGGCCCACCCCCCAAGCCATGAAGCGTGTACCGTCTTCTGGGGCTGACGGCCCGGGAGGGGGTACGGCTTGGACAGGAGAGCCAAAGTGGAGCTATTTGAACAGATCCGGCGCGAGTACGAGCATGGTACGGGAACGATCCAAGGTGTGGCTAAGAAGCTGAGACTCGCTAGCCAGGAACCCTGCGTTCCGCAGTCCTATCGTTGGGGTCAAGAAGGACAGGTGGACTGGTATGAAGCCTATGCGGACATCGGCGAGGAGCGAGAGAAGGCCTACGTGTTTTGCATGCGCAGCATGGCCAGTGGCGGAGCTTTCCATTGTGCTTTTCCGCATGCCAGCCAGCAGGCCTTTCTGGAAGCGCACGAGCGGGCCTTCGCTTATTTTGGCGGCGTATTTGAAACGCTTCGCTATGACAACCTCACCCTGGCGGTGAAAAAGATTTTGCGCGGGCACCAACGAGAGGAGACCACGCGTTTCATGGCCTTCCGATCGCATTGGGGTTTTGAGTCTGAATTCTGTACGCCGGGGGAAGGCCACGAGAAGGGTGGGGTGGAAGGAGAAGGCGGGTACTTTCGCCGGAATCATCTGGTGCCGGTACCGCAGCTGGGCAGTTGGGAAGAACTCGACGCTTGGTTGCGGGAATGCTCTCGCAAGGATGAACAGCGGATCATCGGGGAGCGCACGGAGACCGTCGGCGCAGGAATGATTCGGGAACGAGAGCATTTGAGGGCTCTCCAAGAAGGCTTCGATTTGGCGGCCATTCACTATCCGAAGGTGAATGCGAGCCGCTGTGTGAGAGTACTGACCAACTTCTATTCCACTCCTCTGCCGGTCGGTCTAGAAGTGCAGGTCCAGGTGCACTCCGCCTACGTGGAGATCTGGCACCAGGGAGAATGTGTGGCGCGGCATGAACGCTGCTTCCAGCGGCAGCAAAAAGTGCTGAACTTGGAGCATTACCTGGATGTGCTCACGAAGAAGCCGGGAGCTTTTGCTGGGTCGACCGCGCTGGAGCAGTGGCGGGCACAAGGGCACTGGCCGACGAGCTTCGATCGCTTCTGGGAGGCACTGCAACAACGCAGAGGCAAGCAGCCGGGGACCAGAGCCATGATCGACGTGCTCCTGCTGGGCCGTCAGTATGGATATCCCTTGCTGAAGGAAGCGGTAGAAAAGGCTCTGGACCTGAGTTGTTTCGATGTGGAAGCGGTGCGCTTGCTGCTGGCCACGGAGCGCAGCGGGAAGCGCGAACCTGCTGAAGCGGTCGAGGTCGGCGCGTTGCGCGCTTATGATCGACCGCAACCCACCACGCAGAACTACGACCAGTTGCTGGCGAGTTGTTCCTGGAATGGAGTCATTCAATGAGCGCGGCGGCGACGGCTCCCGTGCAACAAGCTACGATCCGGCAATATGCCAAGCAGCTCCTACTGAGAACGGTGGGCACGCAGTTTGCGGAGCTGGCCGAAGAAGCGGTCCGCCAAAAGCGAAGCCATCTGAGCTATTTGGAAGCACTGCTCGGTGCGGAAGTGGAGGAGCGAGATCGCAACGCGGTAGCGCGACGGATTACGGAGGCACACTTCCCCAAGCTGAAAACCCTGGAGGGGTTCGTCTTCGCCGATGCACCGCATATTCCCGTGGCTCTGGTGCGGAAGCTCGCCGAGGGCGGCTATTTGCAGCGCAGCGAACCGATTATTTTCCTGGGGGAAACCGGAACCGGCAAGACGCACTTGGCGACGGGACTGGCGGTAGAAGCCTGCCGTCAGAAGAAGCGAGTGCGTTTCACGACTGCGGCACAGTTGGTGAATGAACTGACCGAGGCCAAGAACAAGAGCGAACTGACTCGCGTGACCCAGCGGTGGACACGATACGAACTGATCGTCATTGATGAGATGGCTTATGTGGCGATGCCCGAAGCCGCGGCGGAGTTATTGTTCCAGATCATCGCCGGCCGAGCGGAAAGAGCGGCGGTGGTGGTGACCACGAATTTACCCTTTTCAGAATGGACGACGATGTTCCCGAACGCGCGGTTGTGCAAGGCAATGTTGGACCGGTTGACCGATCAGGCCCATATCATCGAGACGGGAACCGAGTCGTATCGCTTCCGGAGGACCTTAGAGAAAAAGGACGGCAAGACGATGAAAGCGAGAGGCTGATGCCAGCGGCCCAAACAGGGGATGCTAGGGGTCGACCGCGGTGGGAATCGTCGCTCCTAGGGCATCCTGGCGCGCCATTTTTTGTGGAAAACTGAGGGCCGGCATCAAAGAAAGAAAAAAGGAGCAAAAAAGAAAGAAAAGAAGGGCTGTGGAAACTGGCGCCGCTGATGGAAATCCGCCCACACCGCGGATTCCCACAGCGGCTTGAAAAGAGCCTCACAAACAACGCTCGGCTTTTTCACCGTTCCCACAGCCCCGACGGCGGGATCACTTCCAACTTTTTCGATATTCACCCGGGGGGTGGGCCAAATCAAAGTATCGAAGTGGGCCAAATCAAGTTGACGAACTCAAGAAGCCTCAATTTGTCCTGGAGGATGCCGAGGCACCTGGCGAATCGCTTTAGGAACCGATACAGCTGACGATGGGCGCTCCAGCCGAAGTGGTCAACCATCGCCACAGCCAGACCTCCGGACCGGCGCTGGAGGACGAAGTCTTGCCAGAGATATGGTTTGCCGCCGCGCTGGGGCAGCAAGCCGGACTCGCATCCGAGTTCGCCAAATTTGGAGAGCTTCCGCTCGTGATTGAAGACAAACTCGACCGGCCAGCGGAGCGCTTCGCGATAGAAGTTGACGGTCAGAATCCGGGTGCGGATTGTCTGAATCGCGTGTTGACGCCGAGCGGAAAAGTCAGCTCCCAATAGCCGAGCCACTGACTTAGTGACCTGATAGACCGCTGGATATGAGCTGATGCGCTTGATGAACCCGCAGGATTCCAGATCTTTCAACTGGACGTGGACCCTTGGTACCGAATCCCTGATCCCAAGTTCTTGCGCCTGTTCTGCGGTGACGTACCCACCGAGCCAAGTCACGGTTATCAGGAGAAAGCGTGACCGATCGTCAAGTACTCGAACGCGGTCCTGAAAGCGAGAGATGTTCACAGACTCACCTCAAAAGAGAAGATTTTGAGTGGATTCTGCGAGGTGGAACAAAAACCAGTTGTGCAATCCCGAAGTTTTGGGAGCTGAATAGTGTGGCTAAAATACGCGCTTCGGGGTGGGATTGTGGTTGGTTTTTAGACGTTGGCTACGAGCAGAAGGTTGCATCAGCGAAAGTTTGGAACTTTGAGGAACTCCACAGTCGCGCCTGAACCTTCGCCAGTGTGCCGGCGGCGAATGCTCGAATCCCGTCCGAACAGGCGAGTCGTGGCCTTCGTCGTCTGATAGACGACAGGGTATTTGCTTACCCGCCGGAGAGATCCTAATCGCTCCAACATCCTCAGCCGTCCCCGCCCCCTATCCCTCCCAGTGAAAATAGTTGCTCTGGAAGATTCGTCGTTTGGTTGCGAGCCGTCCGCCTTTGTGCCGGTCGTTGGCCTTTGTCTAGACACCTCCCTACATCTACTAATGGCCATCGGGGTCGTGAAAATGGTCGCCCACCTATGGCGGAACCCTCCTATTCGCGAGTCAGTCTGCCCGTTTTCCACCACCGGCTCGCTCACAGGCACAACCTCCCCCTATATCTACTAATGCCCATCAAGTCGGCAAAAGTTTGCGCCTCCCTCAAAATATTTTTTTGGGCCAGCCTCTCGCTACCGGTCGCGACCCGTTCCGGTCGGGTTACAAGCTGGCCCTCAAATCTCCTAATGCACATCGACTCGCCAAAAACGATCGCGTTGCCCCCAAAAATCTTTTGCCAGAACGCACTGTCGGTCGTAACCCTTCGTGAGCGAGGTTCGAACTCGCCCTCATAATCTACTAATGCCCAACGACTCGGCAAAAATGGTCGCCTAACCTCAAGAAAATTTGTGTGAGACGAATTACATGCCCTGGACGTTGCGGGCATACCTCGATTTATACGCTCGTTCGGCTTGCGTCTGCATTCGCGAAGCCGCCACTGTCGATGCCCTATTTTGTGTAACGTGCTCAGTTTGAAGTAATTTAAGGTATCGCTTGCTTCTGCTCTGACGTGTATTATATTGTATCAATCATGAAGAATGATGCAAAAAAGAGTGTCAAGCCCCTGCGGCAGAAAGCGCTGCCCGCCGAGCTGCGCCAAGCCCTGAGGGAGGCTCGGGAGAAGCGCGGCTGGAGCCAAAGAGACCTAGCGAGCCGTCTCAGCGTCGGGCAGAGACATATCTCCGGCATCGAATCCGGCAAGATCGTACCGCGCTACGACACGCTCCTTGAGTTGGTCCGAGCCCTTGACCGCGACCTCCTCATGGTGCCCCGCGCTCTTGTGCCCGTGGTGCAATCCCTGGTCCGCGACCACCTCAAAGACCAACCAGGTGAAGGCGAGGAACGCCCGCTCTACGCCGCCGACGGCGACGAGGACACTGCGCAGGAGCCGCGCGATGAAGTTT
>QHYQ01000521.1 GCA_003224175.1 Acidobacteriota bacterium
CACTCGAGCCGCCGAACCGCCTCGCGGCTCAGCTCCCACCCCAACTCCGCCAACTGGCGGACTCGGGGTGGCTTTCCCCATCGAATTTGCATGGCGACACTCTACTCCGAGTGTCACCAATCATTCTGAACGAGAACAGGCGCCATCATGGCCGGGAATCGCTGACTGCACTCAAGGCCGAATACATGGACGCAGACCCACTGCCATTCTCCGTTTTTCGCTTGCAAGTAGGCGGCGGACCATACATTTCGACATTTCGAAAGCACGTTTATCGCGAGTTAGCCGTCGGAAACCCGCTGATCTCGCTGGGGCCTCCTGCAGTGGCATTTCGTTGTTGTCCAGGGCAAGAGAAGCGTACGATGCGTTAGACAGAGGTCAAAATCGGAAATTTCAGTTAAATGAACCCAAAAAGGAGATTCCGGCTTAAGCGGTTCTTAATACGAATCGGCACAAGCTCATGTCAACGGACCCGAATTCTCGGGTCAAACCAATGAGGATCGTTCCATGACCAAGATTGGAGCACGGCTCGCCGTGCTGTCACTCATCACGGGATTGGCGGTCCTGACAACTGCGCAAGCCCAAGAGAAAAAAATCAAGAGAGAAGAGTTGCCTCCTGCTGTTGAGAAAACTGTCGCTGAACAAAGCCAAGGTGCCACGATCAAGGGCTTCTCAACCGAAGTCGAAAAAGGCAAGACACTTTACGAAGTCGAATTGACGGTGAACGGACACGGTAAAGATATCTCGATGGATAAAGACGGCAAGATCGTCGAAGTGGAAGAGGAAGTCGCAATGGATTCATTGCCACCGGAAGTCAAAGCCGGGCTAACAAGAGCTGCAGGCAGCGGGACGATTAGGAAAGTGGAGTCTCTGACGAAAGGGGGCAAGCTCGTTGCTTATGAAGCAGGCGTGAAGAATGGGCTGAAGCATTCCGAGATTCAAGTTGGACCGAACGGAAACAAATTAGCGCATCAAGAGTAGGGTCCTGTCACAAACCGGAGAATAAGGCAGGTGTATGATGCCCGCAGTTTGCGGAGTCGAAAAAAGGAAATCCTAGCAACGTACAAAGGAGGCATTTATGAAACGATGTACGTCTGTGCTTGTATCTATTTTCCTGGGCGCCTTAGCGTCTTGGGGTGTGCTTGCCCAAACTAAGTCAACCACAGCCGGGCCGCACGATACCTCCAACCACGGCGCGAACTACAGCGTCCGCACCTTGCCACTCCCTGACGACAATACAGGCGACGTTTCTATGGATTACATCGCTTACGACCCCGGCACGAACTCCGTCTGGGTGCCGGGAGGAAACACCGGCGCGGTCGACGTCGTCGATGCCGCCACCGGTAAGGTACGACAGATTCCGAACTTTCCTACCAAGGAGGTGGATTTCCGTGGTGGCAAGCGTACCCTTGGTCCTACGGCCGTCAGCATCGGTGAAGGACAGGTCTATATCGGCAACCGCGGAGACTCGAGCGTCTGTAGCTTCAACCCAGTCTCTTTGACGCGCGGTGCCTGCGCCCACCTCGACTCCACGCCCGATGCCGTTGTCTTTGTCGCACCTACTAAGGAAGTCTGGGTAACGGCCCCTGGCGACAAGTCAATCCGCGTACTCGACGCCAAGACGATGGACCAAAAAGCGAAGCTTACTTACGAGGGCAACCCCGAGGGATTTGCCGTGGACGCTATGCACGGCCGCTTCTATACCAACTTGGAAGACAAGGACCGCAGCCTCGCGATTGATTTGAAGACGCAAAAGACGATTGCGAACTGGGGGCCCTCGTGCGGCAAAGAAGGTCCTCACGGCTTGGGGGTGGACTCGAAGGCCGGCCTCTTATTTGTGGCCTGTAGCACCCTCGCGGAGGTGCTCGACGCCGGGCACGACGGCGCCATTCTCTCGATGGTTGATACCGGCGATGGCGTCGATGATATTTATTATTCGCCTGCCACGCACCTCTTGTATGTTGGCGCTGCTAAAGCTGCGAAACTTACCATCGCCCGCGCGGACGATAAGGGCCACCTCACCATCGTTGCGCAGGTGCCCACCCACGAAGGCGCCCGCAACGGCGTGCTAGACAAAAACGGAAATCTCTACCTGGCGCACTCGGCTATCGCAAAATTTAGCGCGCTCCTCGTCGTCTCGTCCAATGGGAAGTAGGTTCGCTATTCTGACCTAGATAGTGCTTGCTAAGAGTCTTATTGATCGGCCGAGTGGCGGACCCGTATTATCCTGTTCTGGACTTAGGCATTTGAGACTTAGGCATTTGGCTTCGCCCACCCAGAGGCCCACAAGAACGGGGCTAGTTCGCGGGAAAACCCTTTCAATCAGACAACCGTTGTGCCCTCCTGACCCGCCATGTCACGATTCCTCCCCAGCGCGGCACGTTCATTGGACTCATTCCTCAACTTGATAACCGATCTCGCCGCCGACGCTCTGTTTCCTCCATCTGATGCTCCATTCACGGACAGCCCTGAGGGTGGAAGTCTCGTTTCTCCGAAAACAGCTGGACTTCTATGAGGAACGACAACTGCTGCCACGGCTGTTGAACGACTCCGCTCGCGCCCCACTTGTGCTTTGGTCTCGGCTGTTTGATTGGAGAGACGCCTTGGTGATCGCGCACCCGACGGCCGCGTGGACTCTGCAGCAATTTCGAGAAGGAATTCCGAGTGACTATCCCTACCGCTGGGTCATTCGCGACCGCGACTCGATCTTCTCAGAAGAGGTGGATGACCAGTCCTAGTGCCCGGAGTATCGCCAAGCATTCATAGATACATGGCGGGGAACTACTGCCTAGACTCCGCCGCGTCGTTACAAGCGATGACGCTGATCCCACAAGGGGACGAAGCACGAAACATTAGAGCATAGGTTTATCAGAGGCATAATTCAGAACAAATTTGTCTTGACTTTATCGTTGTGCGGTGTTAAACCGCACCCAAAGCCGGAGACATTTCTGAGGTCAAGTCAGAAGTCGGAGGCCCTTCTCTAGGTTGAGCCGTGGGTGTCTTTTTGTCTTCGGCTATAAAAAGGAGGGTGTTCATGAATTCCGTTACATTGATGGCCCGTGCACGCAAAAGTGTGTGCGTACTCGGTGCGGCTCTCGGTGTGTTGCTGTTCTCCGTACCGCTGTTTTCCCAGGGCAATAACGGACGCATTCTC
>QHYQ01000309.1 GCA_003224175.1 Acidobacteriota bacterium
CGCATTCCGCTGCTGAGCGTCATGCACAATAACCGCGCCTACCACGAAGAGCTGATGCACGTGCAACGCATGGCCGACCGGCATAATCGCGGCATTGATCGTGCCGGGATCGGCACCACGTTCACGGACCCGAATGTGGATTTTGCGAAACTGGCGCAGAGCATGGGGGTCTATGCCGAGGGACCGATCGATAATCCGAAAGACCTTGCCCCGGCGCTGCGGCGCGCGATCGCCGTGGTCAAGCGCGGCGAGCCGGCTCTGCTCGACGTGCTCACGCAGCCGCGCTAAGCGGGGCTGCGGCTAGCTCTTGGTCTTGGTCAGCTCTTTATAGACGACGTCGGTAAAGGTGGGGAAGCCCGGGCCTCCGGCGGCCGGCGGCGCGAGCGGCTCGCCAAACTCCTTCTTGATCTCTTCCAAAGATTTATGCTGGGCGACGAGTTCCTTGATTTTCTCGCGTCGCGCGGCGGTATTGTTCACGCGCTGTTGCAGCTCGGCCGTGCTTTGCGGGCCGCCATGCCCGGGGATATAGGTGCCGGCGTTGAGCGCCACGATGCCCTTCATGCTTTCAACCCAGCCTGCCGATGAGCCTTCGTCTTCGAGGTGAATGAGCGGATAGGGAAGCCGCATCACGGTGATGTCGCCGGTAAAGGCGATCTTCTGATCGGGCAGATAGATGATCAGATCGCCGCTGGTGTGCGCCGGCGCCCAATGCAGGAGCACGAGGCGCACGCCGTCGATGGTCATGGATTCTTTCGTGGCTACCGTCTTTGTGGGGATGTAACCGGTGAGGTCGATATTTTGCGGGTTGTTGCGCGGATGCTCCATCTGCTGTTTGCAATTCTCTTGCGCAATGATGGTCAAGCCCTTGGGAAAGCCAGGCAAGCCGTCGACGTGATCGAGATTGCTGTGGGTGAGGATCACATGCGTCACCGGCTTGGGCGTGAGCTTGGCGACCTCAGCCATTACCGCTTTTCCCGATTCCGGCGTCTGCTTGGCGTCAATGACGACTACGCCATCCTTACCGATCACGACACCCGAATTCGAGCCCACGCCTCCTTCGATCCAGTACACGCCGCCACTCAAAGCGTGCGTCTGGATCGGCGCGAACTGTGCTTGTGCGCGTAACGAGGGCGCAGACGCGGTCAGAGCCGTCAGGACCGCGAGGCCAATGCCAACGAAGATCATTTGAGACTTGGGTGACATTTCTTCCTCTCTTCCTGGAAGGGGAAGCCTTCCAGTGCGGTTTAGCCATTTCTTAGCTTGTTGGAGCCAGCTACAATCGTCGCTTCCTCTTTTGTGGGTTCTCGAGGGTCAGGGTCTCGCAGCGTTGCTTTCCTCCTTGGCGGGTAGCCGAAACGCGAGGTACTCCCCTGAGAACGGACCGCCGCTGACGGCGACGACGATGTATTGTTTGCCATTCAGCATATATGTCATCGGCGAGCCGCTCTGAGGCGCAGGCATGTAAAGCGCACCGACCTCTTTGCCGCTGGTCTTGTCGTAGGCGCGCAGCATCGCACCGCGCGGATGGGATGGCGTGGTGGTCACTTGAGGATCGCCGGAAATGACCAAAGTCTTGGTGACCAGGGTACCGACAAGACCGGCCTGGCCGGTTCGCGGGATTTCTCGTCCTTTGAGAACCGGACTATTGCGGATGACGTCCGGCGTTTCACCGTGCGAGACCTGCCACACGATCTCGCCCCTGTCCAAATTGATTGCGGAGATGGTGCCATATGGAGGCTTGAGTAGCGGCAGGCCCTGAACCGTCAGAACTGGACCGCCGCCGGCTGCCGGTGCTGCAGGCAGAGGCGTCGCATCCGCACCCGCATTCTCACCCGGGCCGTGCGTCATTTGAACTTCGTGGCCGGCGATACCTTGAACGTAGTCCATGTCTGAAAATTCCCGGCTTGGCGGGGGAACGAGCCCCAAGGGGAACAGGCAGGCGTTGCAGGCTTGCACATACACAGTGTGCGTTTCGGGATCGTACGAGCCACCCGGCCAGTTGGTCCCGCCGGCAGCAGTGCCCACGGTGAGCGTCGCGAGCGGTCCCTCGATCTTGCTCAGAGCCGGCGGCGTGAAAATCGGGCCGATCTTGAACTTGGAGACCACCTGCGCCGCTTGGGCGCGAAGATCGGGCGTGAAGTCGATTAATTCGTCGCTGGAAATGCCATTGCGGCTGTAAGCGGGCGGCTTGGAGGGAAAGGGCTGGGTCGGCGAATACCATTCGCCGGGCACGTCGCCTTTCGGCACAGGGCGCTCCTCGAACGGCCAGACGGGCTGGCCGGTGACTCGATCGAAAACGTAGAGGATGCCCTGCTTGGTCGGTTGCGCGACGGCTTTAACGGAACGGCCGTTGATGCTGATATCGGCAAGGATGGGCGCCGAGGAGATGTCGAAATCCCACAGCGCGTGATGAACCAACTGGTAATACCACTTGCGCTGGCCGGTTTTCAGATCGACCGCGACCAGAGTTTCACCAAAGAGATTGTTCCCCGGCCGGTGGCCGCCGTAGTAATCCCCGGTGGGCTCCTCCACGGGCAGGTAAACCAAGCCAAGGTCCTCATCCACCGAGATCTGCGTCCAGACTCCGGTGTTGCCGTTGATGGCCCAAGAGTTGTTCAGCCAAGTGTCGTTGCCAAACTCGCCGGGCCGCGGGATGGTATTGAAGGTCCAAAGAAGCTGGCCGGTGCGCACGTTGAAGGCGCGGGCCAGTCCCTTGGTATTGTTGTGCGTCTTGGGAGTCCCGCCTTCCCTCATCGCCGATCCTACGATGACCACGTCTTTGGCCACGATCGGCGTGGAATGGAGCCCGATTTCGCCGTTCACCAAATCGATCTGCTGGCCTGTTCCAAACACCACACCTTGTTTCAAATCCACCAATCCGTTTTTCCCGAAGGAAGGCACCGGCACGCCAGTTTTCGCGTCCAGGGCGACGAGGCGATAACCCGGGGTCACGTAGAGAATCCGTTGCTCTTTGCCGTCTGACCAATACGCTAAGCCGCGGCCCGACAGTTGCCGAGGAGCAGCGACGCCGCGCGCGCCCTCATGCTCGCCGTGTACCCAGAGCAATTCGCCCGTGGCCGCGTCGAGCGCCACTACGGAACGGCGCGTTCCGGCAGTCGTGTACAGCACACCGTTGATCATCAGCGGTGTTCCCTCCAGCTTATATTCCGGACGCGTCCCCAGGCTATCGGTCTTGAAGCTCCAGGCCAACTCCAGTTTGCTGAAGTTTGTGGCGTCGATCTGGTCGAGAGGCCGATATCGGGTGCCCCGGAGGTCGGCGGCATAGGTAGGCCATTCGCCGTCCTTGGCGCCGGACTGGCCCGATACGCGCATTGCGGCGCACAGCAGTCCGAAGCAAAACACCGACAAGAACACTCTGTTCAGTCTGTCAGCCTTGGTGTGGCGCATGTTCTCTTCCTCCCATCGCCGATTACAACCGCTGTTCACTTCACCTCGACGATCTCAATCGCGACTCGATCGGGTCCTTCAATCATGGCGGCCCGCGTGTTGCCCCAGGGGTGAATCTCTTCGAGAAGCTTGATGCCTTCGCTCTGCAAACGGGCTACGGTCGGTGTCAGATCGGCAACGCTGAGAGCCCAGTGATCCACGATATGTCCCCGCGTGCTGACGAGCCCGCCGCCCGGCCACGGGCGAATCAAGATAGAGATGTCGTCGAACATGACGCTGCCGGAGGGATCGCGGACAAAACCCGGAAACTTGAAGAACGAGGGCCAGGTGGGAGGGGCATACGGGCGTTTGCAGTCTCCCGCGTCAGGTGTGATGGGAGCACCGCCAGTACCCTGCGGCATGGTCGCACCGAGGTGAGCGACATACCACGCGATCGCGCACAAGGGGTGCTCATGATACATGTGAACGTGATTGAAGCGCTCGACTGTGCCGGCTTGAGCGTTCTCGATCAGCGCGTCGTCGGGGCCACGGAGATAACCGAAGCCGCCCTGCCGCGTCGGCTGCACGCCCTTGGCTCGCATTTCCAGGATCTGCTCCTGCGTGGGAAGCCCCGGAAGCGTGTCGCTGGACATGTCGACGAGCTTGCCGTCCGCAGCGTCCCACATCTGCGCAATCTTGAGGCCCTTAGCGCGGAAATCCTGGTCGTATTTACGCGAATCGGGCGTATTCCAGCCGAAGTGCCAGACAGCGGTTTGCGGCCCGTTCAGTTCTGTCTGGGGTGGTGTATTGACCTTGGTGAAGAGCAAATAAAGGTTGCCGGTCTTGACCGCAGGGTCGCCGTTGAAGGTGGCCTTCGTGGCCGAGACTGGAAACGCTTTGGGGTAGTACGCGGCGGCAGCGCTCGGGTTCACGGAATTCAGGTGAACGTGATGAACGTGCATCGGCGCGATGTTCGCCGGCTTCTGCGCAAGGAGCGGCCCAGGCGCCAGCGTCAAAGCAACCAGCGGGACGACGATCAGGCTCAGGGAACGATTGCGCATTGTGAAAACTCCTCTCGCAGTCCGTCTAGCCAGCCGAGGATCATCGCTGCCTTCCTGATTATTGGCGAGGAAAGGCAGCGAGGGTGGGCATTCCCGGGATTGGCGTAAATGGAGTCGCGCGGACTGAATTCATGATCATGGCGAACCAGGTGTAGTAGCCGTTGACGCTGATGATGTCCACCACGCCCTGTTCGCCAAATTTCGCGACGGCTCTGGCGTAAGTGGCGTCGCTGACGCCGTGATTGCGGTGGAGTTCATCGCAAAAATCGTAGACGGTGGCCTCGTCATCGGCCATCCCGGCGGGGCGCTCACCCACGGCCAAGGCTTTGGCAATTTCGAGGCTGAGACCGTCCTTTACGGCGATGTTGACGTGGGAGTTCCACTCCGTATCTTGTGTCCACTGGCGAGCGGTGATGAGGATGACGAACTCGCGGAGCTTCGGCGGCAGCACGGTCTTGAACTGCAGGTATTCCCCGAGGATTTCGGCAGGCGTCATGACGTCCGGGCTGCGGAGCAGCGCCAAGAAAGGTCCGCGGACGGGTGGCGCGCCTCGTTTCGCGGCGAACTGCTCCAATGCTTTCTTCTGGGCGTCGGTCAACTTATCGGATGGGATTTCCGGCATACGATTCTGAGCAAAGGCGGGAGCGACGAGGACGTTGAGAACTGCGGCGAGCAAAAGCAGGGCGAAAGATTTCATGGGATGGCACTCCTCGTTGGGGTATTGTGAAAGCAAGCGAACGCAGCGCTCTGCTTCCTGCCGTTGTAAAGCGGCTGCCTCTAAAGAGCGAAAGCGCCTGAGGGTCCACCGATGTGTCGTCCATTGGCAGGTTATGGCTGCTTGTACTCAGTCGGATTTCGATCACTCGGCGATTCGCTAAAGACGCTGCGGCCGTCGGCCAAAATAATCTTCTTGGCACTGGCCATTTTGGCGCCGTCCTTGGCAGGATAGCCATCCACGGTGATTTGATCTCCCACTTTTAACGAATCGCGGGTCCATCCCTGCCGGCGCAATTGCAGCGGACTGCCCAGTTCAAAATTCCAATTCGTCGCGGTGCCGTTCTCATCCTTCACGTCAATATAGAAGCGCGCGTGGGGATTCATCCATTCGACTTTGGTGACCGTGCCCACCCAGCGCATGGATTTGCTCGCGTCGAACTCTGCATTGAATGCATGATGCGCAAAGAGCAGCGCGGCGGAAAGCAAAAAGCCGGCAATCAAAAAGCCTGTTTTGGTTCTCATCTAGACCTCACGGCTCCGCGCCAAATGACGTCAGAAAGTTTGCAATCCCGATTATTTACCGACCAAATGATCCGGGTCCTGGTTATTCTCGTTACAAATCCATTCCTGCACTTCCTCAGCCTGGGCAAGATCGGAGACGGTCTTCAGGGTCCATGGCTTCGCAAACGCCCCTGTATCCTCGAATGTAACGTCCATTTGCAGGTGCCCTAAATCCGGGCGCCGGAGGCGCGAGGTGAGATGCAACATCTCTGTGTGCGGGAAAAGAGCCGGCAACGTATCGGTGATCCAGCTCTTATCGTTGAAGCCGATGGTGTCCACGACCAGCGTATCGCCTTCCCACTTACCGATCGAGTGTCCCTTCCAGGTAGGGTCGAGGTCCTTGGGATGTGCCCTTCCATCCAGGAAAACCTGGCGATAGTCTGCGGGATCTACCTGGTAAAGGATTACCAGGAGTGCAGGCGTTTGGACCAGTTTATTTAGATCGATGACGCCGAGCAGCGTGACTCCATTGGGCAAGCAGCGCGAACTGGGAAGACCTTTCGCGTTACTGGTCACCCATTCCTTGAGGATGGCTGCCGCCGAAGGTAGCAGCGCTGGTTCGACCGGCTCTACAATCCGCGGAGGCCACCAGACGCCGGAAAGATCCGGCTTACCTTCCCGTGTACGGGGGGCAGGGCCGTTCGGCGTAACGTGAGAACCGTTGTGGGCCGCGAAGAAGGAGCGATCTTCTCCGAGCGTGTTCAGGGAAGTGTCGGCGAGGCGGATGTCGAGGCGCGACGTTTGTGCGGGGCGAACTGTGGTGGTTTGCGGGGGAGCATTGTACCCAAACACGGGAATGGAGACTTCATAAGACCCGGCCGGCAATCCCTCGAATTTGTAATCGCCGGAGCTCGAACTGGTCGCTTTGAAGATCGTGCTCGAGTTCAAGTTTTTAGCCTGAACCAGCGCTCCAGAAACGGCAGCGCCGTCCTGGTCGGTGACGGTTCCTGTAATGGAGCCCTGGCCGCTTTGCGGAAAAGCGGAGCAGGCCGCCAGCGCTACACAAATCGCTATCTTTCCTGCCGACGCGGGAGAAATCAGCCTAAACCTGCGGCCCATGCGAGCGTCCCCTCTCGAGCTTAATTTCCACCCCGACTGACCAATGAGCGGCGCGATGGTAGTCCCCATCAATCAGAAAAGTCAAACATCCGTAGGCCATGGGGCCGGGATCTACTGCGCCCCTGAGCAAATCAGGTTTATCGGCGGGTAGAACCCCAATCACCTGTCCTCTCGGTCAGTGCGTGAACCCTGTCCTTTCGTAATATTTCGGCACTCGGATGTTTTTGCTATGTACCCCTCCTGGGTGGCAGGTTTTTCGGCCGTTGTGCTGATGGTTTTCCATTGGGGCTAATGGAAATCAAGGGGGATTACTCCGATGAGGCTTGCTCAAGTTGTTCCGCCGGTGCGTCAACGTGTGGCAGTCCCTAGCTTCGCCTTCGCTGTGATTCTCCTTCTGCTTGGCTCTGTGGTGCTCTCCAAGAGCGCTGCCGCAGCGGACTGGACCCGGGTGAGGGTCAGGATTTCGCCCTCCACGGCGACCGTGGAGATAGGCCGGCAGCAGCAATTCAGAGCCACTGTTTCGGGCACGACCAACCAAGCCGTCACTTGGAAGGTGAATGGCGTGAGCGGTGGCGACTCGATTCACGGCACCATTTCCACTGCAGGTCTCTATACGGCGCCTTCGCAGATACCGAGCCCAGCAGGCGTGACGGTTACCGCCGTGTCCCAAGCGCGAACAACAGCATCGGCCTCGGCACAGGTGACCATCGTCCCACTCGGTTCGTTAATTAGCGTGGTCGTCTCTCCCACGTCTGCCTCGGTGCAGGCAGAACAGACCGTTAATTTCACGCAACGGTTAGCCGCGATTCACAGAATAAGGGTGTGAGTTGGTCGCTTACGGGCACCGGCTGCAGCGGCACCGCTTGCGGCACCCTCTCAGCATCTTCCAGTGCGTCGGGCACTGCCATTACCTATACCGCCCCCGCGCCTATCCCGAGCCCCGCAACCGTGACTCTGACGGCCACGTCTGTCGCGAATACCTCCAAAACCGCGACCGCGACGATTACGGTCGGCGGGAGCCAGCCAGTGACCGTCACAATTAGTCCCAAGCGCGCGGCCATTACCACCACCCAAGCTCGGTCTTTCTAAGCCACCGTCACCGGCGCCAACACGGCCGTGACCTGGCAAGTGGACACGATTACCGGGGGCAATTCCGGCGTTGGCACGATCGATGCGAACGGCAACTACACGCCTCCTTCGGCCGCCGGCACACACACCATTACGGCCACGAGCGTAGCCGACGTCACAAAAAGCGCTTCGGCTTTGGTGGCGGTTACGGACCTTGCGGGAGTCTTGACCTATCACAACGATCTCTCGCGCGACGGTGTTAGAAATCGCGACCAAGCCGGGAACGCCGTCAAGTTCGCTGTACCGACCGTGGCTAACGGCAAGGTTTACATCGGCACTCGTACGGAGCTTACCGTCTACGGCCTGCTGCCAAATTAACGGAACGGGCGGGTCAAACTTTCATCTCAAGCATTGATCTTGAGCAAACGAGCCAGCGTGCCGTTGAAAATCGCCAACCGCTGCTCGTCACTGAGTCCCGGAACGGCAAGAATTCCGTCGACAGGAGTGCGATTCCACAGCGCGGGATAGTCTGTTCCTACGACGACTTGGCTCGCGCCGACGACAGCAATCAGATGCCGCATGTCTTCTGGGGTAAAGAGCACGGAGTCGTAATAAAGCTGCTTCAGATATTCGCTGGGGAGCTTCTTCAAGGGCCGGCAATCCTTGGGAAAGGCCTGCAAGCAGCGATCATTGCGGCCCGAGTACGAGGGCAAGTAGCCGCCGCCATGCGCCGCGCAGATCCGGAGCCGGGGGAAGAGATCGAGGGTGCCATCCTGAATCAGGTGGGTGAGGGCGAGCGTGGTCTCCAAGGGATGGCCGATTACATTGTCCAAATTACCGTTTCCTTTCAGCCGGCTTTCGTCTATCGGCGTTCCGGAGACTTGGGGATGGATGAAAATCAGGGCCTCGAGTTCCTCGGCCTTCGCCCAAATGGGATTAAACTTGGCCGCGGAAAGATCTTCTCCATTCACGCTGCCCCCGATAGCGAAGCCGCGCATCTTCAGTTTCTTTACGCCCTCTTCGATTTGCTCCACGGCGAGAGCGGGGTGCTGTAAGGCCACGCTGCCCAAGCCCACGAAACGGTCCGGGTGGGCAGAACAAAGCGCGGCAATTTTCTCGTTCTGAACCTGGACGATCTTGCGCGCGAGGTCCACGTCTGCCCAATACCAAAAGGGATTGATGGAGACGGCCTGCACATCAATTCCCATCTGGTCCAAGTCAGCGAGACGCTTGTCGATGTTGAGTATGTTACCCAAGCTATCCGGATTGGCCTGCTGCGCGTCCCCATAATGGCCCTCGCGTCCGATGCGATCTTTGACAAGTTCCCAGGCTTCGGGCACGCGAACGTGAGAGTGAACGTCAACGACGACCACTCGATGGCCGTTGATGGTGACCGCACCGCGTTTGGAGCGGACCGGCTGCGCGGCGGATTGCTGCCGCCTCCGCGCAAAACCGAAAACAGACTCCGCACAGCAGCAGCCTGCGAAAACAATTCCCGCAGTTGCGCCGGATACATTTCTCAAGAATTCTCTGCGTGTCGGCATGGTCGCTTTCCTATCGTCGCTGCTGGCGACGGTGCAAATTCTGTGAGCGAGATATATCACGGTCAGGACGTAGATCAAAGAAGACGACAGAGGCGCGGAGGGACCACAAAAGCGCAGAGGGATTCTTCGACTTCGTGGCCGCGCGCCCGAAAAGCGGGCGAGGAAAAGTCCGCGGCCATTGCGCTCAGAATGACAGCGCGTGAGCTTGCTGATCGGCTCCAGCCTAACGGGCGCGAGGGTTGAAAATGCGAAGGAGCGGGCACCCGAGAGTGGGTTGGCGTAACAGCCGCCGGCGCATCTTTATGATTATGATAATGTCCGCACCACGGTACAAGGGTGACGGCGCTCGACATGGCGGGGCCGGTGATCGAGCCGGCCAGAATACCGTCGAACTTGAGGTGAAACCATGGCAAAGCATGATGAAGCGGCACGGCGAGGCCGGCGTAATTTTCTGAAGGCGACCGGCGGTCTGGCGATGGCGCTCGTGGCCACGAAGGACGCTGGCGGGCAAAGTACGAGCGCCAAGGCCGGGAGGCAGGCGGGCAGTCGAGGAGACGAGGCGATTGACAGAGGCCTTTGGGTTACCTGGTACGATCTGCCGGAGAGCGGTCGCGATGATTATCTATCGTGGTTGCACGAGACCTATCTCCCGGGCCTGTTAAAGCGTCCCGGCTATCTGTGGGCGGCGCATTATGCCACGCGGGGGAGCGGCGGTTCCGCCCAAATTCATCACGTCGACGATCCCAAGGTTCCTACCGGATTTCGCTACATCCTTCTGATCGGCGTCAGGGATGCGTTCGTGCTTGGTGATCCCGTTCCCAGCGCGATTCATGCGTCGTTACCGGAGCAGGGCAGGAAAATGGTGGCGATGCGGACGGGCGAGCGCGTGAACCTCATGAGCGAAGCCGGGAGATGCGAAGGCCGCGCGAGGAATGCCTACAAGGAGGGACTGACAGGTGCTCCTTACATTCAAATCGGGAGCTTCAACTGCCCCGTGGAATACGAGGAGGAGATGCACGCGGGCTACGTTCAGCAGCGGCTGCCGGCGATGTGCGAGACTGTTTCGTGTATCAGGACGCGGAAGCTGAATTCCGTGGCGGGATGGGCGAAGCACGGGATTCTTTACGAGTTCGCGTCGCCCG
>QHYQ01000522.1 GCA_003224175.1 Acidobacteriota bacterium
TCGTATCCATTGTGCTGGCCGAGTCGGCGCTTTTTTCTTCGCCGTAGTCTTTCGCTTGTGCTAGGTTTCCCTCTTTCGCAAAGAAAACCGGCCAGCGATATTGCGGTTGAGCGGAGCGGAGTCAATCAGGGTCCCATGCGTAGAGTCGTCTCAGTTGTGTTGCTTGGCCTGTTGTTTTCCGTCTCGCTTCGCGCTCAGTCCACCAATGCTTCCCTCACCGGCCGCATCACTGACCCAAAGAAGGCGGTGATCACCGAAGCAACAATTACCGTCATTAACACCAGTACGGGGATTCACTACCAGGGTCTGACCAATGAGACAGGAACGTACTATGTGTCCAATCTCCCGCCCGGCAGGTATCGCATCGAAGTAGAGAAGCTGGGGTTCAAAGCCGTAATCCAGTCCGGCGTGATTCTTCACGTGCAGGACGCGCTGGAAGTGAACTTCGAAATGATGCTGGGATCAGCTTCCGAAAGCGTGACCGTGGAAGGAGTCTCGCCACCCCTCGACATGGAGTCTTCCACCGTCGGAACGATCGTCGAACAGCGCAAGGCCAATGAGCTCCCACTCAACGGACGGAATGTTTTCAATCTCATTGTCCTCGCCCCCTCGGTGATTCCTCAGGGAAACTCGACCGGCACGCCCGTGGGAGTGAATCCTTTCGGTTGGGGGAACTACCAGGTGAGTGGCTCCTTCGGAAATCAGAGCGCCGAATATCTTGATGGCCAGCCGCTGAATATCGGCTACATCAACTTGCCGGTTCTGATTCCGACCCAGGATTCAATCCAGGAGTTCAAAGTCCAGACCAGCAATCTTGGCGCGGAATGGGGCCGATTCGCGGGCGGCGTGATCAACCTGAGCACCAAGGGAGGAACAAATTTCTTCCGTGGATCGGTCTATGAGTACATCAGGAATCGCATCTTCAACGCGAACGATTACTTCCTGAACGCCACTGGAACAGAACGCCCGCCGTGGGTTCAGAATCAGTTTGGAGTCGAGGCTGGCGGGCCCTTTCACCTTCCTCACCACAGCGGACGCAATCGGACTTTCTGGTTTGCCGGTTGGGAAGGCTTCCGGCTGAGGACTGGAGAACCCTTTACGGCAACCGTGCCAACCGCTGCGGAGCGCGCCGGGGATTTCTCAGCAATCAATGTTTCTCTCATGGACCCATGTGCGGGCAGCGTGAACGCTCAAGGGGCCTGCCCTGGAAGCAATGCCGCACCGACGCCGTTTCAGGGCAATGTGGTTCCGTCGGACCGAGTCAATCCTACTTCGAGGGCCCTGCTGACCCTGTGGCCGGCACCCAATAGTCCCGGGGTCATCACTCCTTCCGGCACCATCAACAATTTCAATACGGTTGCCCGCACGGGCGGCAATCACAATCAGGTGGTCGTGCGGATTGACCGGGACATCACCAGCCGGCAAAGGCTCTTTGTCCGGTTCAGCCATTGGAATGTATTGGATTTGCCCATTGATCCACTGCAGAACGGTTTGTGCGCCGACCGCTGTTCCGAGAAATACGCAACCAACGCAATGGCCGTGGCCTACAACTACGACATCAGCCCTACTACGATTCTTGATTTCAACACTGGCATCAGCCGTTTCAAGTACAACCGGTCACCGACCAACGCTGGCTTTGATTTGACGTCGATCGGCTGGCCTGCAAGCTACAACGTGACAGTGCCCGCGATCATGCGCACGCCGCCGACTCCCTGCGTCGCCAATTTTGCCGACAACATTATGTGCACGCAGGGGCAAAGCTTTATCCAGGACCACAATACGCAATACAACCTCTCTCCCAGCCTGACTCTGATGCGCGGTCGTCACCGCTATCACTTTGGCCTGCAGTACGAAGCCGGCTACGACAACTACGCACAGACCAACGTTGCCAGCGGAGCCTTCGACTTCTGTGCGTCGGGTCAGCCGTGCTTCTCCGGATTCCCTTTTGCCGATTTCTTGCTGGGCTATGCCGACAACTTCAGCAATTTCGAAAACCATTTCTTTGCCCAGGCCGTGGTTCCCGCATTCACCGCCGGGAAGCAGGGCTATCGTGCTTTCTTTTTCAGTGATACCTGGCACGCAACCGACAAACTCACGATGAGTCTGGGACTGCGTTACGAACTGCAGGGACCATGGTCCGAGCGTTTTAACCGGCTGACGTACTTCGATCCCGGAGCTCCCAGCTATCTAAACCAGTTTCTTCCGGCAGGCTCCCCTCGCGTGAAGGGCGATGCATTTCTGGTGCCGCCAGGAACTGGTAGTAATCTCCCGCTTCCGAAAGACAATCTGGCGCCACGAATCGGATTCGCCTATAGCATGACGCCGAAGACCATTCTCCGAAGCGGGTACGGAATCTTCTGGGTTCCGAACTATGTTTCGTTCGCGTTGAACCCCAACAACGACATGGTGAATGCTGCCAGCACGACCTACACCGGAACGGTGGATGGAACGCATCCTTACAACTCGATTTCGCTTCCGTTTCCGGGTGGCATTTCTCCTCCACCCGGTCGCAGTCTTGGAACTGAGGGTACGCAGCGGTTCCTGACGCAGGTGGTGAAGTCCATTACGGAGGTGGATCGCGCTCACCATCCAAACGGTTATGTCCAGCAGTGGAATGTAAGTCTGGAGAGAGAACTTCCGGCCGGCTTCTTGCTTTCCGCTGCCTACGTTGGCTCCAAGGGCACCCATCTGGAGCAATACTCTCAACAAGTCAACCAGCTCTCGGATGCCTTGCTGGCCGAGGCTGCTGCCCAGTTTGCCGCGGGAGGAAGGTCTGCGGTTACGCTGCTGCAGTCCGCACCCAATCCTTTCTTCGTCAATGGACAGACCCTCGCTCTGGCTGCCCCCACCACTACCGTCGGACAACTGCTCAGGCCCTTTCCCCAATACACCAGCGTGGAACTGGCGGGGCAAGGATCGTTTTCCAGCATCTATCACTCTCTGCAAATCACGGCTCGCAGGCGTTTTGCCGGGGCTGGCTCGCTCTTGGTGGCCTACACGAATTCCAAGTTGATCAGTAATACCGACACTCTTACCTCATGGCTGGAGACCGGCGTCGGCGCCATCCAGGACAATAACAACCTGCGGGCGGAGCGCTCTTTGTCGTCTCAGGATGTACCGCAGCGTCTCGTCATCAGCTATGTGCTGGATCTGCCCTTCGGCCAGGGAAGGAAGTATCTTACGAATATCGGTGGCTTCTGGAACGGCGTTGTAGGCGGGTGGGGAATCGACGGCGTCACCACTT
>QHYQ01000523.1 GCA_003224175.1 Acidobacteriota bacterium
AAAGTATGAAAAAACTCTTGACAGCGCCGACGCCGTTATACACGGGAGTTGACTCTTAATTATCCTTTTAGGCAGACGTGTACCGGCGTTTTCAAGACGACTGGTACGATGATTCCATGGTCAAAACTAAGTTGTTGCTGTTCCTTGGCTTTCTTGTACCGTCCTCTTCGTTGGTTGGACAGTTGCTGCCAGACAAGGCCGCAATGCATTTTGGCAGGACCGAAGCGATGTTAGTTGGGACTAGTAGGGCAAGGCTATCAGGATCTTTCTACCACATTAACTGCGGTCTCTTCTGTCCGATGACTGTTTGCCTAGCTCTCGCTTTAGCTCTGCCCGCACGGGCTATCACTCTTTCCCAAGTGTCCACGGGAATTCAGGTTAGCGTTAAGCCCACGGGTACTTACACCATCAGGGCCCGACGACAAGCTTGGACTTTTAGTGGAAGTATTGGCAAACCCCTCCATGAGCTTGCGCCAAGCGCAGGGGCAGACAGGATAGGGAGCTATCGCGAAATCGTGTTTCGTTACGCGGAAGACGGACCAAGGGAAGGGGTGATCCGTCTCTACGAGCAAAAGCCAGTCATATTATTTTCAGTGAAATATCTCCGCGCGGCAAAGAACGTTGGCCCTTTTCCGAAACTCACCCAATTTCCAGGTGGCCTGTTTCACCTGGGTTACGATGGAGTGTTTGGCGCATACTCGTTCGTTAAGTTCGCATCCGATAGTCCCTGGCTATTCTTTGATTCCCGAGGCAACGCGTTTCTGATCTCTCCCGCATCGCATTTTGTTGTCGCAAGTACGGAATCGAAGACAGACGGAGAGATCTCTGCTGGAATTGACCAACGCATTCCTGAGTTGCCGCAGGGCTTTCAACAGCGAACGATTCTTGTGGTAGCCGAGGGTATCAACCAAGCTTTTAACACATGGGGCCATGCGCTTACTGATTTGCAAGGCAAGGTGCGCCCGCCGAACGACGCAGACACTCTACTCAACCACATTGGCTACTGGACGGACAACGGTGCAACGTATTACTACAGGCCTGAGGCAACGCTTGGGTATTCGGGCACATTGCTCGCCCTGCGCGATGATTTCCGAAGGCTTGGAATTCCATTGGGCTATGTCCAACTGGACAGCTGGTTCTATCCCAAAGGATCTCATGCCGATTGGCATGATGGTTCTTCGGGAATCTATGAGTATGTTGCGGATTCAACATTGTTTTCCCATGGGCTAAAGGCCTTTCAAGGAGAACTCGGCGTTCCTTTGGTGACCCATGCGAGGTGGATCGACACGAATAGCCCTTATCGCCATCGCTTTCAGATGTCCGGAAATGTAGTCACTGATTCAAAGTATTGGGAAACAATCACGGAATATCTGAGGGACGCAGGCGTAACCACTTACGAGCAGGATTGGCTCGGCACTAACGCGGCACCAGCGTTCAACTTGCGCGATCCAGAAGATTTCCTTGACAACATGGCTAGGGCATGCGCGCGGCGAAAGATAACCGTGGAGTATTGCATGCCGCTGCCGCGCCACTATCTGCAAAGCTCGAAATACAGTAACGTAACCACACTTCGCGTGAGTGCAGATCGCTTCAATCCTGACAAGTGGGACGCCTTCCTTTATGGTTCTCGGTTCGCCAGTGCGCTGGGCGTTTGGCCGTGGTGTGATGTCTTCATGAGCAAGGAGACGCCTAACTTGATACTCGCAACACTGTCAGCAGGTCCGGTTGGCGTCGGTGATGCGCTTGGTTCTCTCGATAAGTCCAACCTCTTTCGCGTGATGCGTAGCGATGGCGTGATCGTCAAGCCAGATTCACCTTTGGTGCCGCTTGACCAGAGCGTCATCCGGGACGCGCAAGGCGCGGGACATCCGATGGTTGCGGCAACCTTTAGCCGGTTCGGAAAATTCAGAGCGCTATATGTATTTGCTTACAGCCGAGGTGCTGACAAGAGTATCTCTCTCAAGCTAGCGGAACTCGGTTTGCGAGGGACCGTATATGTCTACAACTACAGAACAGGGAAAGGTCGCGTTCTCACGGAGGGAGCCTTTCAGGATGATCTCTCTGGTCCATATTCCTACTACGTGGTCGTACCGATTGGGAAATCTGGTATTGCGGTTTTGGGAGACGCCGACCAGGTCGTCTCGCTCGGCAAGAAACGAGTCTCTCAACTGACCGACAACGGCGTTTCAAAGGTGACTTTCGTGTTTGGTCCCGGCGAAGAATCGAGGACGCTCTTTGGGTACTCGCCTTCGATTCCTGTCGTTAACGCTGCCAATGGAAAAGTCGCTCAGGCTACTTATGATGCCACCAACCATCTTTTCCGCGTCTCGGTGTCGCCCGGCCCCAACAGGGAAGCAATCATAGAGCTTCACCGCTGAGTTGGACTAGGCCAAAGCTGCTGCACGATTGGGCAGTCGTCGTGCAGCAACAGAGGACAATGCAAAATCCAGCCACGAGTAACCTGCTGATCGCAGCAGCGCGCATCTTCACGCCTCTAGAGATACATGACTCTCGGGGTGTTTTCGAGAATACCCTCAGAAGGCAGCTGAGCTAAGTCCCGAGAAACGTTAGTGCTCTATCGGAGGCGCGTAATCACGAAAGCGTGAAGGTGGGCGAGGTGCTCTGCGCGCGTTCGATAGAGCCGTTTGAAGGTGGCCGCTGGCGGTTGCGGTGGATGCGGGCTCCTATTGATTTTGCATGACTTAAGAAAATCAGAGAAAAGCGGAAATCGCAGTTAAAAGCGTTACCTTGGGGCATGCCGTCAGGAGCATAGCACGCGAAGCGTCCGCCGCGCCAGCGGCTACGTTCAATGCAGAGCATTTTTAGCTTGGCGGCGTGGCGACAGTAGGCGTAAGCAGAGAGGAAATGTAAAGGAGCCGCGGCCGGTGAGCTAAAAATGTTTGGGACTAAAACGCTGCAAGCTGCGTGCCCCTATGGGTTTTGATTGGTAAGTGGCAGTCGACTTCAGGAGGAGGGGCCTTCGGTAATGAGAGAAACGAGCATGGTGCACTGTACTCTAGGGTGTTCGGCAGGCTCGGCCAGGGCAAAATGCGGGGTGCTTGGCTGACCGCAAAGGATTTTGAAGGTTGTGGGACAGCACCGCAATGCTCCAACTTCTCCTTGCGGTGGCGATTGCCGAGGAAACCGTAGTAGCGAATGCGGTGGAACCCACTCGGTAGAATGTGGAGCAGGAATCGCCGGATGAATTCGTCCGCCGTGAGGGTCATGGTTTTCTGCTGATGGTTGTCGCGGTAGTCCCTCCAATTAAATTTCACTCGGCCATTTTCGATGTCGACGAGCCGGTGATTGGAAATGGCCACCCGATGCGTATAGCGGCCGATGTAGTCCACCACTTGCTGTGGCCCGGCGAAAGGCGGCTTGGCGTAGACGACCCATTCCACGTCTCGCGCCCAATCGAGATGACGGGAGAAAGCCTCTGAATTTTGTAGTGACTCAAGCGAAGAGAAGAACTGCAACTTGCCGGCGTCGTAGTTCTCCTGCAAATATTTCAAGAACAATCGGCGGAACAGCCGGGAGAGTACCTTTACCGGTAAGAAAAAGTTGGGGCGGCAGGAGATCCACCGGGCACCATCCGGTGAAATCCCGCCTCCTGGAACGACACAATGCAGATGAGGATGGAAAAACAGGTTTTGTCCCCAACTGTGCAGCACAGCGAAAAAGCCGATCTCGGCGCCGAGATGTTGGGGATCGGCAGCGATGGTGGACAAGGCCTCGGCAGTGGCTCGGAAGAGAATGCCGTA
>QHYQ01000310.1 GCA_003224175.1 Acidobacteriota bacterium
ACTTGATCTACCAGCTTGCGCCGCTGGCCTGCCTGGTTTCCATCCTGATCACGCTGGGGGTCATGACCAAGAACAACGAATTGGTGGCGTTCAAGGCCGCGGGGATCAGCCTCTATCGCGTCGCGCTTCCTTTGCTCCTGGCGGGCGCTGTCGCAACCGCCGCGCTCATCGCCTTCGACCAAAGCTATCTGCCCGACGCCAACCAGCGCTCCGAGGCACTGCACAGCATTATCAAGGGACTTCCCCCTTCAACGTATTTCGAGCCACAGCACCGCTGGATCTTCGGCAATCACTCGAAGATTTATAACTATCAGCTCTTCGACCCCGACCGCGTCCTCTTCGGCGGCCTGAGCGTCTTTGAGCTCGACCCGCAGAATTTTTCGCTGCGCCGCCGCGTCTACGCCGCGCGCGCTTCCTGGGAACCACAGCAACACGCCTGGATTCTGGAGTCCGGCTGGATTCGCGATCTTCAGGGTGCAACCATCACGCGCTACGCGGAGTTTCAGGTGATGGAGCTTCCTGAACTCGATGAGCCGCCCGCGTACTTCACGCGCGAACTGCGGCAAAGCTCGGAGATGGATTGGTGGGAGTTACGCAGCTATATCGCCAGGCTGCGGAGTTCGGGATTTGACGTGGCGCGCTTTTCTGTGCAGTTACACAAGAAGCTGGCCTATCCGCTGATCGCGCCGATCGTAATCATGCTGGCGATTCCCTTTTCGATCCTGGTGGGAAGCCGCGGCGCGGTGGGAGGGTTGGCGCTGGGCGTGGGACTGGCCGTCATTTATTGGGCCACGGCTGCGCTATTCGAGGCGCTGGGCGCCGTCGGACAGCTTCCGCCAATTCTGAGCGCCTGGTCTCCCGATTTTATTTTTCTTTTCTGCGGACTTTATTTCTTCCTGAAGATGCCGACGTAGCTGTACTCGCCGACCTCACCTGGTAATCAGAATACATCCCAGTCCGATCGCTATTCCAAATCGCTGAAAGCGATTGCGGAAAAGCCGCCTTACCTCTGGTCGCCTCGGGTGCCTGTTCAATTCTTTTGAGCTCCTTTCAAGCAGCAGTTGAGAAGTCGTCGGCGCGTCGACGAGCAATCGAGAATTACTTTAAGTCGCCGGCTCGACCCATAAATCAAAAGCAGATCCCTCGCTCCAGTTTGCCGCTCGGGATGCCCATCCTAATCGGATGGTCATTTCTCGGCGGCGACGATTTCGGAGAAATCGGCAATGGTTGAGAATTCGCTTAGAAGCTGCGCCAGCAGCGTGAGGCGATTACGGCGGATGTCTTCCTCATCGGCCATGACCAGCACGCGGTCAAAAAATTCGTCCACTTCGGGCCGCAGTTTGGCGATTCCTTGCAAGGCTTCGCGATATCCTCGAACCTTTTTGTGCCCCTCGGCCTCCTGCGCCACGCGGTGCGCGGCGGCGTGCAGTTTGCGTTCCGCTTCTTCCTGAAATAATTCCGGACGCACCGCGGGGAAGCGCCACTTCTTTTCGCTTCCCGCCTTCTCCAAAATCTTGCGCACGCGCTTGAAGGACACCGCCAGCGGCTCGAAGTTTCGCGTCTTGCGGATTTCGCGCACGGCGGCGATACGGTCGCGTGCATCCACCAAGTCGTCGGCGCCCGCGGCGATCACCGCGTTGATTTCGTCGTAAGCGAAGCCTTCGCGTTCGAGGAAAACATAACGGGCGCGGTCCACGAGAAAATCGAACACGGATTTCTCGACTTCAGGTTTTACTTTAAGTTTCGGCGCGTACCCGAAACGACCCCGTGCGGCAGCGCAGACTGATTCAGAAAGCGAGACCGGCAGCTTGCGCTGGAGAACAATCTTGACGATCCCCAAGCCGGCGCGGCGCAAACCGAAAGGATCACTTGAACCCGTGGGTGCCAGTCCCACGGCGAAGCAGCCAACCAGCGTGTCGAGCTTATCGGCCATGGAGACGGTGGCGCCGGTGAGATTTCTCGGCGTGGGTTCATCGATGCCAGTGGGGCGATAGTGATCGTAGACGGCCCAATAGACTTCTTCAGGTTCTCCTTGAACTTTTGCGTAGAGTCCCCCGACGATTCCCTGCAGCTCGGTGAACTCACGGACCATGCCGGTGACGAGATCGCACTTGGCGAGTTCAGCGGCGCGGTCGGCATGAGCGACACGCGCTTCGTGAATTCCGCGAGCGAACCACTGTTCGGCCAACCAGCGCGAGAGCGCACGCAGCCGTTCGACTTTTTCTCCGTAGGATCCGAGCTTGGCCTGGAACAACACGCTGGCGAGTTTGGGCAGATAGTCGGCGAGCCGACATTTCTGATCCACTTCCCAGAAGAATTTGGCGTCGGCAAAGCGAGCGCGCAGGACTCGCTCATGTCCCGAGCGCACCAGCCCCTTGGCGTCGCGATTCAGATTGATCACCGCGAGAAAGTGCGGCGCCAGGGGGCCGTCGCGCCGGCGCACGGCAAAATATTTTTGGTGATCGCGCATCACCGTGATGAGAATTTCTTCCGGCAAGTCCAGGTAGGCGGGATCGAAGCTCCCTAAAATGGCGGACGGATACTCGTTCAGATAGACGACGAGATCGGAGAGCGACGCATCCGCATTCACGCGCAGCCCCTTCCCCGCCGCGAGCTTGGAAAGCTCGCGCTCCACTTTCTCGCGGCGCTTCTCAGGCAGCGCCAGCACATAATTTTTCGCGAGCTTGGCGAGGTAATCTTCGCAGCCGCTGACGGCGATCGAAGATTTGCCCAGGAAGCGATGACCCGCCGTGGCCGTTCCCGAGGCTACGCCGCCAACTTCTAGCCGCAGCGCGCGCCCCGCGAGCAACGCCACCACCCAGCGGATTGGCCGGATGAAACGCAGCCCCGAAGCGCCGGTCCAGTACATCGTCTTGGGCCAGGGGATTTCGGCGATGGCACGCGGAATGATTTCGGTCAGACGGTCAGCGGCAGCTCGTCCGGGGACGAGCTGCTCGACGGCCATGTATTCGCCGCGCGGCGTGCTCACCACGAAGAGCTTGTCTACTCCCACCCCGTACTTGGCGGCGAAACCCTCGGCCACGCGAGTGGGCGCATTCTGCCCGTCGAACGCGGCGGACTTGGGCGGGCCATTAATCTGACGCTGGATGTCTTCTTGTTTTAGACGAACGCGCGGGCAGGCGGCCACCAGCCGCCGGGGCGCGCCGAAGGCAATGGCTTCCGCGCCATCGACCAGCTTTTCCATCGTGAGATACTTATTAAGAATTACTTGAAGTTCCCTGGCCGCAGCCGAAATCATGCCGGCGGGTATCTCTTCGCATCCGATTTCCAGGAATAGCTCCCCGAATCCATTTGTCGCAGGCGCCTTCTGATGGGCCTTTGTTTCGGACTTCATGCGCTCACCTCGGCCGGCTTCGCTTGCGGGGCCGCGGAGGCGGCCGAGCGCTGCATGAGGTAAGCCTTCGCGATGCGGCAGGCGATCTGCCGGACGCGTCCGATGAGCGTGGCGCGTTCGGTGACCGAAATGACCCCGCGCGAATCGAGGACGTTGAAGAGGTGCGAACACTTCAAGCATTGGTCATAGGCAGCGAGCACCGGAAAGCGCCGCCTCCCCTCCTCGTCCGCACCGCCGAAAGCTTCAAGTAACGCGTTAGCTTCGCGTTCGTGCAGGTCAAAGAGCTTCCGCGTGATTTCCGGATCGGCGTAATCAAAACTGTAGGCTGAGAATTGCTGCTCCTCGGCGAGGCGGACTTCTCCATAGCTGCGGTCTCCCGACCAGCGAATGTCGAAAACGTTGTCGACGTTCTGCAAGTAAGCAGCGATGCGATCGAGCCCATAGGTGAGTTCCACCGAAACCGGATCGAGATCAATGCCGCCGCACTGCTGGAAGTAAGTGAACTGGGTAATCTCCAAACCATCAAGTAACACTTGCCATCCGATGCCCCAGGCGCCGAGCGTGGGAGATTCCCAATTGTCTTCCTCAAAGCGAATGTCATGCTCGGAAAGATTGATGCCGATGGCACGGATGCTCTGGAGATAAAGATTCTGGATATCGGCCGGCGGAGGTTTAAGTATCACTTGAAGCTGAAGGTGCTTGTACAGCCGGTTGGGATTTTCGCCGTACCGCCCGTCCGCGGGGCGGCGGCTGGGCTGTACGTAGGCCACGCGATAGGGCTCGGGACCAAGGACACGGATCGATCAGGTTCAGCATGTGGTCCTTGACTTCAACTACGGGGGTCGATGAAAGATCGCCTTTCATCAATTGCTCCAGCTTCTCAGCCGCCATGCGGCGCGCGAGTTGAAGTGCTTCTTGAGATATAGCACGCTGTCCCGGCAGTGTGCAGTTGGCGCAGAAGAGCCCGCTTCGCGCCATCGAAGCACGATCCGTCAACGCCGCACCGCAACGCGAGCAGCGATCGAGCGCCGGCATCCAGCCACCAAGGCGCACCGTCCAAAACGCGAAATACGCCAGCGCGAGCGGCAGCTTCGCGCCCGCTTTGATGGCTCGCGCGATCAAGAGCAGCAGGCGAAAATTGGGCTCGGCGACTTCGTGTTCGCCGAGCACGGCTTCGGTCACCTCGCTCACGAGGGCCAGAGCCAGGGTGACGGCGTAATCGCGCTGCACATCGAGAAACGATTCGACGAGCTCGCACTGATTGATGCGCACCAGTTCCCGCGTCTCACGCTCGTAAAACCACATGCGCACGTAGGAAAACGGCTCGAGCGTCGAGCCAAAGCGGCTCTTGGTTCTGCGCGCGCCGCTGGCCACTCCGCGCATGCGCCCTGCGCTGCGGCTGAGAAAACTTACCAGCCGGTCGGCCTCGCCGAGAGGAAAGCTGCGGAGAATCAGCGCTTCGGATTCGCGAACCGGCATGGGCTTGTCGGCGCGCCGACCGCCAGCAGCCGGCAGACCCGCGCCGCAAAACACAAATGAAACTAATTATCATAGCGCGGCGAGCCGCGCAACGTGGCTGACGCGACGCTTGCAAATCCGCGCCAATTGCATAGAGTCTTTGGCTCATGTCGCCCGGAAAAAACCGCGCGCGTCGCGCCGTTGCGCGTGGGGCCGATGCAAAGCGAAGCGCTGCGGATCGCGCCGACATCGTCTCCATCGGGCTCAACGCCACAGATACGCTCATTCGTGTGCCCCGCTTCCCTGCCTTCGACTCTAAGACCAAGATCCTCTCCTCCTCTTTGCTTCCGGGAGGACAAGCCGCCACGGCTGCGGTGGCCTGCCGCCGCTGGGGATTGCGCAGCCGCTACGTGGGCAAGATTGGCGACGATGCCGCGGGCCGGATGCAGCGCGAGGAATTTGCGCGCGAAGGAGTCCAGGCGCATTTGACCGAGGTGCCGAATTGCGCGAGCCAGTTGGCCTTCATCATCGTCGACGAGTGCACCGGTGAACGCACCATCCTCTGGCAGCGGGACGACCGGCTCGACCTGCGGCCGGAGGAATTTCCCCGGGAGTGGATTCGCGGCGCGCGCCTCGTCCACGTCGATGGACATCCCTGCGCACCGGCGGCAGCGGCGGCGCGCTGGGCTCGCGAAGGCGGCGCGATGGTGACTGCGGACCTCGACAATCTTTATCCCGGAGTTGAAGAGTTACTTGAACATGTGGATTTCATGATTGGCTCGCGTGATTTTCCCGAACGCCTGGCCGGCATGCCGGAGTTACCGGAATCACTGCCGGAGATCACGCGCCGCTTCGGCTGCCGCGTGGCGGGAGCGACGCTCGGCCGCAATGGCGTCCTGGCTTGGGACGGAACTCAGTTCCACTATTGCCCCGCATTTCGCGTGGACGCGGTGGACACCACAGGCGCCGGCGACGTATTTCATGCGGGGTTCGCCTATTCCCTGCTGCGCGGCGATGCACTTCCAGCGATACTTGAATTTGCTTGCGCCGCGGCGGGGCTGAATTGCACCGCATTAGGCGCTCGCGGCGGGATTCGCCCGGTAAGCGAAATCGAGGAGCTTCGGCGCGAGGGCCCTCGCCGCGAGCGGCTGTACGGAGTTGAGGAACTTAGCCGTGCGTCTGCGCGTGCGGGTGTGAGCGTGAAGCATACTTCAAGTAAAAAGTGAAGCCTGAATGATACCTCTTCGCAGCGAAACGCCGCGCCGCACTTTTCCCATCGTCAACGTTCTGCTGATCGTGGCGAACCTTCTCGTGTTCGCCTATCAACTCTCGCTGCCGCCGCGCGCGGGAGAGTTGCTGGTGCAGCAGTTCGGATTGGTGCCCGTGCGTGCGGAAGTGGCGCTGGCGCATCCAGGAGCGCAACTGGGCCCGGCCATCGTGCCACTGGTGACCAGCATGTTTCTGCACGGCGGCTTTCTGCACATCCTGGGGAACATGCTCTTCCTGTGGGTGTTTGGCGGAAATGTGGAGGACCGGCTGGGCCATCTGCGATATCTCGGGTTTTACTTTATATGCGGCATAGGCGCTGGCCTGGCGCAAATCGTGGTGAACTGGGGCTCGCGGCTTCCGTCCATCGGCGCGAGCGGAGCCATCTCAGGAGTGATGGGAGCCTATATTGTGCTGTTTCCCGGCGCTCGCGTGCTGACGCTGATTCCGCTGCTCTTCTTTTTCTTTACCATGCGAATACCGGCGCTGCTGATACTGGGCTACTGGTTCGTGATTCAGTTCCTGAGCGGGCTGAGTACGCTGGGGCAGATCAATCAAGGCGGCGTGGCCTGGTGGGCACATATCGGCGGATTCATCCTGGGGATGTTTCTGGTGTGGGGACTGCGCCAGAGCCGCCGCCAATACGGCTTCTGGGGCGCCAGCGGCTGAATTTGCATCCTTCAGCCCGGCTAAACGGCGTTGCTCCTCGGATTGTCCTCAGAGAGATCCTTCAGTGCAAAAACCGCCCTCGGGATGACACCGCCCTTTTGTCATCCTGAGCGGGGCGAAGGATCTCTCATGAGGAGTTGCCTCTAGGTCAGCGCAGCTTTCGCCTTCGTGACGTACTCGAGCAGCCAGGCGGCGACTTCGCGGGTTGAGCGCGAGCCGCCGAGGTCGCGCGTCGTCTGCCGTTCGCGAACCGCCGCGCGCACGGCCGCGCGCAGCAGGTCGCCCAAATCGCTCCAGCCGACGTGGTCGCAGAGCATCGCGGAGGCGAGCACCGCGCCCATGGGATTGGCGATGCCCTTCCCCGCGATGTTCGGCGCCGAACCGTGCACCGGCTCAAACAGCGAAACTTGTCCTGGGTGGATATTTCCCGACGGAGCAAGCCCCAATCCTCCCGCCAACTGCGCCGCGAGGTCGCTGGCGATATCGCCGAAAAGATTGCAGGTGACGATCACGCGAAACTGGCTCGGATCGCGGACCAGTTCCGCGGCCAATGTATCGATATAAAGATGGCGGGCCTCGATCTCCGGATATTCGCGGCGCACCTCCGCGAAAACGCGCTGCCAAAGCTCGTGCCCGAACGTGAGCGCGTTCGATTTATCGCTCATCAGGACTTTGCCCAGTTTGCGCGCGCGGGCGTATTCGAAGGCGTAACGGATGATGCGCTCGACGCCGCGGCGCGTATTGATGTCTTCCTGGATGGCGATCTCGTCTGGATCGCCGCGCCGGAATTGGCCGCCTGCACCGGCGTAAAGTCCTTCGGTATTCTCGCGAAAAATGATGAAGCGAATGTCGTTTTCGCTGCGATCGCGCAGCGGAGTCAGCGATGCGTCGAGCAACTCCACGGGCCGCGCGTTCACGTAGAGATCGAGCTTGGCGCGCAGGCCGAGCAGAATATCGGCGGCGTGGCGATTCGACGGCACGCGCGGATCGCCCACAGCGCCGAAAAGAATGGCGTCGAAATCGCGCCGGAACATTTCCACGGCGCCGGCGGGAAGCGTGGTGCCGTCGCGCAGGAAGCGCTCGGCGCCCCAATCGAACTCCACGAATTCGGCCTGGCGGTTGGATTTAGCAATGGCAGCGCGAAGAATCCGTACGGCCTCCGGTACGACTTCCATGCCGATGCCGTCGCCCGGAATGAGCGCAATGCGTTTGGCGGTTCGGTCTGCAGCTCTGGAGGCGTTCACGAAATCAGCGCATGCGAGAATTGGATGCGACCGACGCTATAGCACGGCGGCCGAAGAGCGTCAACTTAGGGAAACTCGAGGACCCGCAACCGCTTGTGCGCGGAGCAGTTGCCGAGAACGTCATCGGGTTATCTATCTGGCTGCGTCGCTTGCCGATAAATCGTCTGCCCAGCCGATGTGTTGTAAGTTTGGGTATGAATACTCGCCAAGGATCGATTCTCCTCTTCCGCTTCGCTGGAATTGATGTTTTTTTGCATTGGTCCTGGTTTCTCGTGGCCGCATACGAGATTGGCAACCGAGCGAAGGCGTACTCCTCTATTAACTGGAATATCGCCGAGTATCTGGCTCTGTTTCTCATCGTCACGCTGCACGAGTTTGGTCACGCGCTGGCCTGCCGGCAGGTTGGCGGAACGGCCAATCGGATCATGCTCTGGCCTCTCGGTGGGGTGGCGTATGTGAACGCGCCGCCACGGCCGGGCGCCACGCTGTGGAGCATTGCTGCGGGGCCACTCGTAAACGTGGCGCTGATTCCCATTTTTCGCGCGCTAGCCATGCTGGACCGCAGCTTCGCGTGGGCGCAGATGATACCCAGCGCCCACATGCTCCTGCGTTCGGTTTCGTATATCAACTTCGGCTTGCTGATTTTCAACCTGCTTCCCATCTACCCGTTGGACGGCGGCCAAATCCTTCGTTCACTGCTTTGGTTTGTGATGGGACGCGCTCGCAGCTTGATGGCGACTACGATTCTCGGCTTCGCCGGCGCCGCCGGATTCATCCTCCTGGCTTTGCGGATTCAGTCCATCTGGCTCGGAGCCCTATCCATATTCGTCATGATGTATTGCTTGAGAGGATTCAAAAGCGCCCGCGTGTTATATCAACTTGCCAAGGCGCCGCGAAATGAGGGATTCCACTGTCCCTCATGCAAAGCGGCGCCACCGCTGGGAAGCTTTTGGGTTTGCACACAGTGCAAGAAGCGTTTCGACACGTTCCAAACGCAAGCGGTTTGCCCTTACTGCGCCAAGCAGTTCCCCGAAACCTCCTGTATCGAGTGTGGGAGAAAGAGCCCTATAAGCCAGTGGACGGCTAGCGTTCCTGCGCCCGAACTCGTGGCGCATTAAAAGAGGTTGTGCTTCAGATCAGGCTAATTCTTCTTCGGCCCCAGCGCTGCCGGGGTGAGTTTCGATGGCATAGACGCCGGCGATCACCAGAAGCCCGCCGACGGCCACGCGGCGCGTGATCGGTTCGCCAAGCAGAAGCAATCCCAGGAGCGTCGCGCCGATCGGCTGGAGATAACTGACTGCGCCGAGCCCCGCGGGAGTCATATAGCGCAAGGCCCAGAAATATAGGACGTAGGAAACCACCGAGCCTAGCACGCCCAGGTAGATCACACCGCCCCAGGCTTCGAGGCTGATCGCGCCCAGACGACCCGCGTGAGCGAGCACGCGAATCTGCCAGACGGCGATGGGCGACGCGAGCACCGCCGCCGAGATATTGTTCAGCAGGCTCACCCGCACGGCGCCATATTCGGTAATCGCCCGCTTCCCCAGCACGGTGTAGAGCGCCAGTCCGACAGCGGCAAAAAGCGTGAGCAGATCGCCAAGGATGTTGCCAGCCCCAGCATTCCCAATGTGCTCCACGCCAACCGCCGCCGCGCCCGCAAACGCGAGCGCCATGCCGATCGCTTTCCGCCGGGTGAGCGCCTCGAGTCGCAAAGCCCGGGAGAACACCAATATAAGGATGGGCGCGCAACCAATAATCAAGGAAGAGTGGCTTACCGAGGTATAGTTCAAGCCCACAGTGAAGCAGCCTTGGTTGAGGACGCCGCCAAAAAAGCCCAGGCAAGTGATCGTCCAGAGGGCATGGAGTCGCCTCTTCTGTAATACTTCAAGTGTTACTTTAATTCCCTGCCGCTTCCCCGCTCTCGGAAAGAGCAGCACGGGCAACGATACGATCCCCGCCGTGACCAACCGAAATGATCCCAAAGCCAGCGCCGGAAGTTCGCGCAGTCCGATTTTGCCGACGATGTAGTTCAAGGACCACACGAGGATGAGAAAGGCCAGGGCGAGGAAAATCCAGGCGGAAGACGGCGCTGGCCGCACGGGCTCTGGAAGAAACGTCGCAGAGCGGGACTCGTCTCCAGCACCCACGGACTAGCGCAGGACCTCGTGCCGAACCGTAAGCCTCTCGATTCGTTCGCGCCTCGGCTGGTAACCAATGCCGGGACCGGAGGGCACGCGAATGGTTCCCTGCGGCGTGACGGTCACTTCGGGATCGATTACGTCCTCGGTCCAGTAGCGTTTGCTGGCGGTGACATCGCCGGGCAGCGTGAAATTGGGGAGCGTGGAAAGCGCGATATTGTGCGCGCGGCCGATGCCGGATTCGAGCATGCCGCCGCACCAGACGGGAATGCCGCGATCGCGGCAAAGATCGTGGATGCGCCGCGCCGGGGCGAATCCGCCCACGCGGCCCAGCTTCATATTGATGATGCGGCAGGCCCCCAGCGCGATGGCGGCCTGAGCGTGTTCTTCGGTGTGGATGCACTCATCGAGGCAGATCGGCGTCATGAGCTGGCGCTGCAATTCCGCATGGCTCCAAATATCGTCCCAGCCGAGTGGCTGCTCGATCATCATCAGGTAGTAGGCTTCGAGTTCGCGCAGCCGCGCCGCGTCGTCAGGTCTGTAAGCCGAATTCGCGTCCACCATCAGGCGAATCTTGGGAAAGCGCCGGCGCAGGCGCGCGACTGGCTCTACATCGTAACCAGGTTTGATTTTGATCTTGATGCGTTGATAGCCGGCGGCCAACTCCTTTTCCACGACGCGCTCGAGCTCCTCGCCGCTTTCCTGAATGCCGATGGAAACGCCGCAGGGAATCTCTTCGAGAGTGCCGCCGATCAGTTTCCATAGCGGCAGATTTTTCTGGCGCGCCTCCGCATCCCAAACGGCGGCCTCCATGGCCGCTCTGGCCATGTGGTGGCCGCGTATCGAGGCAACCATTTCCCAGACGTCCGCTGCCGCGGCAAATTCCTTGCGGACCAGAGCCGGCCAGATGAAATCGCGCAGGATGTGCCAGGCGGTCTCGATGGTTTCGGGGGAATACGAAGGCCGTTCACCGGCGACGCACTCACCCCATCCGGCCACGCCGTCGGCGTCGACTTCGACCAGGAGGATGCGCCGGTCGGCGGTACGGCCGAAGCTCGTCTCGAAGGGCCGGACGAGGGGCATTTGAATTTCGCGGAGCGTGGCTTGGCACAGGCGCATAGCGGGAAATTATTTGCCTAAGTTATTGCGCTGTCATTCCGCGGAGCGAAGCGACGAGGAATCTGCTTTTCCACCCAGCTTAGCGACGAGCAGATCCCTCGCTCCAGCTTGTCGCGATGGATGACTTTGTTGACCGGCGAAAGCTCATCCTGCAGGTGACTTTCGCCGGAAGATCTGGCCGGATGCTCACTTATCGGCCCAGGGCTCGAGCAGGTATTCGGCGGCATCGTCGGTCCTCTCGATACCCGTCGCCGCGTAGCCGGAAGCCAGCCAGTGCTCGAATTCAAGACGCACCTCACCCTGCATGCGCGCAGCGTCCTCAGAATTGGTGCTGCGGACTCTGGCGAAATCTGCGGGCACGCGGATGCGCACGAACTCCTTGCTGCGCGACTTCGAGGGCGGGCGCTTGTCCGCAAGCGCGCGGCGCACTCGCGGCGAGCGCAAGCGCCATTCCGCGACCAGCCGGTCGGTGGGCAAGCGTCCGTGCAGCGGGCTGGTGGTGACGCCGTACATATTGGGAATGAAGCGCCGCACGATGGCGCCGAGGCGAAAGTTGAAGTGGGCGTTCCTGATCTCCAGAGGATCGAAGGTCCATTCAATCAAATCGATGCCCCGCCCAAGGGCCTCCTGACACTGGAAGAGCTTCAGCTTGCGCCCAGCGCCCCGATTGCGGTAAGGCCGCAAAACCGCGGTCATATGGGAGTGCAGAAAGGGCTTTCGGCCGCGCACGCCCGCAATCGCCAAGGTAAAGCCGATCATGCGATCGCCGGCGAATGCGCCCACCACCTGCCCGCCGGTCTCGGCGGCGACGACGAAGAGAGGAAGGGGAACGATATCAACATCGGCCGATCCCCAGACCGCGCGCTCGATCTCGATGCAGGAGGCGAATTCCGAGAGGCCGGAGCAGCTGCGGACCGCAATCTCCAGCGGTTTTTCTTCGGACGATTTGCCGCGCTTCGCAACCGTTGTCATGGAGTCTCCGCGTTCAGCGCACCGGGGCAAAATCTAAGGCCGCTCTCCTGAGACTGCTCGCCGTGTGCCCGCGGCAAGTTCGGAGCGGGCGCCTTTGACCTCATTCCACAGCGCGTCCACCTCTTCGGCAGAAAGGCTATTCAGAGCTTGTCCGCGAGCCGCAGCCCTGCGTTCCATCTCGCGGAATCGCCGCGAGAATTTGCGATTGGCCCTCTTCAGCGCGATTTCGGCGTCCAAACGGAGGAAGCGCGCCAGATTCACGCCCACGAAAAGCAGATCGCCGATTTCTTCTTCCACTTCTCCCGGGCGACCGTCGCCGGACACAAGCAACTGCTTCAGCTCCGCCGTCTCTTCGGCCAATTTGTCGAAAATGCCGTTCACGTCGGCCCAATCAAAACCGACGTTGGCCGCGCGCCGCGTGAGCTGATGCCCCTCGAGCAGCGCCGGCAGGCTGCGTGGAACAGCATCAAGAATCGACGCGACACCTGCGCGCGCCTCCGAATCCCGGCTTTTGGCGCGCTCCTGGGCCTTGAGCTGCTCCCAATTCTTCAAGACTTGCGCCGAAGTCTCCGCGCGTACCCTGCCGAAGACGTGCGGATGGCGGCGCACCATTTTCGTATGAATCCGCCCGATAACGTCGGCGATGTCGAATTTCCCCGCCTCGGCGGCGAGCTGCGCGTGAAAGACGATCTGCAGCAGCAGATCGCCGAGTTCATCGGCAAACTTCAGCGCGTCGCCGGTATCGAGCGCGTCCAAGACCTCGTAAGTCTCTTCGAGCAGATACGTTCGGAGCGAATCGTGCGTCTGCTCGCGGTCCCAGGGACAGCCGTTGGGCGCGCGCAGCCGAGCCTGCAAAGCCACCAGGGCTTCAAAGGCTTTGCCAATCCGTTTGCGTGCTCGCGCATCGCCCTGCAGATCCAGGCGCGGCATGGCGGCGTTTCCGCTGCGGGCAGGCTCGCCTCGGCGGGGTCGCGGGCGTTTCGGCTGGGGTCGCGGAGACCTTGATCGGCGCACGGTGGGGCGGTTCGCCTAAGGGTTAACTTAAAGATACAGCCGTACTCTACGGTAGCCGGCATCAATTGACAAGCCCATGGGCAAGACATCGCGGAGGGCGGCCGAATTCCCGCTGAATACCCTCGCTGTTGGGACTAACCCCCGTCGACCCGTGGAATCGGGCGCTCCGGCTAGGCGCCGTCATCACGGTTTGATGCCATCTCTTCGGAAGTTTACCCCGAAGCCCAGGGAGCGCCCTTCGTCATCGGAGGCACAGCTTGCCGAGCCTTGGTTCAATTGGGCGCATCCGCCCGGCCACTGCTCATCCCAATTCTTGGTCCGCTAGAAGCTGTAGCCGAATCCGATCGAAATCACCGGATAGATCTTGAAAAATTTCACCTTATCGTTCACGGAGCTCTGCTCGGCTATCACGTTGGAGTGGATGATCGGATTCGACGCCACGTCCAGACAAGTCGGGCCGGAGGTGATTCCCACAGGACATGCCAGACCGGTCAGATTGAGCGCCGCGTTTGGCGATCCAGAGAAGGCCACGCCGAAGTCGGAGCTGATGCTCCAGTGCCTGCGTCCGCGGGGTATCAGGTTGCCAAGTCCGAAGAGCAATACCGGCGCGACCTTCCGAAACGTCACGGCTAATGAGCCCGTAACTGGATTTGCCGCGCTGCTCTCGTAGGGAAACCCATTTAGCGTGAACGTATTCCCACTGACAACCGAAGCCGTCCCGGTGATCTGAGTTCCGTTGTAGAGAAGAGCGCCCGGGCTGATGCGGAATCCGCCAATCAAGAAATAGTCGAATGTGGCCTGCGCCCCCTCCATCCGCACCCTCGCCCCGTAGTTGATTTGGTCGCGGTTGAAATTGTAACCGAGGCCCAGCCCGCTGAAGCCGAAGCGTAGGTTCGCACGGTGGAGCACGCGCACCGCTACTTCTCCTCCCGCGCCGAGCGTCCCAACCTTCACGCCGATCCCAATACGAGCCGACGATTCTCCCGGAGCAGGCTCCGGCGGAGGGGCGGCGGGCAAGCTTGGTAAAGCAGCCGCGTTCGCGTCCGGCGCGAGCATAATGGCGTCCAGCCGAGCCAAGGTGACTTCCCCCTGAGCGAAGCACCGTGTTGGCAAAAGACTAAGAGCACACGTCAAGAGCACCGCTGGGGTTAGGACCAGGAATTTTCTCAATGTTATCCTCCGAAGCGACTTTTGCGGGAGCAATTATCCAGCAGCCCGGCGCCTTATTGGCTTCCGCAAAGCCCCTGCGCCGCCTATGGAGTATTAACCGCCGAGACAAACCGCCGCGTTGAAGGCATGAGGCCCAAAGCACCTTTGGCGGTTGGACAAAGGGAAGATTGAAAGCTTAGTCGCTTCGCTGCGCTCTCGAGCGACCTGCTATCCCGGCTTGGCGAAGACCCTTCAGACGGAAGCCCACTACTTCGAGCGGAACAAAGAACGCATGCGTTATCCCCAATTCCGCAAACAGGGATTCTTTGTGGGCTCCGGAGTGATCGAGGCCGGATGCAAG
>QHYQ01000524.1 GCA_003224175.1 Acidobacteriota bacterium
CCGGGCACCCAAGGGACGCAACGAGACGGGCGTCTGGTGGCGCCGCCACGACGAGTATAACAATGGCTGAGCGAAGTCGTGATTGTCGCAGCGCAACCGCGGGACTGGAGATCTTTGCTGCCAGCGCGGCGTGAGATGCGGCTGCGATCTTTCTATAAAGAAACAATTTCAAACATGAAGAAGCGCAAACTTGGAAAGAGTAATCTGGAAGTCTCAGCCATCGGACTCGGCTGCATGGGAATGAGCTTTTCTTACGGCCCGCCCAAAGACAAACAGGAGATGATCTCTCTTCTCCGAGCGGCCGTGGAACGCGGCGTTACATTCTTCGATACCGCCGAGGGTAGCTGATCGCTTTCATCTGCCGCCGATACAGACCCAAAACGAATCGGTCTTGGATCGCAATGATCTTCACCAGCCAGTCGTCGTCCCGGGCAGAGTGAGAGGAAGGGGAGGCAGCGCGCGAAGTCGTTTGGCTAACACGCTGACGAAGCGGACTATGTTCGGGCCCAAGGCTTGTTCTGAGAATGGATCCTTCGATGCGAGCTTGATGATGTCACGCGCCGGACAAATCATCATCTCGCATTTGAATGGCAACTTTCGAGCGGGCGCAGCGCGGAGGGCCGCCTCGCTCGCGTCTTCCCGCACGACAAACGTGCCGACCGCGCCAATGTTGAGGACACCAAATTTCGCCAACTGCTTGGCGATCGACGCAGGTTGACATCGATTTGTTTTACCGACACTCGCCGCACGAAGAAATACAACCGAAGGCATTCGAGCCTCACTTTCGCCGACGTGTGCCGCTCAGTTCGGCGTGTCGTGGACATGTGACGAGATGATCGTTGACCATGCCGACAGCCTGCATTAGCGCGTAGCAGATGGTCGAGCCGGCGAATTTGAATCCGCGCCGCTGCAAATCGCGGCTCATTGCATCGGATTCCGGCGTGCGCGCGGGCACCTCCGCCATTTTCCGCCAGCGATTCTGCTTCGGTTTTCCGCCGCGAAAACTCCAGAGATAAGCGTCGAAGCTCCCCAATTCTTTCTGGACCGTGAGAAAAGCCTTCGCATTCTGGATCGTTGCCGCGATCTTCAACCGGTTTCGTACGATGCCGGAGTCGTTGAGCAGCCGCTTCACATCGCGCGCCCCGTAACCCGCGATCTTCTCCGATCGAAATCCGTCGAGCGCCTTACGATAGTTCTCTCGTTTCTTGAGAACCGTAGTCCAGCTCAATCCAGCTTGTGCGCCTTCGAGAATCAGAAACTCGAACAACTTTCGGTCGTCATGTACCGGCATACCCCATTCGTTATCGTGGTAGGTGATGTTTGGCTCAGTAGTCGCCCAGGGACAACGCGGCATACAGCAGACATTTGATACGATCGAAGTGACACGTGACAAGTGACGAGCTTAGGATCAGAGCGAATATTCTCCAGGACGCTGAACGCAGGGAGACCACGGTCTTGTTCCTACCTCGCAGGGTGAAGTCTTTGCATGATGGCTTCCGCAAACTTCTGGGCCACAGGGATGGGACGCATGTAGATAATGATGTGATCGATCTTGCCATCTTTGTTGAGGTGCACCTGATCGATCGCCTGAAGCTTCTCGCCCTCAAGCTGACCCTCAAAGACAAGCAAGTGCCAATTGTTTCCTGCATCAGCCTTTAAAGTGCATTTTATCCCAGGCGCGGTCTTGGCCACCTGACTCAAGATATGAGATACTGTGTTCGCTGGATGATCGGCGCTTGCTCCAGCCGGGATCTCGAGGCGGACTTGAGGAGCAAAAAGCTCTTTAAATAAATTTTCGTCCGAATTCTCAATAGCCCTTTTATAGTTTTCGATGACCTTCATTTTCTCGCCTCCTTTGTCTGGGTTTGATCTTGTTTCCTTTTCAGATTCGAAATGTCCGTAGCCGTTACTTGATCGATCCTGAAGTCTTCCGGAGCGTCTTCAGCGCGCCTCCCCACGCGATGAGCTGATCCAGCATCTCGTTGACCGACTGTTCCTTTGTTGGGCCGGGCTTGAACACGCTGAAGTTTTCGAAGTCGGTATACATGGAGAGCAAGACCTGGTTGCGCACGGTGGCCATTTGCACCTCGGCCAAGTTCAGACGCAGCTGCTCGACCCCGCGCGCTCCGCTGGCGCCGCCGTAGCTGACGAACCCAGCCGCCTTGTTGTTCCATTCGGCAAACAGAAAATCGATCGCGTTCTTAAGCGCGCCGGAGGTTCCATGGTTGTACTCGGGCGTGACGAAAACGTAGGCATCGAACTCGTCGATCTTGGCCGCCCAGGTTTTGGTGTGCGGCTTACTGTATTGCCCCATTATGGGCGGCACCGGCTCGTCCAGAAGCGGCAGGTTGAAATCTTTGATGTCCACGAGCTCGAACTCGGCGTCGCTGCGCTTTTTCGCGACTTCGTAGACCCACTTCGCTACCGCCTCGCCATTTCGACCCGGGCGCGTGCTTCCGAGAATGATCGCAATCCTAAGCATAAGTTCCTCCTTAATGGTTTCTGAAAAGTGATTCCATGATTTTATTACCGTAGCCCCTGAGCTGGGACGTGTTGCTGGAAGAGCCCAACGAACGCAAAGCGGACACTCAGAAAGACGACGATCCAGAGCACCGTCACGATGATAGCCAGAGGCAGACCGCTCGGAAGCATCAATATGTGAATGAGCAGAATGTTGACGATGATCGGAGCGAGCAGGG
>QHYQ01000311.1 GCA_003224175.1 Acidobacteriota bacterium
CATAGAGATAATCACGGGCCATGGAATCATCGGGCTGCTCGCGAACGGATTTTTCACACACAGCGATGAGATTATCAACGATACCGAGGTTTTCGCGCAACGAACTTACCAGGACGGGATTGCCTTCAGGCAGCGAGTCAAATACTCGCTTCAGATCACCGTCGAGAGTTTTCCCCAGATCCGATGCGACCAACCTCGGCCGCGCAGCAGAAATGCTTAGGCGCACTGGGAGTACGGCGGCCGCATTTGGCTCATTCACCTGATAGCCCGCCAACATCGCTGCAATGAGCAGCAAGGAAAGAAAGGCGCCGGCCAAAGCCCATCGTGGCGCCGCGCCAAACCAGCCTGAGAGCCAGCCCTGCTGTGCCGATCTCTCTCGGATTAAGCCTTCCGATTCCAGTTGTTGCCGCAGGGAGGTCCATAGGTACTCCGGCGGCTCGACCTCTTCGCTGCCCAATTCCATCCCCGCTGTGCGGATAGCCTCCAGCTCGCTCCACAGGAGGCGGCAATCGTCACAGCCATTCATATGCGCGGAGGCTGCAGCGGATAAGGGAGCGTCCGGCTGCTCTTCCAGCACCCGTTCGAATTGCGCGCATTGGGTTGGGCTCATGGGTTCATCCTTCCGCGTCGCGACCTGTTTGGCCTCTTAATCATTCATCTACATTCAGTGACCGCCGCCTAAGCCACCCTTGGCAGCTTGGCGCTCTTCACGTGCGCGACTGCGTTCAAACTCTTGCAACAACTCCCGCAATCGCATCCGCGCCTTGTGCAGTTGTGATTTCGAATTCCCGATCGAGCAGTTCATGATCACGGCGATCTCATTATGCTCGTAACCCTGAACGTCGTGGAGCACGAAGACAGAGCGGTAACCTGGTGGAAGTTGTCCAACAGCACGTTCAAGATTTACCCGATCCACGGATCCTGAGAGCCTCAAATCAGGTCCTCCGATATCCTTGCGCGGTCCGCCGGCATCCTCATCCGGCTCAGTGGCCTCATCGAGCGAGGTTTCCGCAAGTGTTTTCTTACGAAGACGCATCAACACCACGTTCACAGAAAGACGATGCAGCCAAGTGGAGAACGCCGACTCACCCCGAAACGTTCCGATCTTACGAAAGAGCTGCAAAAAAGCTTCCTGCGTAAGGTCTTCCGCTTCCGCCGTGTTTCCCACCATCCTCAGGCAGAGCGCGTACACACGCCGATTATGGAGTCTGTAGAGGCGCTCAAAAGCCTCGGCGTCGCCCTGCTGTGCCCGTCGGATGGCCTCCGCTTCGCCTAACTCGCGGACTTCTATTGGTCTCGTTCGGGCCACCGGTCCCGTCGGGACGCATCAGCTACTATCGATGCCATCCCTGCTCCACAAGTTGTATTACCCAGACTACTTATTATTATCCATCACGATCCGGGTGTGCTTGGTTCCTACGCGAGGTCCGGGAAACAGCAGATCGTTCGGGCGCCGCCGCTTGTGTCACCTTCTTGCGGTAGGCCGGTTCCATTTTGGCAAAAACTTGCGCAGGACGCCGAGTTTGACTCAACGACGGCTTTGGAGTGAGCGAAACCACCCTCTGCCGAAAGGCCGGCAACTCCTCGATCGGCAGCACACAGAAAAACGACTTCAACACAATGGCGCCGTATTAGGGAACGTGCCGAACTGGCGGCTATGTTCGTATAGGGAGCGCAAAATCCCTCGCACCCGGCCTGCCAGACGGTCGAATAGTTGGGCGACCATGCGAGCCTGTTCACGTGCGGGCGCAAGCTTGCCCTGCCCGCATAAGTTGAACGCGTCGTCCAGCGTGACACTCAGAATCCCGTAGGAAATCTCCAGTTCGTTAAGGGTAGCGTAGAAAAGGCGGTCCTTCTCCTCCGGCAACCACGCCACCCAGTCTTCCTGCACGCTGGCCGTGCGGCGGAGCCCGCGATTGGCGATTGCATCTTCCAAGCCGCACCTCCTGCGGGAGTGCGATGATATCACAGGCCTTTAGGACAAGCGTTTTCTTGACGCTCCGAGAAACGCATCGGTATACTGCTGGAGAAGCACAAACGGAAAGCCTCCTTGCCTTTCGAGCCGCTCGACCAGTACCTCCAGCGCAAGAAAAAGCTCGCCGAAGTTAAAGCGCTTGGCGAAGATCCCTATCCTCATAAGTTCGAGCAGACCTCGACGCCGGCTCAGATCGTGGCCGCTCATAGCCAGAGCGATGCGGCAAGCCTAGAAAGCCAGCGCGTAAATCTGCGCACGGCCGGTCGCCTTTTGACCCTGCGACTCCACGGGAAAGCAGGCTTTGCGCATATCCAGGGAGACGGTGCCCGGCTCCAGATTTACGTCAAGCTTGATGCTGTTGGTGAGCGGACCTTCCATCTCTTTCAGTTGCTGGATATGGGCGACATCATTGGCATTTCCGGCCACTTGTTCCGGACCAAAACGAATGAATTGACCGTCTGGGTCGACGCCCTGAAGCTGCTTTCCAAAGCTTTGCTCCCCCTGCCGGAGAAATGGCATGGTCTGGCGGACGTCGAACTCCGTCACCGGCAGCGCTACGTCGACCTTATCGTCAACTCCCGTGTGCGGGAGACATTTCTCCGGCGCGCTGAGATTCTGCGCGGATTGCGCGCGTTCTTCGATGCGCGCGCTTACATCGAAGTGGAAACACCGATGATGCAGACGATCGCCGGCGGGGCCGCCGCGCGCCCGTTCATCACCCACCACAACACCTTCGATCTAGATCTCTATCTGCGCATCGCCCCGGAGTTGTATCTGAAACGCTTGCTGGTGGGAGGACTCGACCGCGTCTATGAGATCAATCGTAATTTTCGCAATGAAGGCGTTTCCAGCGAACACAATCCCGAGTTCACCATGCTGGAGTTCTATCAAGCCTACAGCGACTACCGCGACCTCATGGCGCTGACTGAAGAACTCTTCGCCGAGCTCGCGCAAAAAATTTGCGGCACAACACAAATCACCTTCGGTGAGCAGAGAGTTGACTTCGGCCGGTGGCAGCGCCTTTCCATGCGCGAAGCAATCACGCAACACTGGCCCGGCGACGCAGGTCCGGCTCCTAGCGCGGCGGAACTGGCCTCCCCCGGCGGGCCCCGCGCCATTGCCGCGCGTTATAATCAATGGCTGCAGAAGGAGGCGGTGCGCTCATCAGCGGCGCCTTCGGGGCCGTTGCTGGACGTCAGCTCCATGTCCGACGGTGAAGCGACGGGACTGCTCTTTGAAGCCGTCGCCGAGTCGAAGCTGATTCAGCCTACCCTGCTTTACGATTTCCCCACGGATATTTCCCCACTGGCAAAATGCCGTCCCGACGATCCCTCTGTCGTCGAACGGTTCGAGGTGTTCGTGGCCGGGATGGAGTTGGGCAATGCCTTTTCGGAACTGAATGATCCCGAGGAGCAGGAACGCCGCTTCCGCGAACAGGTTGCGCGCGGTGGCGAAGAAGTGCCGCGCGAAGTGGATCTCGACTATATCCGGGCGCTTTCTCACGGCATGCCGCCCGCAGCCGGAATGGGGATTGGCATCGACCGCCTTACCATGCTCTTCACTGATTCGCATTCCATCCGGGAAGTCATTCTTTTCCCGCTGCTACGTCCGCAGCCGGACGCGAACCAATGAGATTTGCTTGGCTTCTGGCGAGGCGGTATCTGAGATCGCCAAACAGACCAGCAGTGCTTCGCCTGGTCACTTTGCTGGCAGTGGTGGGCGTCGCTTCAGGCGTCGCCACACTCGTGATCGCTCTGGCCATGAACAGCGGATTTCGCATCACTCTGCAGGATCGTTTGCTCGGCGTGACTGCTCATGTAAGTATTTCTCGTCCCGGCTCCGAAGCCCTTAGTAATTACAGCGAACTCGCCGAGCGCCTGGGCCGCGTTCCCGGCGTGAAAGCAGTAGCGCCAGCTATCTACATCACCGTGCTCCTATCCTCGGGTGGACGCGCCCATGGCGTCGTCATAAAGGGAATCGACCCCGTACTGGAGCCGAAACGCAACGAAGCGCTGCAGAGAGTAGTTGCCGGAACCGCAGACTTTACTCCGGACTCCAAGGGCTTCGATTCTGTCGTCGTGGGAAAGATGCTTGCCGATGACTTGAAATTGCGGCCGAATGACTACGTCATGCTGACCAGCCCAGCCGGTCATATGACACCGTTCGGAATGATTCCCCGGTCCCAACGCTTCCGTATCAGCGGCATCTTTGATTCCGGATTCTACGACTACGACGCGAATTGGGGGTTTGTCACGCTCCGTGCCGCGCAAAACCTTGCCGGCGTTGGAGACGTTGCCAGCGTTCTTGAGTTCCGCATCGCGGATGTCGATCGCGCTGAAGAACTCGGAGTCCAACTCGCCCGCGAGGCCGGACCAGGTTACGTAGCCACTACGTGGATGGACGAAAATCGCGCTCTTTTTCGTGCCCTGCGTCTAGAGAAGTTGGTTACGGCTTTGTTTATTGGTTTGATAACTTTTGTAGCCGGGTTGAATATTCTTGTCGTCCTGGCGATGACTGTGAGTGACCGCGCCCGTGATATCGCGGTCCTGATGGCCATGGGGGCGCGCCGCCAGCAGATTCAAAGGATTTTTGTTTTACTGGGGATCGCCGTCGGTGCCTTCGGAACGGCATTGGGTCTCATCGCCGGTTATTCCCTGGCTTGGGCGGCGGGTACCTATAGGCTGATTCCATTGGATCCCCAGATCTACTCTGTACCCTTCGTGCCGTTCCAGCCCAATCCAACTGATGCGTTGTGGATTGCCGCCGCCGCCCTGGCAATCAGCATTTCTTCCACACTCCTGCCAGCTCGGTCCGCGTCGCGCATCCAGCCAGTAGAATTGCTGCGCTATGAGTGATTGCGACTAGGGATTCTTGCACTCTCGAAATACAGTCAAGCCTGGCACACTATTGCTCTCGAACTTTGGCGCGTCGCGTGCTCCCCTATCTGGCTTAAGGACACGAGGCGTCGATTTTCTAAACGGATTCGCCAGATCGAGCTGCTCCTGCGTATCGCAATTACCATGGATGCAATGGCTTGTGAGGAGAGGCTCTGGCGCCCATAATAACTCCAGGAGGCCGGGGGCAGTTTCTGGCAGAAAAGGGGAAAGATTTTAGACTGGATGGGCTAGGAACCTGGACACTGGCTTGCTGATGGGACTGCAATCTGGAAGCAGAATTTGGCATCAAACAGATTGTAAGGCTGCGCATCTGCGAGGGAACTGTGAACGAGGTGCAAGAAAATCTGGCCTCCAATGAGAGCGCCGCTGCGGAGGGGCTAACTCCGGGTGGCGTCTGGCTGGAAGCCCGCTCCCTGCGCAAAGTCTATGGAACCGGGGCGCGCGCTATCACGGTCCTGGACGGCATCGATCTTTCGCTCAGTCAAGGCGAAATGGTCGCGATCGTGGGGCCCTCCGGCTCGGGAAAAAGTACGCTGCTGCATTTACTCGCTGCGCTGGACACTCCAACGAGCGGTACAGTATACTTTAATGCGAAAGCGCTGGGGGCGCGACGAAGCGATTCGCTCGCGGAATTCAGAAACCGCCGAATCGGGTTCGTTTGGCAACGGCACCATCTCTTGCCGGATTTTACGGCAGCCGAGAATGTGGCGATGCCCTTGCTGATGCGTGACGCCGCCTATGGCGAAGCGCTCCGGAGAGCCGAGGAGTTGCTGGCCGAAGTCGGGTTGGCTTCTCGAGCGCGGCAGAGAGCCGCAGAGCTGTCGGGGGGGGAGCAACAGCGCGTGGCCATTGCGCGGGCGCTCGTGACCAAACCGGCTGTATTGCTCGCCGATGAACCTACCGGCGATCTGGACGAGCTCAATGCCGTCGCAATTATGGATTTAATCGAGCGCTTGCATCAGAAGCACCTGCTGACTTCCATCCTGGCTACGCATAATCTTGTTCTGGCCAAGCGCTGTGGCCGCGTTCTGCGGTTGGAGCATGGCTTTCTCCAGCCCGACGCTGCATACCAACAGGCCCCTTTACCGGTAACCGAGGGAGAAAAGAGCTGAGCCGTGTTTGAACGCTATACGGAAAAGGCCCGCCGCGTGATTTTTTTTGCGCGCTATGAGGCCAGCCAATACGGAAGCCCGTACATCGAAACCGAACACCTGTTGCTCGGTCTCATGCGTGAAGACAAGGCGCTGGCCAATCGCTTTCTCCGCACGCATGGCTCCATCGAATCGATTCGCAAGGAAATCGAATCCCGCATTACCATTCGCGAGCGCATCTCTACCTCGGTTGAAGTGCCCTTGAGCCAGGAATGCAAACGCATTCTCAACTATGCCGCTGAGGAGGCGGAACGGCTCGGCCACAAACACGTGGGCACAGAACATCTCTTGCTGGGGATCCTGCGAGAGGAAAAATGTTTTGGCGCCGAGATACTGGCCGAGCGCGGCCTGCGCTTATCCTCGCTCCGTGAAGAACTCGCGCGCAGCGCTGGCGAAAAAGTCCAGGTGAATCGGCCGAAGGAAACTTCGCTCCTTGCCGAGTTCAGCCGCGATCTGACCCAGGCGGCGCTGGAGGGGCAGCTCGATCCGCTCGTCGGGCGCGAAAAGGAAGTCGAGCGCGTGATCCAGATCCTCTGCCGCCGTACAAAGAACAACCCCGTCCTGATCGGAGAGCCGGGTGTGGGCAAGACGGCGATTGTGGAAGGACTCGCGCAGTGCATCGCCGATGGAGATGTGCCTCCCTTCCTCGCCGATAAGCGCATTCTTTCGCTCGACCTGTCCTTGATCGTCGCCGGAACGAAGTACCGCGGCCAATTTGAAGAGCGCCTCAAGACCATCATGAAGGAACTGATGGAAAGCCAGAACGCCATCGTCTTTATCGACGAGCTGCATACGCTGGTCGGGGCCGGTTCGGCCGAAGGCTCGCTCGACGCCGCAAATATCCTGAAGCCTGCCTTGAGTCGTGGGGAAATTCAATGTATTGGCGCCACCACCCCCAGCGAATACCGCAAATCGGTGGAGAAAGACCGGTCCCTGGAGCGCCGCTTCCAGGCCGTGAAGGTCAATAGCCCCACGGAAGAGGAAGCCATTCGCGTTTTGCAGGGCGTCCGCGAGCGTTACGAAAAATTTCACGCCATCAGCTATACCGACGAAGCGATCCAGTACGCCGTCTATCTTTCCAGCCGGTACATCCCCGACCGTTTCCTTCCGGACAAGGCCATCGACTTGATCGATGAAGCAGGCGCGCGCGTGAAGCTGCGCCAGGCTACGCTTCCCGACGAAGTGGCTGAGATGCAGAAGCGTGTGAAATTCATTACCCACCGCATGGAAACGGCTATTGCCAACCATGAGTTTGAAAAGGCGCGTTTCTATTCCGAAGGAGAACGCAAAGAAAAGGACAACTTGCGCCAGTTGCGCGAGCGTTTGAAGCTGGATGATTCCACCACCGGCATCGTCGCGCGCGAAGATATCGAGGAAGTTGTTTCGCGGTGGACCGGCGTCGCAGTCACTTCGATCAAGGAAGACGAGCAGCAGAAATTGCTGCGTATCGAACAGGAGCTGCACAAACGCGTCATCAGTCAGGAGAAGGCGATCACCGCTCTGGCTCGCGCCATTCGCCGCAGCCGCGCCGGCCTCAAGGCGCCGGGCCGCCCAGTCGGATGTTTTCTGTTCCTCGGGCCGACCGGTGTGGGCAAGACCGAAGTGGCTCGCCGGCTGGCCGAGTTCCTCTTCGGCAGCGAGAAGTCCCTCGTTCGTTTCGACATGTCCGAATACATGGAGAAGCATTCCGTGTCGAAGCTGATCGGCGCCCCTCCCGGCTATGTGGGCTACGAAGAGGGGGGTCAGCTCACCGAACGCGTGCGGCGCACGCCCTATTCGGTCATTCTGCTGGATGAAATCGAAAAAGCTCATCCCGACGTCTATAACATCTTGCTGCAGGTATTTGAAGACGGCCAGCTGACGGATGGTTTGGGCAATACCGTAGACTTCCGCAATACCATTTTGATCATGACCTCTAACCTCGGTGCCCGCCATTTGCAGAAGCGCTCGGCCCTGGGTTTCCAGTCCGTGGGAGAAGAGGGCGCCGGCAAATCGATGGACGAAATGGTGATGAGCGAGGTCAAGCGAGTCTTCAATCCGGAATTTCTGAATCGCCTGGATGAAATCATTCTCTTCAACCCGCTCATCGACGACGATCTCTTGCGCATCATTGACCTTCTGGTTGGCCAGATCAATGACACGCTGATCCATCGACAGGTGCAAATTGTCTTGACTCCGGAAGCGCGTCAGTGGATTCTCGATAAGACCTGCGGCGATCGCAGCTACGGTGCGCGGCCGTTGCGACGGGCATTGCAACGGTACGTGGAGGATCCGCTGTCGGAAGCATTGATCCAGGGAGGCCTGCAGCGTCCGGCGACGTTGGAAATCCATGTCTCCGGAGAGGGGCTGGGCTTCCGGCCGGTCGTCGAAGCAACCCCGGTTACCCACTAGCGAATCCTACGCCCCGCAAGCCGTCCCTGGCGGGGCCGGCGGGAGAGCGAACAATTTTGGCTTGGGGGGAGCGGCCTTGACATTTGCCACGGCCGCAAATAAGAATTCCTGCCTGCTTCCTGGCGTTAACATTACGACGTTGCTCTCACTCGTCCTCTGTTTGTTCACGCTCGGGCTGCCATTGCGCGCCCAGATCACTCCCGGCGCGCCAGTGACTCCGCCCGAGGCTGAGCCACAGGTGAGTCCGCCCGTTGCCGCTCCGCAGCAAAGTGCGCCCACTATCTTGCGCATCGAGTTCCAGGGAAATCGCCGCATCCGCACGGAGACTCTGCAGGCGCGCATCTTCAGCCGCTCAGGTGATCCTTATAACGAAGACGCGCTGCGGCGCGACTTTCAGGCCCTTTGGAATACCCAGTACTTCGAGGATGTTCGCCTTGAAGTTCAAGATAGCGCCAATAGCCCGAATGCCAAAATTGTGATCTTTTACGTCGTCGAACGTCCCATCATCCGCCGCATCGAATATCACGGCATCAAGTCCATAACGGAATCAGATATCCTTGATCGCTTCAAGGATCGCAAGGTAGGTCTCTCCGTCGAGGGGCAGTTTGACCCCACGAAAATTAAAAAGGCCGAAGTGGTGATCAAGGACCTGGAGTCGGAGCACGGCCATCAATTCGCGGTGGTCAAGCCAACCTACGAAAAAATCCCCTCCACGAACGCGGTCAAGCTCGTTTTCACCATTGATGAAGGGCCCAAGGTCAAGGTCGGAACCATCACCTTCCAGGGCAATCACGCCTTCTCCAATCGCAAGATCATAAGGGCCATGCACAATTCCCGCCCCATCGCCGTTCCCGTGTGGCTATTCGATGTACCCGTCATGCATAAAACCTTCGACCGCCAGAAGCTGAACGAGGACCTGGAAGCCGGTATCCGCAATCTCTATCAGAGCGCCGGATACTTCAAAGTCGTGGTCAAGGATCCCGTCCTGGCGACTGTAGACGTAAATCGGGAAGGCTTGGGCCCTCTCCCGATCATCGGTCACCAGCACGGCAAAGCCACTAACATCACCATTCCTATCGAAGAAGGCGAGCAGTATCACATGGGACGCCTAGTGATACGCAGCGCCGATCCGGAGAAGGGCCTTTCCCTGAAGCGCGAATATCTGGAATCGGTTTTCCCGCTGCACCAGGGCGACCTCTTCGACATCAGCAAGATTCGCAAAGCCATCGAAAACTACAACAAGCTATACGGCGTCTACGGTTATATCGATTTCACCGCCGTGCCTCTCCCCGACGTCAACGAAAACACCAAAACCATCGACCTCACGCTTGATTTCGACGAACAGAAGCAATATTTTGTCCGCCGCATCGATTTCTCCGGAAACACCACCACGCGAGACAAAGTCATTCGCCGCGAACTCATGCTCAGCGAAGGAGACATCTTCAATAACCACGCCTGGGAGCTGAGCCTGCTTCGGCTCAATCAGTTGGACTACTTTGACAAAATCAAACCTGAAAATGCCGAAATTAAGCGCAATACCAAAAATGCCACCGTCGATATTTTGCTCAAGCTCAAGGAGAAGGGCAAACAGTCCATCAGCTTGACCGGCGGCGTCAGCGGGCTCGCTGGCAGCTTCATTGGTCTCAGCTATCAGACCAATAACTTCCTCGGTTTGGGCGAAACGCTCACGCTATCCGGACAGATCGGCAATATCCAGAAAAGCGCCCTCTTCGGCTTTACCGAGCCCTATTTGTTTGACCGGCCGATTGCCACCGGCTTTACGGTCTCTTATACGAGCTTCAACTTCAACCAGTCGCAGCAGGAATCCATCCTTTTCGGGCAGAAACTTCAAATCAACCCAAGCATCGAACAGGATTACACCCAGAACACCATCGGCGGCACCATCTTCGCCAGTTATCCGCTGCGAAAATTTTCTTTTGCCAGGCTAGGATTAAGCTACGGCTACTCGCGAACGGATATCACCGCGTACAGCACGGCCTCCACGGATCTTTTCGAAGTCTTGAATTTCCAATCCCTCGCCGGCCCTTCTGCGCTCACAGGCATTGTTTCGAGTTACCTCAATCCAACTCTGACGTACAGCACCGTAAATGGTCAGCTGAACCCCACCGGCGGAAAATCGTTGTTCTATTCCTTCAAGATCGAAGGCCTCGGCGGCAACGTGAAAGCCATGACGAACGTTTTGGAGGCTAAGTATTTCCATCCCATCAACCACAAGCGCAATGTGCTGGCCTTCCATTTCGTCGGCGCGTTCTCCACCGGTTATGGCAATCGTGTCGTTCCTCCCTTCGAGCGGCTCTTCCTGGGTGGCGAGCAAGACTTGCGCGGATTTGATATTCGCACGGTCACACCGATAGCCTTTATTCCCCTGGTGACCAGTACGTCGTTGACTTATCTTGATCCGACGCACCTCGATATTGCGGGCAACGCCACAAGGCGCGCCACTCCCGCCATACCCGTGCTCACCTTTGAGCCCTCTTTCCCAGGGGGCGACACTTCCGGTGTCTTCAACGCGGAATATCGCATTCCTATCGTTGGCCCAGTAACCGCCGCGGCTTTCCTCGACGCCGGTGCCGTTGGCATATTGCGGAAAGATCAACTGCAGCTCAATGGGAGCGGTCTCGCCAGCATTACTTCGCTCTTTCACGATTTCACCGAGAATTCGTTGCGGATTCAGCCCGGCACCAACTTCAAACCTCGAGCTTCCGCCGGGATCGAGTTCGTCGTGCAGTTGCCCATTATCAATGCGCCCTTCCGCCTCTACTGGGCCTATAACGCCGATCGCCTCGAGCAGCAGATTGCCGCGCCAATTACGACCTTCCGATCGATCGATTATCAGAGTTTGAGACAATCGGTCGGCCCCAGCCTCTGGGATTCGCAGATTCTTCCGCAACTGCAGAATTTCCAGGTGAATACGCAGCGGATCAACTTCTTTGAGCCGAAAACAACATTCCGGTTTACGGTCAGCCGGACATTCTGAATGAGCTACCAGCGCGCTTCGAACCGCGGAAGAAAGGGCCTGGAAATTGGAGACAAGAGCATGAAAGCGTGGTTGGGATGGCTTTGCGTCGCGCTCGTCATCAGCCTAGCGCTGGCAGGATGCGGAAGCAGCAACTCTTCCGCTGTCACCATAAGCATCACGCCGCCCTCGGCGACGGTCCTGCTTGGCACCAGCGTGCAGTTCATTCCCAGTGTTGCGGGATCGAACAACGCTTTAACTTGGAGCGTGAATGGCTTCGCTAACGGAAACGCCACCGTAGGCACCATCAGCCCCACCGGACTTTATACCGCGCCTGTCATGCGCCCGGTCTCGGCATCAGGGGCAGCTGTCCCCATCATCTTCGCAATGGCCAACGCCTCCATCCCTAACTCCGGCTTCACGGGCGCAGTCATTGAACTTAAGAGCGGGTCTGATTTCACGAACTTCACTCCCGGTAACACCATCACCATCTCAGGAAATTCCGTCGCCGGCTGGAACTCTTCATTCATCATCCTTGCCGCCGCAACGCTTCAGGACGGCAATTTCGGCGTGCAGGTTGACAACCCTGCCGGACCTCCCGCTAATGGCGTGGGCGGGACGGCGATGGCCACCCCGAACATAACCGTCACGGCCCAGGTTCAAAGTACCAGTGCCATCGCGAGCGCGATAATCTCGCTCGATTCCGGCATCCGCGTATCATTCGCGCAGCCCACGTGTACAATCGGAACGAACGAGACGTTCCAGTTCAAACCCCTTGTTATGGTGACCGGCACTTCTAACCAGACCGTCACCTGGAGTGGTGTGAGCGACATTTCGCTGCCGGCGGGCTCCTTTTTCTCTTTATCTTCCACCAGTCTTCTTGTCAGTGTCCCCGATTCAATCCTCTCTACTGTGCCGACATCGCCCGCTACAACGGTAACCCTAACCTTTAAGGCCCAGCGCAAGAATGGATCGCCACAAGATTGCTCTCCCTCGCCTTGTGTGCTCACCCTCTCGCCGGTGCGTCCGGCCCTCGTGGCCGCCACACCCGATAGCATTCGCCTCCCAAGCGGGGCCTTTAACGTAACGCTCGACGGCGGCTATTTCGGTACGACAAATGTAACTACGGACGCCCAAGGAAATCCCATCCAAGGAACTCCGGTTGTGAATGTGCAGTTTAATGGACAGGGCAACGGCACCCTGACATTTAACTCGGATAGACAATTGATACTTGCCATCCCTGGTTCCGATGCCAGCGCACCCGGACTCTATCCGATCACCGTTACGAACAAGGCGTCGGGCTCGGCGAATGGGTCGATGGCCGCCGCCAATCTGGCCGTGCAGCCAACTTCGACGCCGACACAAATCGGCCCAGCACTCGCGGTAGGTGCCATGGGTACTAACCCCGCCCCCTCCTCTGTGGCAATCAATACGGCTACAGGCGTGGCCGTCGTCGCCAATCAAGCTACGTATGACATTACTCTCGTCAGCTTGGGCAGCCTCGCCGCGCCATCACTCAGCATCCTTACGGCTTCGCTCTGTACTGGCTCTCTCGGATCCTCCTCCGGATCCTCTTCCACCCCTTGTAGTGTTCACACTGGACCGACATCAGTGGCCGTCGATAACATCCGTAACCTCGCACTAGTGGCCAATAATGCGAACGCTACGCTCGCGGTCATAGACCTCAGCGTCCCCAAAGTCACGGCTCTGCTGACCTTTCCCTCCGTGGATTCGATTGGCAACCCCCTTTCGTTGGCTCCCGTTGCAGTGGGAATCAATCCCGTCAGCGGGCACGCCCTCGTAGCATTCACGGCGGGCGCCGGAGGCGGCTCCAATGCCGGGGCGATTCTGGATATGAATCAAGTTCAGGCAGCACAGGGCGTGGTCGCGCTGCCCGCACCATCCCCGGCACCCATCCTCATAAACGTCGTGAATATTAATAATGGGCCGCAACCGCATATCGCTGTGTCGCCTAAGCTGAACTGGGCTTTGGCGACACCGGGAGGCGCGGGTTCGCTTTCCATCGTGGACTTGGGACGCCAAACGACAAATCAAATCAATACTCTAAGCTGCAGCGGCGGAGTCGTAACGGCCAATGCGACCACTACGGTCGGCTTATTTGCTGGCCAACCCGTCCTGATGAGCGGCGCAAGCCCTTCGACTCTTAATGGAATATTCCCCGTGAGAAGCGTGTCCAATACCACGTTTACGTATCCACAGGCGTCCTGTGCTTCAGGCACTGGCGGCACGGCAATTTACGCGCAGCCCGTCGCCAGCTTGGCGACGCCTCCCAATGTTCGTGGAGTCAGCATCAACGATGAGACACAGAAAGCGCTTCTCGTCGACCCCAACGGCAACGTGCCGGCTTTTGTCTTCAACATCCTGGATCAGACCTCGCCCTTGGTAAACGGTCTTCCCTCATACACACAGAATGTTGCTACCGCCATGAACCCGCTGACCAACATCGGTGTCATCGTAAACGACAGTACCAACCAGGGATTTGTGGTCGATCCCGTGACCCCCGCGCGGCTCTCTACCTTCACGACGGGCAGTTTCCCCATCGATGTGGCCATCGATCCCGCAGCCAATACGGCCCTGATCGTCAATCAAAACGACAAAACTGTTAGCCTCTTTTCCCTTGGCACACGCACGCAACAGTTGCGCTCCGGCGCGCCCCAGATCGTCCAGAGCAGCGTGATGCCGGTAGGCACGCCGAGCTGTCAGGCGACGATCTGCTCGAGCCTAGGATCTGGCGCCACGGCACTGAACCAGACCGTGACGCTCATAGGAAGCTTTACCACTGGTTCTGTTCCCCGCCTTGACGGAGATACAACGCCCTTTACAGGCGTCACGATTTCAAACGGCGGCAGGCTAATGACGGCGACGTTGTCGGGCACAACACTAGCAGCCCAAGGTCCCCGCCAATACGCGCTCGACGCTATAGACACGTCCTCGCAAATATCCAATGCCGCCCGCCAGCAAGTCATCCAGGCCGTCGGTCTGGTCACCAGCGGATGCTCCAACCCCGCGCCTCAGGGTGTCGCCATCGATGTAGTCCGTAACGCTGCCGTGGTCACCGAGCCCGGCTGTAACGAAGTCTCTCTGGTTAACCTAGCGACCGGCACCGGCTTCGGCGCGAAACCCGAGCTTACTGTTGGAACAACTCCTCAAGGTGTCGCCGTGTATCCGCAGGCAGGTTTAGCCGTAGCAGCAAACGCGGGCAGCAACAACGCCTCCATCGTTGATATCGTCAATGACGGCGTTCCGCGGACCATCACCACCGACCCAATCCCCAGCGGCGTGGCTATTGATCGATCCCATCTCAGGCAGCTTTTTGATCACTTCCGGTGCAACCAACCAAGTGGTTGTCTTTAATCCCGCCACACTCACCACGCCAGCGATCCGCGTGGGCATCGATCCCAGCTCGATCGCTTATAATTTCGAGAGCGGCACGCTGGTGACGGCGAACAGCCTGAGTGGAACCATGACCGTGGTCGATTTCATCGATCAAACCGTGCGGGGGGTCTTCTCGCTGCAATCTTCCACGCAATTTGCGGTGGATATTCATCCGCAGACGAACTTGGCCGTTGTCGCCGATCCGGTAGACAACCAGCTTTTGTTGGTGCCCTTGCCGCACTAGAGATTCTTGTCGCGATGCAACAAAAGGCACTCTGTGCGGCATCTCACCCGCAACCAAGTTGACGCCCGGAAAATTCGGTCGCTATAATTCCCGATTCGTAATTTCGTGAAGGAGAAAGCATGAAAGCTCACCAAATGCCGAGAAACCTTTGGACTCTAGTGCTGGCACTGCTGTCTCTGCCGGCCGCTGGCGCTTGGGCCCAGACGGGCGGCGGCGCCGCTCCTTCGGCTCCGATAAAAATCGCCATTCTCAACGTGAAGCAGGCTATCGTGACCACCGCCGAAGGAAAGCAGGCCTCCGCCCAGCTCCAGAGTCAATTCGCCTCGCAACAGAACGACCTGCAGAACATGCAGAAGCAGATCCAGGATTTGCAGAATCGCGTCAGCAATAGCCACGGCACCCTCAGCGACGATGAGCTGGCCAGGCTACAGCGCCAGGGCGAGCTTTTGACGCGCCAATTTCAGCGCAAGCAGGATGACTTGAATGAGGCCGTGAACGCCGCTCAGAGCGACGTCATCGACAATATCGGGCGAAAAATGCTGGACGTTCTCGATCGCCACGCCCGCGAAAACGGCTACACCGCGGTATTCGATACATCTGCCCAGGGATCGCCGGTAGTTTACGGCTCGAGTCAGATCGACATCACCCAGGAAATAATCCGTCTCTACGATCAGGCTTATCCAATAAAGGCGAGCGGCACGGCTGCGCCATCTGGTTCCGCCCCTGCGGCCGCACAGCCGAAAGCGCCTGCGCCCGGGGCTCAGCCTTCACCTACGCCGAAGAAAACAAATCCGTAACCCGTTCGACGGCGCGGCGGCACAGAATCGAGCGCAGCTTGCCTGGCTTCCCAGCCACAGGTTGCGCTGCTCGTGGTTGGTAGCCCGCAGGCTTCAGGGCCCAGATTCAAAGTAAGCCGCAACCTTCCCGCCGGTGCGCGACTTTAAAGTGAGAACTCACGCC
>QHYQ01000525.1 GCA_003224175.1 Acidobacteriota bacterium
TGCTCGGGACGCAGATTGACGTATCCAATTTCGTCAATGAGCAAAAGATCGAGGCGGGCTAGGCGCCGGATAAGCTTACGCGAGGCGCGATCGGCGATCGAAGCATACATCTCGTCGAACAGATCCTGGGCTTTGATGAACAGTCCTCGATAGCCATTCTGTAGGGCCTTCAGCAAGAGTCCAGACGCTAATCCTGTCTTGCCCACCCCGGTGGGTCCCATGAACACCACATTGACGGCCTGGGGAATGAACTCCAGTTCCGCCAGTTCGTGGATCTGGCGGCGCGAAACGCCGGGTTGCTTCTTGAACGGGAACGATTCCAAGGTCCACTGTTCGGGCAGGTGCGCCCCCTTGATGCGCGATTGCAACCGCCTTTCCTGCTGATCGAGCCACTCGGCCCGGAGCAGTCGAGCCAGGACATCGCTATAGGAAGGAGAGTCTTTCCGCGCGGCGGTGAGTTCACCCTCCACCATCTCGGCCATCTTGCGCAAGCGGAGGTTCTTCAACAGCTGTTGAATCTCCTCCGTCATCCTTCCTCTCCGTCGTCCGGGCCGGGTTTGATCTGGAAATATTCGCGGGCTAGTTTGCAGAGGACCATGCTCTCGACCCGTTCGAGATCAAACAGGCCGTATTGAGTCGCGGCCTGGAGGACTTCCAGCAACGGCGCGCGAGGATAGTCGTTCACCAGACGGAGCAAGCGCCGCAGCGGCAGCGTAACGCGTCCGGGATAACGTTTCTTGAGAGCCTCCAGATATCCAACCGCTTCGGGAAGCCTGGCCAGAAGAAGTTTTTCTTCCGGGCAGGGATCGCGGCGCTGGGGCCGCTGATTGCGCTGGTGGCGATGTTCCGGCAAGCGATACTTGCGCCCCGTGGGCTCGAGGATACGAGTATGCGAAGCGATGAGCCGCGGCCCACGATAGATTTCCACGCGGTCCTTGGTCTGGCGCACTTCCACCTGGCGCCCGATGAAGTCGTTGGGTACGGAGTAGCGGTTGGTATCCACCGAGACGTACCCCTCCACATCCACCAGGCGTTGGTGGAGAAGATAGACCGGAGGCACCCAGATCGGCAGAGGCTTCAGGTGGGATTGCTCCACGGCGAACAACTCGCGCGGACTGGCCTTGAGATCGTCGCGGAACTTAGCGTTAACCTTATCGCACCACTCGCGCGCCTCTCGGTTGGCATCTTCCCAGTCCCGGAATTTGCGGCCCGCCAAGAAGTTGGTCTCGATATATCGGAAGCTTCTCTCGACCCGCGCCGAGCGATTGGCGTCTCCTTTCTCATGAGCTTGAAAGTGGAATCCGTAGCGCTCGGCGAAGGCGGCCATCTCGGGCACCGGCACCATGTCGCGGCCCGTGCCCTTCAATACCACGACATGGGTGTTGTCGATCATGCAAGTTTCGCAGGCTCCTGGGAGATACTGGAGAGCGTCGGTGAGGAAGACCTTGCAATCGAAACGGGTGAAAGTTGGGAAAAGTTCGAAGAAGAGCACACGGGAATAGCAGCAGACCAACGAAGCGGTCTGTACGGGCCGCGGTTGACCGCTGATCTCGGCACGGTGCCCAGAGGTATCGTGCTGCATCTCTTGACCGGGACGGAAGTGATACTCCCCGACAGGTTTCTTGGGCTCCTGCCCGATGCCTTGATGCCGACAGAAGGCCGTCAACGCCGGATAAGAGAACTGGGCCCCGGAGACGACCAGTTCTTCGTGAACGCGAACCAAGTTGCCTTTGCAGCGTGCGTAGAGCTCCAGGATCTGGTCGCGATAGGGGGTCGCTTTTTCCTGGCGCACTAGGGTGGGCACGATCTCCGTCCCGGAACGGAGAACCTGCCGCACCGCGCCGCGCGACACCTGCAGAGCTCGTGCCATGCCGTGGATGCTATGCCCCTGTTGCTGCAGTTTCAGAATCGCAGCTCGGGTGCTTTGATCGAGCATGGCTCATCTCCTCGGCAAAATGTTCGGCCATCCGTTGCATCTCGTGCCGCGATTGGTCGAGCAAGCGGGCCAAGTCCTGGTGGTCCTTTTCCGGCAAATTCCGCAAGATCCCTGCGCGCAGCCGGCGGTCCGCCCGGCGAGCCGTAGCACTGAGGATCTCCAGGTCGGTCAGCAGACTGTCGCTCGGACCGGGCTCGACCGAAGGAGGAGGGGCTTGCATCTCTTTGTGGCTTTTGAGAAAAACCAGCGGTGCCTCGAGCAGGCGCTGGCGGGTCACCCAGTTCCCGGTTTGATAAGCCAGGTAGAGGATCCCCAGATCGCGGCTGCTCAGCCGGGTGGCCCCGGTCGCTTCCATCAGGTCCAGACAGACTGGGCGGTTGGCGCGCGCCAACGGCACCAGATACTTGGCTGCCCCATGCGCTCCGATTTGGCCACGGCGGACGCGCTCCTGGATCGCTTCGGGAAGATCCTGGAGGAGCGCCAATCGCCGACTGACCCAGCTGACCGAATGCCCAAAGCGCCGGGCCAGTTCCTCGAGCGAAAATCCAAAGCGTTCGCGCAGTTCCGCCAGCAACCAGCTTTGCTCGAACGCCGTTTCCGGCTCGGCCGTTTGCATCAAGCGGGTGACGATCAAGGCCTCGGCTTCTTCTCCTGGCCAGCAGCTCGCCTCGACGGTGTCTCGGCCCAGGCGGCGCAGGGCACGAACCCGCTTGTATCCATCGATCACCACGAACGATCCTTCGGCAGCTTCCTTCACCACCACCACGGGCACCCGCTGACCGACTTCGGCTAACGAAGCCAACAGCCGGCGCTCTGGTTCCGGGCGGGCCACCTTCAGTCGCTCGTAACGAAGTTCGAGCCGGTGAAATTCCAGTTCCACTTGGTCTTTCCATGAAGAAGAGAGAACGAAGCCACCCACTCCGGCGGACTTCGCTCCCCCTTCCTCTTCTTGTGCGCACGTGGAAATTACCGAGACGCCCGCAGCAAGCGCAATATGTCCGGACGATATCGGCAGGTGTTCATTGCTGGAAACGCCAGACCTTTTTGCCCAGAGCTCCGGTCCGTTCGCGCCAGCGCTTCTCCCGCTCCAGAACTCGCTCCAGAGCATGGCGGCACGTCAGGGAACAAAAGCGCTGCAGCGGTGATCGGCGGGTCCGCCGGAAAAGGTCGTAGCATCCGGGTCGGTCGCAGGAGCACCAACAAAAACTTGATAGGGATGACCCTCGCGTTGCCGGCAGAACGGGGTTTTCGATCCCTGGCCTTGCGGTGCTCTCGGTAACGGCGGCTTTGCTCCCGCCGTTTCTGCCGGCAACCTAGAGACTGGCGGTAGCGTCGCCGCGCTTTCCACTCCCGCCAGCGCCGCGCTTGCTGTCGGCACGCTTCACTGCAATAGCGTGTCAGCGGATGCTGCGGCCGGTAAACGCGCTCGCAGCCCTTCAGCAAACAGACTCGGCTCCGGGGACGATGGGCTCGACGCTTACACCCTGCGGTTCTGAGAGGTCGGGTATCTTGATTTTCGGGAGGAGTTGATGGATGTTCACAAGGGCCCATGGGAGCTTGACTCTCCCAGAAGCTTCGACCCTCGGAGGGGGGCCTTTCCCCCCTTCGGGGCATTCTTCTTCGCAGTCGAACCCTACTACTTTATTCCAACGGATAGGCTGGGGCCCATTCGTCAACTGAGCTGGAATTTCTTGGCGTAGGTCAAATCTCGCGAGCGAAGGCGGGTCATTTCCGGAAAGCGCCTAAGGCTCGTCATGCGCGAAAAAGGAGCAAAGCTAACGGCAAAGATTCATGCTGTTATTTTCGTCCTCCTGCAAATTTTAGCCCTGCACTCCTTATCATTTGCTCTGGCTTACGGCGCCCCGCAGGAACAGCAACGAAACGCGCTAGGTTCGTTGACCACGGTGGGCGAAGTTCATGTGAATGACGCCGCGGCGCCTTCGGAATCGACAATTTTCGCTGGCGACGTCCTTCGAAGCAGCGGAACGGGCAGCGCAACTTTTACCTGGACGGGAAAGGGCTCTCTCCAGATCTATCCCAATACTGAAATTATCTTCACCATCAAACCTCAATATGACGCTGAGCTGAAGCTGGGCAGGGTGGTGATGACCTCTTTGCATGGACCGACGGGCATGAATCTGCGCACCGGCAACTCCGTCGTGGTAGCGGTAGCGGAGGGCGAGCAGGCCACGTCCAACATTGAGGCGCCTTCTGATGGTTCGTTCTTTGTAACGTGTGTCGGCGGCAGCGTAGGCGTGTTTCCCCTGCAAGGGGAGAGGGGCATTTTTATCGACGCGGGTCAATCGGTTAACATTTCGGCGCAAGGCGAATTGTCCGCCATGAACCCGCAGGCCACGCCTTCCGTTGTGCCGATTTCCAAAGAACCTGCGCCCCGAGTGGGGCCCCAAAGGGGCTATAAACGTTGGATTCTTATCGGCTTAGGGGTCGCTGGAACAGGGGCCGTTGCTGCCATCTTGAGTGCGAGGCGCCCCGGGACTCCTTCCAATAGTCCATCCACTTCACTTACTCCTGCATCTTCCCCGACTTCTTCCAGCGGCCCGACTTCGTCTAGTTCGCCTCCGTCGTCCAATCCGGCCTCCCTCTAACAATCCACCAAGTAACAATCCACCAAGTGGTAGTAATCCAGCCCCGCCCCCGCCGGTTCTCCCACCTCTACCTCCGCTGACAATTCATTTGGCGTTTCATTTCTGAAAGGGCGGCACACTTCCTCGTGCCGCTCTTTTCCTCAGATCCTCGCTATCAGACTGCGGACGTAAGCGCAAAGACTCAGACCTCGTGTACAAGCAGCGTCGGCCCGGCTATTAACCTTTCTCTCGCATA
>QHYQ01000526.1 GCA_003224175.1 Acidobacteriota bacterium
AGTCCTGGTGCAGAAAGCCAGTGCGGAGGCCCTGGCGCGGGTGGCCGGGCGAATGTTAGGGGATAAGGAGCTGAAGGAACGACTATCGCGAGCGGCGCGGGAGACCGTCACGTCGCGATATTCGGCCGATCGCATGATCGATGACACCGCTCATATTTTCGAGGAACTGATTTCTGACAGGACCGCGGGCCGATAAGTCTTTCGCAGCCAGGCAAAAGAAAAAGCGCCGGTTGCCCTCTGCCAGGGCTGCCGGCGCTTATCTCTCAACTACTTGCGCCAGTTTTTTCGCCTTCGTCCTCCTTATCCGTGCAGGTTATTTCCCGAAGCAGCCAGCGGGCTCAGAACCCAATGGCCCGCTGGTTCCAGGAACTCGAGACCGACGGCAAAGCCGTCGTCGCGCAGGCGTTCGCAATAAGCGACGCGAGCTTTGGCGCGAAAATTGCCAGGAAGCAATTCAAAAGATAAGTGGTCATTGCGGTTCCAGCGGCGGACGGAAAGGACGCGGGCGCCGCGAGCGCTGACGTTCTCGGTAAAGGTGGTCTCCACACCCGGAAGCTCTTGATGACCCGAGATGTGGACGGCAATGGCCATCGGAACTCTTTTCTCGACACGCGGTGCCTCAAAGGTTTTCTGCACGCTTTCCCCTAGGACCAAGCGAACCTGAAAAACCGATCTGCAGACAGGCCGCGATACGCGACAACTCCATAATGCCGCCCCGCTTCATGCCGTAGAGGTTGCGGTCAGCGGCATCGAACAACTCCTCAACTGTGCGGCCATCCTGCGGAAAGACGGCCGTCCCTACGCTCACCGTAATGGGCGGATATTCTCCATCGGCGCTGAGCCGCTCGCGGATGCGTTCGCCGACGCGGCGGGCGGCCTGCGCGCCGGCTTCCGGAAGCACCAGAGCAAACTCATCGCCGCCGTAACGCGCGGCGGTATCGATGGCGCGGGAGTGCAGGCGAAGAACGTTGCCGAGACGGCAAATGGCGTGAGAGCCGACCAGATGGCCGTGGCGATCATTGATTTGCTTGAGATTGTCGAGATCCATCAAGACCACGGCGAAGCTGCGTCCGCTACGGCTGGAACGCTGGATTTCGCTCTCGAGCGCGTTCAGCAGGGCACGATAATTGCCCAGGCCGGTGAGCGAATCGCTGACGGCGAGCCGCCGCACCTGCTCGAAAAGACGGGCATTATCGAGCAGTGTGCCGCCCAGGATCAGGGCATAGCTGGCGGAACGCAGGCCCAAGGCCAGAGTGAATGGCGCATCAAACGCGTGCAAAGATTGCGTGGCCGCGATATGGCATGCGACGTTAATCCAAAGCGCGACGCAGAGCGTGCGCTTGAAGCCGAAGCGAGCCAGGTTGGCGCGGTTAAAGGCGATCGCCGCCACGAGGAACAGCGCCGCCGGAAGCAACTCCGAGGCGCGCGCCAGCCGAGCCGCGGAAAAAGTGGCCGTGTTGATAACGCCGCCGAGATACGCGGCGCCGGTCAGGTAAGTCACGATGCCGACCAGCACCAGGGAGACGGTAGTCTCGCCACGCGGATGGCGAGAATGGGGCACACGGTGTTCCAGTGCCAGCGCCGACACCAGCAGTCCCGCGAGGGCAGTTTGGCCAATCATCCAAGTGAGAAAGACGCCCGCTTCCTGCGCGCTGGTCATGGAGTCGCCGTAAAGTCCCCAAATCGCAAACGTCTCGATCAATCCTGCGAGGAGGAATCCGAGCGCGAGAATCAGCGTGAGACGGTCACGCGTGCCGCGGAAATGCACCAAAGCATTCGCGACAAAAGTGAAGCAAAGAAGGCTGCCGATAATTTCGAGATAGCAAAACAGTATGAAACCAGAGGAAAAATCACGCTGGCGCAACCAGGAGGAAAATGCGAATACACCGCCAAGGGCCAAGAGGCCAAGCGCCCATTGATAACGGGAAAGGTACCGGCCGACTTTTTGCTTGCCAAGCACGGGTCCCCCAAATCATTCCCGCGGTGCTCCAAAAGGACACGCGGGTGTTGGTTGATACAGCACGTTGGGTGCCTTACCAGTTCCGCTTATGGAATGGCAGGCAAATCCTTGAAAAGGAGTAGATTGACGAAAGAGCTGGCGCCCTGCGGTCGAATCGAAATCCCGAAAGTGCCGCGGCTGGGTTTCAAAAAGTTACAGAACCGCTCAAGTGGTTCCCGTAATGATGTTTAGGGCACCGACGGGCTCGAATATGAGTTTGAGCGAACAGGAACGACCTTAACGAATCGCAGCAAGAAATTGTTCATCGGCCGGTGCCGATTTAGCGCCAGATCAGGGCTTTTTCTGCTGGTCTTTGCCTTGTTCTTCGGCTCGGACCGCGGCTTCGGCGGCCTGGAAGCCAATGCGGCTATGCGTGCCGTCACAGAAGGGCTTGTTGACCGAACCGCCGCAACGGCAGAGCGCAAAGTTAGGTTTTCCGGTGAGATCGTATTTGTGGCCGTCGGCGTCCACGAGTTCGATCGAGCCTTCGGGAGCCTCCACACGGAAAGGCCCGTTTTTTCTCGCCATGATCTTGACTTGTGCCACGTGTTCCTCCGGTGGAGTCTTGGTTCGCCCCGCGTTGTTCTACTTCGCTGTAAAAGCAGATACCTGCTACCCCCCGCTCGAGAGAGACGCATGGGGGCTACGCTCGGGATGACAGCTCTAGATTCATCCGTGCTGCAGGGCCAGCGCGAAATTCCCGGCGCGCTCGCACCTGCGAGACCACGCCCTCGGCTACAACGATGATCGAGCTGCGCGCTTACTAATATTTGGGCACGGATGGATCGACCTCATCCGACCAGGCCAGGATGCCGCCCTTGAGATTCCAGATCTTGCGGAAACCGGCCTGCTGCAAAAACTGCACGGCATCGGCGGAGCGCTTTCCGCTGCGGCAGTGCGCTACGATTTCGCGCGAGGTATCGAGCTCGCTTGCGCGCTTGGGCAGATCGCCCAGCGGAATAAGATGGCCGTGCAAATTGCAAATCTGGTACTCGTGCGGCTCGCGAACGTCCAGGATGAAAATGTCGTCGCCGCGATCGAGCCGAGCCTT
>QHYQ01000527.1 GCA_003224175.1 Acidobacteriota bacterium
CAGCAATCCCTTTTTGAGTGGCAAAGCGAGTGAATCTCTTACCGATGCGATCATACAGGCATCGCCTGGTATCGATCGGCAATTTAAAGATGAGCCGCTGGTCGCCGCGCGCCTGCACCAGACAATTGCGCGTGCGCTCGATAATCGGACGGATTATTCCGATGCCCGCCAGGAGTATGACCGTGCGCTCGCTCTTTTCAAGCAGACGGATGGTGAGCTTTCGCAGGACGCGATCATTGTTCAACTACAGCGGGCGACTCTGGAAGCCAGGAGCTACGAAAAAGATTCGCTGACGCTTGCGAAATCACTTCTTGCCCAACAAGAAGCTGCTGTCGCAAAGCTGCCGCGCCCGCGGCTTGATATCGCAGTTTGGCTCTCATCCGCGCGCGGAATGATTGCGTTGATTGACAACGATGCAAAATCGGCGGCGCAGAATTTTCAAGCAGCGATCACAACCGCCGAGGCACTGCCCATGGTCGACGAGGGCGCCCGTCTGGCGCTGAAACAACGGCTTGGATTTTCCTACATCCGCCTCGGAGATGGTGCCAAGGCTGAACAATTATTCGGCGAACTGATGATCGCATTCACCCGGCTCAGTGGGCCGGAGAGCCCTAACGTTCTGCGCGTCAGGCTCAACCTCGCTCAGGCTTACATGATTCAGAACAAGCACGCTGACGCGGTGAAAGAAGCCAATGAAGTCTATCCGGAGTTCATCTCCCGTCTGGGGCCCGACCACGAGCTCACAATGCCGCTGCTGACCACTCGCGCCCAGTCCGAAGGAAGCCTCGGGATGTGGAACGACGATCGGCGATGACCTGGCGATTTACGATCGGCAACTCTTCCGTAAGGCTTAACCGAAGGTTTGCCCCTCACTCGGGTGGCCATCCTAATCTTGGATCAATCTTCCAGTCATTTGCAGGTTTTCACTTTTTTGATCCGAAATTTGCTCAAACCTTGAGAGTAGCGCTACGTCTAACCCCCAACGGAACTCCTAAAAGCGGATCAAAAAAAGGAGCAATCTACAATGAAACAGTCCTCACTTGCGCTAGTTGCGGCCATTCTCCTTGCTGCTGTCGGAATGAGTCTTCACAGTCAGGCCCAAACGCAGAACCAGCCTCCGAGTCCTGCGCATTCTCGTTCCGATGAGATGTTGGACAGGTGGAACGCCATCGGGAACAAACTCATCGCCATGGCGCAGGATTTTCCCGAAGACAAGTACGATTTCAAGGTGCAGAAGGACGAGCGTACCTTTGCCCTGAATCTTCTCCACGCCGCCGCACTGGATTTCGTCGTGATACGCAGGATTTCCGGATCAAACCTCGGCCCCGACTTCGGCGAGGGCGACAATCCTTCGCGTGACGCTTTCAAGACCAAGGCCGAGGTGGTCAAGTTCGTGCAGGAGGCCGTCGCCGACGGAGCGAAAGTGATTCAACAGCAGGGCGACGCGGGGCTGGACAAAACATCGAAATTTTTCGGGAACCGGCTGGCCCACAACTCCTTGCCGAAGCACTTTGCTGTTTGTAGGCAAGCGAGCAGACAAATCACACAACATCCGAGTAAAGTGCTGTCAGAAGCTAGGTTTTCTGCACCCACAGGGGCGCAAACGAAGCACGGTAATGCCAGAACAGAATCACCCAACATATGGTTGCCAGAACCGCCGGCTGTGCCCCGCTGTGCTGCATTGTCAAGTGGTAGATAATTATGTTGGCGACCACTGGGCCGCTCAACGCAATCGCCAGGGGAACGTACCTCCCAATCAGAAACAGCGCTCCGCTGATGACCTGCACCGCACCCACAAACCACACATAGTGTGAAACGACCAGCGCGCCTAGAAACTGTCCCCACACTCCTTCCAGCGGAGGCATCGGCAGAAACTTCAGAAACGGATTAAGCCCAAAGACAAGAAACATCAAACCCAGCAGGATTCTTGCGATAACGGCCACGATTTTCATAGCTGCGCTCTTTTCTGCTCCTGACCTTCCCTGATTGGGTGAATTGTACTGAAATTAGTTCCGAACTGGTAACCCAGTTCGTGGATTGTCGGCAAACAAGAAACTCGGTACCAATCCTAGTCTTTCCCCGCCAAACAATCTCAATGAGTGACTCGCCCTGAATGCGCCAGACCACCTCATTAACATCTATACTAAGATATCTATATAAAGACATCTAAATATGGCCAAGACCGATGCTCTGCAAGGTTCGTTAGATTTGCTCGTGATGAAGATATTGTCGCGGCGCCCGCGACTTCACGGATACGCCATCATGGCTGCCATCGCCAGTACATCCGGCGAAGTGCTGCGCGCAGAGGAGGGCTCGCTCTACCCCGCGCTGTATCGGATGGAGGAAGCGGGCTGGATTCGCGCCGAGTGGATCAAGAAAGACTCCGGTCGCCGCGCCCGCGTCTATGAACTGACCGTCGCAGGCAAAAAGCAACTGGGCGTGGAAGAGTCGCGCTGGCACTCAGTCAGCATGGCAATCAATCGGGTTCTCCGGGAGGTATGACATGTCTTTGTGGTCGCGTATTTCGAATGCCGTGCACGGCGAGCGCTTGAATCGCGAGATCGATGAAGAGTTGCAGTCACACATTGAAGAAGCCATTGCCTCAGGACGGGATCCCAAGGAAGCGCGCCGTGCATTCGGGTGCGCGCTGCATGCCCGCGAGGCGAGCCACAGCATTCGTGCTCTCGGATGGCTTGAGTCGCTTCTCGCCGATATAAGTTTCGGCTGGCGGCAGCTCTGCCGCAACAAGGTCACGTCCGTGGCCGCTGTGCTTTCCCTCGCTCTTGGCATCGGCTCCTGTGTCGCCGCCTTCCGTCTTATCGACGCCCTGCTCTGGCGCCCGCTGCCCATCTCCGGTTCCAGCAGGCTCTATGTCCTCTCCCGCAAGTTGACCGGCCCCGAGGGCAAGCCTATCGAGGACGGCTACTGGGCCACGCCGGACTTCAACCTCATGCGCGATGCCGTCAAGGACCAGGCCGACCTCATCGCCATCAGCGACGCCGACCGCACGGACATCACCTGGTCCACCGACGACGACGTGGAGAAGGCCCACGTCGTTTATGTCTCCGGCAACATGTTCCCGCTCTTCGGCCTTGAGCCCGCGCTCGGCCGCCTGCTCGTTCCCGCCGATGACCGCGGCTCCGGTCTCGCTCCCTATGCGGTCCTCTCCTGGGACTACTGGAATCACCGCTTCGGCCGCGATCCCCACGTCCTCGGCCGCTCGCTCCACATCGGCGACCAGACCTTCGAAATCATCGGCGTCGGCCCTCGCGACTTCACTGGAACCGAAAAGGGAACTGTCACCGACACCTTTCTGCCCCTTAGCATGAACAGACTCGACACCCGGGACAGCGTCACCTGGCACCGCACCTTCCTGATGTTGAAACCCGGCGTCAACCCGGCCACCGCCCTCGAGCCGCTCCGCCAGCACCTCTCCGCCGTCAGCCGCGCCTTCGAGCTCGAGTGCTCCACGTGCCTCCGCGGCATGACCCCGGTGACCATCGACCGCTATCTCAATAAGACCCTCGTCTTCAATCCGGCCGGCGCTGGCATCTCCGAGCTCCAGAAGGACTATCGCCGATTACTCGGCGTCCTCGGTCTCCTGGTCGCTCTCGTCCTGCTCATCGCCTGCGTCAACGTCGCCAACATGATGACCGCCCAGGCTGCCGCCCGCGCCCAGGAGATGGCTCTCCGAATCTCGATCGGCGCCGGCCGGCGTCGCCTCGTCCAGCTCATCCTGTCGCAGAGCGCGCTGCTCGCTCTCCTGGCTTCCGTTCTTGGCGCATTCTTTGCGGCGTGGTCGGCGCCCTTTGTGCTCAGCCTCGTCAATCCGCCCGACAACCCTGCGCGCCTCGCCCTTCCCGCCGACTGGCGTGTGCTTCTCTTCGGCTTCAGGCTCATTATTCTCGTCGTTCTACTGCTTGGTTTGCTTCCTGCTCTCCGTGCCTCTGCCGTCCGGCCCGTCGCTGCCCTCAAAGGTGGTGAAGATCCGCACTCGCCACGCCGTCTCATGCGTGGAGCCATCGCTCTTCAGGTCGCTTTCTGTTTCCTCGTCCTCTTTCTGTCTTCGCTCTTCGTCACATCCTTCCAGCGCCTGCAGAACCGCCCCCTCGGTTTCTCCACCGACCGTCTGCTCTTGCTCGAAACCGTTGCCGGCAAAGGCCGGTTCCCCGTCGTCTGGAATCAAACTGCCGAGGCGCTCCGTGCTGTCCCCGGCGTCAACTCGGTCGCCATCTCGCGCTGGCCGCTTCTCGGGCGCATCCGCATAAACAGCGACATCTCCATCAACGGCGCCCCTCCCAGTCCGACTC
>QHYQ01000528.1 GCA_003224175.1 Acidobacteriota bacterium
TGTTGAGCTTGTCCAGGTAGAGATCCGAGATACAGCGTTGGATGTCGACTACTCAGGCCTCCTGTAGACGTCGAGGAGGCTCATCGCGGCCGCAACGACAATCGGGCCCAGCACAACTCCGAGCAGCCCAAAAGCCGCGATTCCCCCAAGCACACTAATAAAAATCAGCAAGGCATTGAGGCGCGCATGGCCGCTCATTAGGTAAGGACGCATGAAATTATCGATCGTTCCAACCAATCCCAGACAGATGCCCACCAACACGGCACCCCGCGCGACGTGTCCTGTCGCGAAAAGCCACACTGCTGCCGGAACCCAAACCGGCCACGACCCTACCACCGGCAATAGCGAAAGAAAGGCCATCACCACACCCCAAAACACTGCCGATCCAATTCCCAAAACAGCAAATGCGATTCCACCGAGGCATCCTTGAATTGCGGCCATCAGGGCGGTGACGGCGACGCTCGCCTGAATCAGGTCGTGGGTTTGGTTGAGTATGCGCTCCCAGATCTTCTCCTCAAACGGCTGGATGCGGCGCACGAAGGCGAGGATGGCTTCGCCGTCGCGAAAGAAAAAGAATAGCGCAAACAAAGTAACGAAGAGCTCAAAGAGAAATACAGCGATGTTCCGCACTACTGTACCGAGCCTAGCCGCCAGGAATGACGCCGCGCTTTCTGCGCCCCGTTGTAGCATCGCTGGGAGATTAGTCTCGGTGTCACCGAGCCGCAAGGCGAGCCGATTCCAGGTGCGATTAACCCATTCGAACTGTCCCGCAGTAGCCCCGTTCCGAAGCGCTTCTATCGCTTGGGTGGCTTCTCGCACGAAAAGCAACATTAAAAACAGCGCCGGAACAATGAGGATAAGTGTCACGCCAGCAGTGCCCGCGGCTGCGGCCCGTGTGCGACTCCAGCGACGGGCTAAGCGCTGATAATGTCCGTAGAAAAGTACGGCCAATACGCCGGCCCATCCAAGCGGGACGAGGAAAGGCTGGAAGATCAAAAAAACAAGCCAGCCCAGGACGAAGATCGCCCCGTAGAACAATATCGCGCTCAGGCCTTCGACTCGCGGCATGTGTAAATTCGACTCGAGAGATTCTGGAAACAATCGTGTACCTCTGGCGTGGGCCTATTTTAGTGCGTAGATGTCGTATGTGACGGTGGTACCGACACGCTCGCCGACATCGACGGCCTGCAGTCGCGTGAGCCAGACATAGCGCGAATCGCTGGTCTCAAAGAGTGGTGCAATCCGGAGCGATGCGCGCGCGTCCGTCGTCTGGCCGATGCCATTGTACGTCACCAGAATCACCGCCCCATCGTCCGTCTTCAGTGTGTCGCCCCTATTATTTTTACCGGGTTAGCAACGGACCGGCTGTTCTACGTTGGACCCGGTGACCGAGATCAATTCAGCCCATACGCAAGCGCACTGCACAAGGTGTTCGACAGCATCAGAGAAAATCATAATGCGGGTGCGTTGCATCGGGATCACTCATACCGGACATGGAGCCATCGAGACGATTATGGCCAAACCTGGTCGCCACGCCCTCACTGCAACCTTCCGCGCACGGTCTGCGAAATAGCTTTTAAAACTAATCCCTTTTCCTAAAGTAATAGAATCCTCTGATAAGAAGCACCACTAGCAATAAGCCTTCCCATATATTCATGATTACTCCTGCGCGACGGTCGCCGCACGCAGCTACCTACCTCATTGTGTACCTCAGCCAAGAACCCAGGTGACATCCACTTACCAAAAGAGCTTGAACCCGAGTTGCATCTGACGCGCGCCACCAGTGAACTGCGTGGCATCAAGGAACTGATCCGCGGTGACGTTGGCATAGGTGCTGCTCAAGGCGTTGTTTACCGTCCCCAGGATTACACCAGACTGGAAGACGCTGGGCTGGGCCAAGGTGTAATTGCGATGGTTGAAAACATTCATCGCGCTGACGCGGAACTGAGCGCTAAACCGCTCGGTTAGCCTGGTATTCTTGAGTATCGACATGTTCCAAATATTCATTCCCGGAGTCTCGAAGCTGTTACGGCCCAGGTTCGACCGAGTGCCCACGCCCGCTTGAACGTAACGGGCAGAGGGATTTTGAGCCACGTAGCCAGCAACGGCAGCACTGCCTCCTAAGCAGTCCGCACCTGCAGGAGCGATGCTCGTCACACCTCCTGCGCCAGCGCACACGAAGTTCACGCCGGTTCCCTTGTTGCCCGTTCCAAAGGGATTGAGAATGCCGCGGTCCCCTGCACCATCGCCGTTCGCGTTGGAGTCAACTCCCGATAAGATCGAAACGGGCTGCCCACTCTGAACCAGATAGGTGCCGCTCCACTGCCAGCCGTTTGCGAGTATTCCCAAGAAATCGCTGCTCGTTCCAAGCCGCGGAAGCTCGTAGACCCAGGACAAGGCCAGCTTGTGGCGAATGTCCAGCACCGACCTCCCGCGGTCCTCCCGGAGGTTCGACCAATTCTGAGGCCGGCGTGGGTTGACCCGGCTACTGAACAGTTCGTTCGTGGAATCATCGATGTTATGCGCCAGCGTGTAGTTGGCGCGGAACAGCATCCCGCGACTGAAGCGCCGCGAGAAGTCCGCTGATCCAGCGTGGTAGGTGCTGCTGCCGATTGCCGGAAATGCTGTTACAAACCCCAGGAATCCCTGGTCAGCGTGGCGCAGAGGGTCGAAGCTCTCAAAGTCCGAGAGGCGTGATCCGCCGGCAAGCGTTGCTGGAACATCCGAGTCGCGAAAGAAAGTCGGCAGTGGTTGCAGGCCCGCATCGAAGGCACTGATCGTATTCAGTCGTGCTTGCACCGGTAAATGTGTACCCCGAGTGCCCAGGTAACGAAGCTCTAACGAGGTGTTCGGGAAGAGCTCTCGTTGCACTCCCAGAGTCCAGGTGAGAATTTTGGGCTGAACTGTATCCACTATAAGGGATCCCGAGGAGGCGCGGGCCTCCTCTACACTCTGCGGAGGAACCAGTCGTGTAAGCAGCCCGCCGCCGGCCAGGAAGCCGGTTCCGGTGGCACACCAAGCCGGGGGAACTCCCGCCAGCC
>QHYQ01000529.1 GCA_003224175.1 Acidobacteriota bacterium
CTTCTTCGCCTGATGCTGGAAGGCTTAGGCGATTCGCACGATGAGAGCGGCTGTTTAGGCGTCCTGCGCGGCGGCCTGTCTTGCGGAGGCCCGCGCCCTCATCCGGTCATCGCTTCCGATGTTGCGGGCGATCCGCTTCGCCTGCTCGTCCAGACTCGCGACGGGTTCGGGTCTCCTTCGCGAGCGATGTCTGCGCCAGGAACAGGTACGGCCTTAGGTCATCTGTACTCTTGAGCACCGGCTCGCGGTTCAGATAGTGCACGAGAGCGGGCTGGGCCAGAGCATCAGCCACGAGTTTTCCCGGCGCATCTCCGCCGCCGTCCGCCGCCTTGGTGATGGCCTCAAACAACTCGCACGATCCTGTCAGAGGATCAACGGTGTCAATGATGTTTTCAAAGAAATCCTTCCAGGCATATTCGAGCACGGCCAGCTTGATGAGCAGCTGGAGCTGAATCGCCAGCTTATTGGCCTTGGCAAGGCGACGACGCAGGGAAAGAATGTTCAAGAACCGCTTAATCTGCCGTGGATTTCCTCGCAGTGCGTGGAAGAGGTTCCTCACGTAGGGGAATATCTCGTCGAGTTCAGCCTCAACGGCAGCCATCTCGGAGAAGAGCGCGCGGTTCTGCGCCGGCCATGCCCGGAGCGTCTTCTCTATTCCGTCCCAGTAAGGACGCGATTTCATCAATTCGTTCCACGATCCTTCCTGCATGTACCCCGCCAGAATCAGCATTCCCACGTCGCAGACCACGTCGTCAATCTTCTGCTCGGGAATAACGAACGGTATTTGGATGATCTTTTCAAGAAAGTCCCGCTTCCGGTTCCTGTGCGCTCGGCGGGGCTTACAATTCTTCCACTCCGCAGACGCTCGAGCCGGGCCAGACCATCATCGTTTGGAATGCCGAAACGCCCACCCCGGGCAACGGCACCACGGCCGCTTCGCAGCAAGTTTATCTGAGAACGGGGCGCAGCCAAGATGGCACGCCATTTTCAGTAGACGGACATTTTTCAGGGGCTCCCGGGGCTTTTGAAGTGGACGTGCAAGTGGCTGCAACCGACAGCGATACGGACTATCAAACCTGCTCCAACTGCAACATCACCTCAGTGGATGCTACGAACAATACATTTCACTTGGATGCGGGAACAGCGGTGGCTGGGGCTGTGCGCTTGCTGATGCTTTCGAGAACCAATTCCGTAAGCATCACCGCCAGGATTTCACGATGAGGCGGGCATACCTCCTCTTCGCGCTAGTATTGTTTGGCGGGCTTGCACACGCCCAGAATCCTCCTGGTGGATATGAGGCTGGCGGTGGTGGCGCTTCGGTCACCGGCAGTGCGGTCGTGGTCGTGCGTTCTGGTTCCACGGCCACTTTTACGACTGCACCCAATACATCGGCCCCCTTCACCATCACCGATTTCATTATGCTGCTCACGCAGAACGTCACGAGCAGCACGATCCCTCGCTTACGATCCTGAAGCCGAACAAATTCGACAACAACCTCATCTCGAAACTCTGATTCAACCGAATGACATTTTCTGAACATGAGCTTGTCGCCGGCCTGAAGTTGGCGAGCTTCCCCTGGAATCATGTGGACCGGGACAACCTGGAGTAGTTCATAGACCGCGGCCATGCCACTCACGTTCGGCATGATGATATCCGTCCCGACTACATCGGGCTTGATTTCGCGTGCGCGTTCCACTGCTGCAATGCCATCTCTGGCTTCGTAAACTTTCAATGCGGTTGCTGGCCCAAAAGGGAACAGAGTGCGCAGCGCACAAACGGCGGGTCCTGAGGCGAAGGTCATTTTAATCAGCAGCCACTACACGGAAAGAAGAAGCCGCCCTTCTCGCATCCGACTCCTCCTCAACTGGCAGGAGATGGAGTTCTGCGGTGAAGCCGAGAACGGCAAACAAGCAATCAAGAAGGTAAGGGAGCGAAGGCCCAGATTTGGTTCTCCTTGATATCAACATGCCAGTCATGAATGGGATCGAGGCCGGATGTGTTAGCTTCCGGCAGCTTCACGACCGACACCTGAATCCTGTCAGGTGGTCCGGCCCTTCCGTACAATATCATTACTGGACGTGACGCCAATGACAACACCGTCGTCAATGATCGACCGCCCCGGGGCTTTGGCGCAAAGGGAGATCAACCGCACTCAATGGTGGTCGCAGTGGATGCTTTTCAACGCCTTGAACCACGTCAATTTTCAGAATTACGTTGGCACGCTTACGTAGCCGTTCTTCGGACGGGCCAATGCCGCGGAACCCGCAGGACAGCTCGAGCTGAGCGTGCGATTTATCTTCTGAGGCTCGCGTTCAGATCGGCCACCTGTACTGGAGGGGCAAGCAAGGGCAGGACCAAATATTGGCCCTCTGACCAGTAGCGGGTTCGGCATCAGAGATTTAATGAAGCTATGCGTTGAAATCCAGCCCTGGTGGAGACGAGTGAGACTGGCAGGCTCGCTCAAGTTTTTCTCTGGTCAATTGCTCTTTTCCCTCCCTAAGAAGCTGCTGGCCGGGGAACACATTCTGCAAGAGGGACGTGATCATGAATCGTCTGGGCGTGGTTTTGTTTGTGTTGCTTCTTGCAATAGGGATTGTGAATGCTGGATGCGGGGGATATGGCGCTCGAGCAACGAATGCATCTTCGACAGCTGGATCTTCGACAGCGCCTTCGATCGCCACCCAACCGGCCAGCCAGACGGTCACGGCAGGGCAGACGGCCACGTTCACCCTGGTAGCGGCGGGTACCGCACCGTTGATCTACCAATGGATGAAGGGCGGCGCGGCTATTCTGGGAGCGACGTCCTCGAGCTACACCACGCCGGCCACCACCTCCGCGGATAACGGCTCGCAGTTCACCGTCGTGGTCAGCAACACAGCGGGCAACGTGACCAGCAACGCGGCCACGCTGACGGTCAGTGCCGCTGCGGTGGCGCCTTCGATCGCCACCCAACCGGCCAGCCAGACGGTCACGGCAGGGCAGACGGCCACGTTCACCGTAGTAGCGTCGGGTACCGCACCGTTGAGCTACCAGTGGATGAAGAGTGGGACGGCCATCAGCGGGGCGACGTCTTCGAGCTACACCACCCCAGCGACCACCTCCGCGGATAA
>QHYQ01000530.1 GCA_003224175.1 Acidobacteriota bacterium
AATCAGCCGAGCTGCTCCACGCCCGGCATCATCCCGTGTGCCTCCGGCGCCGCAGGCCCCGGGTGGACCACGGCGGCATCGGGCTCGGGTTCACTCAGCAACTGCCTCGCTGTTTTCAGCTGTACGCCAAATACCGCCAACGAGCAGCTTGCCCGGCCGTACAACGCCAAGTATCCATGGCTGAGATTTATTGACGATTTCGGGAACATCGACCACTCCAACTATAACGGTCTGCAAACCGTGCTGACCGCGCGCAACTATCACGGCCTCACGCTTACCACCGGTTACACCTATTCGCACGCCCTCGGCGAAAGCAGCGACCAGGGAACCAGTGGCGGCTTGGTGATCCCCATCAACAGCTACGGCAGTAACAAGGGCCAGCTCTACCGCGACACCACTTTCGACATGCGGCATCGCTTCACGATTTCTGGGACCTACATTATCCCAGGGAGGAAGTCGCCCGGGCAGATCCTGCAGGGGTGGTCGGTCAACTCCATTGTGCAAATCCAGACCGGGACGCCCTGGGGCGTGAATGATACAAACACCGACTTCGCCGGAATCGGCGAGCAGAACGCAACCGGTGCTCAAGCTACGCAAGGCTCGCAATGGACCTTCATCGGCAATCCCAATGATTTCAAACCTCAACACAACTTTACGGCTGTGATTCCCACCACGGGGGGCTACACGCCGTGCCCGACTCCGATTCCGAGTCCTCTCACGTTCAACTGTGTGAGCTCCGCTCCTGGAATTCCTTGGTTCCCAGGCACGAAGACCGCCGCCGTTACGCCCACCTCCAATGCCGCCTGCAACAGCGCTGCCGCGGCACAAGGTGGCGCCGCTGTGGCCGCGCTTCGCAACTTGGGCTGTTACGCGCTGGGAAGCTCCGTTCTGATTCCCGCCCCCTACGGCGACTACGGTCTCGGGACCCGCAACCTGTTCCGTGACCAGGGCTACCGCAATGTGGACTTCTCGGTCACCAAAGCCTGGAAGTTCGGGGAGCGACTCAGCGCGCAGTTCCGCGCCGAGTTCTTCAACCTTCTTAACCGCGTGGACTTCACCAATCCATCCGGAGGCCCGGGCGGCAATAGCGCCAGCCTCAATGCCGCACGCGCCGGCAGCAGCGGCAGCGGGTTGGGCTATGCTGTCAATACTCCGGACCAGGCTGGTTCCAACCCCGTGCTCGGTGGGGGCGGCGCTCGCCACGTTCAGCTCGGCTTGAAGCTGATCTTCTAGCTTTAGTCTTTTTTTCGGGACCAAACCGAAGGGGCCGGACTCACCTCCCGGCCCCTTTTTCTTGGCACACAGCATAATCGAATCTTCTAACAGCAGCGCGGTTTGGTTCCGCAGCACGCGCATCAGTGGCTCGACAGAAAGCCGCAGGATGTATACTCTAAGCCGAATCGGGAAATGATGACTGAATCGGAGGGTGCTTACGTGAAGAGAGGCGGCTTCTTGGCGGTTGTTCTTCTTTTCTCAATGACACGCCCTGTTATGGCCCACCACGGAACTGCAGGCTACGACACGACCAGCATGACCGCCTTTGCAAAGGCCACCATTACAGAGATCGAGTGGACGAATCCCCATTGCCAGATCCGTTTCGACGTGAGCAACGATAAGGGCGACCTCCAACACTGGACCCTGGAGGCTCCTCCTCCGAGCATGCTGGCGCCACGAGAGTGGACCAGGAAGTCGCTGCAAGCGGGCGACGTGGTGAAGATGGAATTTCATGCCGCCAAGAACGGCTCGCCTTTTGGAATCATACAAAGGGTCACATTCCCAGATGGCAAGATACTTCGGGCCTACCCGGACCGTCCGGACTCGAAGACTGAGTGAAGGAGTTTTCATGCGAAATCTCTTTCTGCATTCCGCCGGTGTGTTGCTGGGAGTGCTCGCCTTATCCGCCCCTTCAGGAGCGCAAACATCGCCGGCAAACTCCAAGCCTGCGGCTCAAGGGCAGGTTCCCGATCTGTCTGGAGATTGGGGCAATCCCGTCGGCGCAGGCGGCGGGGGCTTTATCATCTCCGACCCAGGCGACAAAAAGGCGGGAACACCGCAAGACGACACCCCCTATCAGCCCTGGGCGCTGGCCAAGCTAAATTCCGAACGACCCGAAAACGGACCCCACGCGACCTTCGAGAATACGACGGACCCGCGCCTGAAGTATTGCGATCCCGTAGGTGTCCCACGGGTTTACCTGGTCCCCACGCAATTCCGTTTCGTTCAGACTCCCGATATTGTCTACATCCTCTATCAATACGGTCCGACTTGGCGCCCCATCGCCATGAGCCGCGGCCACCGCCAGGATCCGGATCCCACCTGGTGGGGAGAGTCGGTCGGGCGCTATGAAGGCGATACTCTGGTCATCGACACCATCGGATTTAACGATAAGACCTGGCTCGATCATGTCGGCCGCCCGCACAGCGAAGAACTGCATCTCGTGGAGCGCTTCCGCCGCGTCAATCACGATACTTTGCAGATGGACTTGCTCTTCGACGACCCCAAAGCCTACACAAAACCGTGGGCGGGACGGAAAATCTTCGCCTTGCAGCACGGTGGTTTCGGGGACGCCTATGCCTGCTCGATGTCGGAATACGAGCACTTCCGCCAGAGCGTCGTGGACCCCGTAACCGCCCCCAAGAAATAGCTACCGGCCGGCGCGATTCAGGTTCGCTGGCGAGCGCAACTCTAGAGCGATTACGAAGTGAACAGTCTGGAATTGTTGCCTGCCACGGCAACTGCATCTTAGGCCGTATTGTTTGCCTCCAAGAAATCTCATATTCTGTAAGAACCCAAGAGTCCGGCGCCTTATCTTTATCAAAGAGCGCCGGGCCACCAAGCGGGATAAAGGAACGCCATGAATGTTAACCTCTATCGCCGCATTCGAGATTAGTCACGAGCGCGGCTTTCTTCCCGTCCACGATCCTCTCACCCGTCTTCCTAAAGCCTTCGACGCCTGGGAAACTGTGGCTCTGCGTTTACCG
>QHYQ01000549.1 GCA_003224175.1 Acidobacteriota bacterium
CTGCATCCAGTTGAATCTATTCGACTTTTAATGGGACAGCACTGATATTTCCTCAATGTGCCTAGCACGCAGACGAGCGGCGGGCCATCACGCATGGTAGGAAGCTAGCATCGTTCTTTCCGTCACTGGGAAGCGTTCGCCATCTCTGCAGATCTGGGAGAACTTCAGCACCACGGATGCATCGAGCCAGCCGTTCTGGGCTTCGCTGAAAAGGGTTTGCAACGCTTCTTCGGGAGGGAGAGCTCCTCGGTAAGGGCGATTGGTAGTCAATGCATCGTAGATGTCCGCGATCTGTAAAATTCTCGCTTTCAGCGGAATGGCCTCTCCGCGAAGGCCATCCGGATAGCCGCTACCGTTCATTTTTTCATGATGATGCCGCATCACGGGGAGGATTCTGCGAAGCGACTTGAGAGGCGCGCAGATTTTCTCTCCAATAATCGGATGCTCCTGCATGATTCTTCTTTCTTCCGCGTCCAGAGGCCCGGGTTTAAGAAGAATGCTTTCTGGCACGTCAATTTTTCCTATGTCGTGGAGCCAACTGGCGATGCGGAGTTCGTGCAGGTCTTCGTCTCCAAGACCAAGGCCTTCACCCAATTGCTCCGCGTATGCCACTAGACGCTCTGAGTGGCCATTCCGCAAGTTCTGCCTCGAATCGACGCTGCGCGCCAGCGCAAACACCACGGACCTCGCCTGTTCATCCATGTATTTCTTGAGCCGCAAGAGAGTCTGGGTGCGCCCGAGCAAATCCCAATGCGATGCAGGGTTAGCCCAGATATCCATTGCGCCGGCTTCCCGTCCACGCTGGATGTCCCATAGATCCGGGGAAGGTTTCAGCAAAACGACTGGCGTGAGTTGATTGAGAGGATCTTTCTTGATCTGACGGCAAAGTTCGAAACTGCCGATGTCTGGCAAGCTATCGTATAGAAGAACCAAATCCGGCTGCATCTGTAGGCAGCATCTGACCGCAGATTCGCCATCTGCCGCAGTATCTACATCGCAGTTCTCGTTCTGCAGGAAAGATTTCAATCCTTCGCGATTTGCCGAAGCAACATCGACGAGCATGATGGCCGGTTTCATGCTTCCCTCGCTATTTGTCCGCGCAAGGATGGCCAAACACACCACTCCCCGCACGATCCAATAAGATCTTGAAGGATTGGTCTTGCCTGCGATCTCCAATCCCAGTTTTCGGAGGACCCCTGCCTCCGCTTCCCGGGGACGAGAACGAATGAGGTGGCTCGGCGGGTTTAGCACGTGCTCTTGAAATGCCAAAACAGGAATCCATATAAGTAACTAATAATTCGAGTCTTGCGGGGCACCTAGCAGGGTTGGGAGGGTACTGGCACGAGGAATAATTTTCATTGCACCTACAGTATTTACCTGATGCCACGCGTCCTGCGCATTCCTTTCGATCTCTCTTCGCCATCTAGAATCAGTTGACTCTTGCCGTCGAGACTCCTCGTAACGAGACAAATCCCTATCACTTGCCACAAACAACGTTGTGAGAGATATTCTCATTCCACGCGGACCTCACAGCGGCTTGTCAGAGTTGCTCACTATCAGGGTTGGAATCGAACCCCTTGTGGGGATTGATACGGCGTAACTATTGATTTTGCGAAACGGCCAAATGGACAAAAACTGCAAAAACACAGAAGTGAGGTACACGGCGGGTACACGGAATGATGTTGAGGAGTTCCTCCATCTGAAATTATCTGGCCGCATCAGAACGGGCAAAGTGTTCCGTCTGAAAAGGTCTTCGCAAATCGCCCACTGTTGCTACGCGCGTTCATAGGGTGAGCGAAATAACTTCTTGGCGCGCAGCTCCTAAACCTTACACGAGACATGCGCGGCTTGCATTAGGCGCTTCTGCTACAATTTTAGGTTGCCGCGACTGACATGCGCGCAGCCTTATGATTTCAGTTCGGAGACCTACTTTGGTGAGTATCTTCCTCAGGTGTTTGCGCCGACGCCGGTAATTCGGGTCCCGTCGAACTTGGTAAATGAGAATCCAGCGAATGGTTCGTTCCAACAGTGAGCCATGTCTGTCAGCATGGAGATAGCAACGGCCTCGCCGAGCGGCAACGAATCCGTATAATCATAGCGCCAGTGCACGCCCGCGTGGGCGCGGCCCAGTCCGATATTCGCAGCGACCTTGTTCATCTCTCCGCCGATCGTCAACTGGCCTTGATCTGACCCCGCGTACGGCACGAGCGACAATCCGTCTTCACTAGCCTGCGTAATCTGGAACCCCGGAATCGAAGTAAGCGGAGTAAGGTCGTTGAACCACGCCTTCACTGTTGTGGCGCACGCGCCCGCAACGGTCGCGTGGCCTTGCCCGTAGGACGGGTGTTGCGGGCATCCTTCCGGAAACGCGTGTGGCAGAAGGTAGGTGCCGTACCGCGAAAACACGCGGGCGACGGCCTGTGAATTTAGAATGTCCGCATTGAGTGGATAAGTCTTCTGACCCGATTTGGTGATGTGCACCAGCCCGCCGTACTCCTCCGGACGAAGGTGCCGGTGGACAAACCATTTGACGTACCAGACGGCCTTCAAAGCGCGTTGCGAGACTTCGGCAACCAGGGTCTTCACGTGAGGCGCGCCGAACGTGCCAAATCCTGTCTGCGTCCTCGAATTGGCATAGGGATTGTTCGGATCGAGAGGCGCGCCGCTATCCAAAAGGAGCAGGCACGCGTTCAAGTAAGCCTCATACAGCACGTCCACGTGGACGTAAGCCGCAAGCCCACGACCATTGCGGACATGTTGGGCATTGGGGTCGGCTTGGTTCTGTCCAAAAGGCCCCTGTCCGTTTTGAACCGCCAGCCATGACGCCTGGTCCGTCATGTAGTCGATTCCAGGAACGTACGTTGTCAGGCTCTGGCTGACGGGCACCGCCCCATAGTTAAACGGCTGTAGGAGGAACTGTGACATGTAAGGGCCCAGCAAATCGCCCGCCGTGAAGCCTCTGAAAAGGTTTTGGGGTGTCACCGGCTTGGGGTGGGAGCATGCGCGAAGAGAGTTCAGCTCGGCGATGGCCGCTGCGGTTAAGGGTTCGTTTCCATATTGTGTGAAGTTCACGTCGCGGCACAGTGCCATCCAGTAGTTCTCCACGGCCGCGTCCGCAATGGATTGGCTGGCCACTGACGGCGGAGTTCCGATCGCAAGCTGATGCGAATCGGTTCCTTCCAGATCAAACGCAAGCCCGGCCTGAGGATCGACAAGAGGTGTATTTCCGCCGAGTTGGATTTGGTCAAACGCGGATGGATTTCCGCTGTTCACCGCATTCAGAAGGCTTTGATAAGAGCTGGAATCCACCTCCCCGATGCTGTTATGTATCAAGCCTTTAGAATAGTTGCCAATGTGATTAGGGAAGTTGGTTTCATCCCCGTTGGTCACCTGCTGCGGAACTGGTATCAGCGATTCTGCGGTGGCCGCATTCACGCGGTTATTAAACGATTGGATTACGCGAGGATTCGTAACTCCCACCGGCGGAGACACACTGCCAGGGCTGCCTGACCCGAGGGTACCACCCAACTGTGCAGAGGCCGTGCTCGGGCTCGCCAGAACCCCTACCGCGAGGGTTGCGGCGACGCCCACTTGTTCCAGAAACTCGCGCCGACCCGAGCCTACCAATTTTTTCCTTGGGCGAACCGCTCCAGCGGAAGGAGCACTAGTTGACGGCTGGTTCTGCTCTCGCATGGGACATCTCCTTGGATCATTGCCGCCGGTAGCCACTCCCACCGCGACACAAAGCTGCGCAGAATCCGGTGAAAATGGCAACTTCCTTGGCATCTACTCAAATTTCGCGCTCCCTCGTTTGATTCAAATCCATCGACATCCAGGGCCCACGAGGTTACTCGCACCAACAAAGTAGGTGTATTGTTCAGGAGAGCCGCAGTTTGTCCATCAGGGAAATGCCTGCTTATGCTCCCGGGTATTTTCCTTGCGTGTGCCCGTGTCCAGTTCAGCGCTTCGGCTGCAGATTGCGAAGATGGTTGTGGCGTCTGCCGTCAACGATGAAGGGGATCAAATCTACCCGCGAAAGTGGAATCACGAGTTCATTGGTCTGCCTCAGGTCACAGACCAACGGACACCCACCTTCACGGCGGAAGAGGTCGCAAAGATCACCAAGGCGGCGGAGGGTCAGCTTCGCGTTCTCTATTCCCTGCTCGGATGCACAGGGCTAGAGGCTTGGAGATGGTCAGAATGTGTTGGCCTACTCGAAGAAGTCCCTTTGCCTGCACACTGGCTCTCGTTGGATTTTCTGGTCCGCACTCTGTTGCTGTTCATTGGGTACGAGTCTCTGCCCCGAAGCTCCATTTCCCGACGGCTTGCCTGCTCCTGCCGCGGCCGCCGCAACCTTCGGCGGTTCCTCGGACGGCGGGAGTGCCGGGCGCTCGATGTATTGCGGCTCTCTGCTCTCAAGCTGGATGTGCGAGAGGATCATCCGCGCCACGAGGTTCCCGCACTTGAGATAACCGTTCATCTTTTCAAGGGCGCTGATCCCGCGTTCGAGGTT
>QHYQ01000550.1 GCA_003224175.1 Acidobacteriota bacterium
CGGGAAATCGTTCGTTCCGAGATATCGAAACCGAGCATGAGAAGTTCGCCGTGAATACGTGGGGCGCCCCAGGTGGAGTTCTCCGCGACCATCCGAAAGATCAGATCGCGGACTTGCTTGGAAGTCCTTCTCCGGCCCACTATTCGGCGGCCGTTCTTATGATTCAGACAAATGCAACCGATTTCGCATCAGGCAGGACGAACATCATTGATGGCAGCGTGGCAACCGTCGATACTTTTGAACCCACAGGTAGAACGGTGACACCGGAACCGTCAAGCGTCGTGCTCTTCGGAACCGGCCTGTTGACCGCCGCGGGCGCGCTAAGAAGGAGGTTGCTCAGCTAACTTCACAGTCGATTGCAGCAAGCGTAGCATTTTTTTTGGGCTCTTATGCCAGTCGGAGGCTGACACTCTGGTACCACTCAGATGCAAACGTGCTTCTTACTTCATTCGGGAAATAACTTCAGGAGGGGGTGTGGGACAGAGTTTGGTTCGCATGGCGTCACTCGCACACACTCAACGTCAATCGAGCACCCTTGATCGATGTCTCGGTATATTCCGGTCCATCTGACCGCGCGACGGATTTGGAGGTCCACGCTTGAATTTCTCAATCCGCTCCTTAGCTATTGCCCTTGGCGTGCGCGATAGAGCCGCGCACCTGCGCACACACCCTCGGACCACGCCCCCGGCTCCTCTCCAAGGAATTTCGACTCATTCTAGCGGCACCATTCCAAACAATTCCCACCAGTTTCTGGCGAGATTCCAATCGGTAATTCGATAAATCCATATCGCAAATCCATTTTCCTGGGTACCGTTCGATGGGATGGACGAAAGCTCGGGAGCTGGTGAAGGTGGTCCGCAGTAACGGGCGGGAGTTTGATTGTGCACCCTGGGTGCACAAGGCCATAGACCTCCCCAGAGAGGAATTCAAACGAGAGGTGGAAAACCACCTGACGGGGCAGGACACCGAGCCGTGGGAGATCGTCTATTTCAAGGTGTACAAGAGTCAACTGCCGGTGATCGAACAGGCGGTGGAGACAGCGGCCCTAATGCTGGGGAGTGATAAATCCAGAGGCTATTGCTTGGAGATGATCTGTGCGGATTTCCTGGCGGGTGCGACACTGGAAACTGGTAACCAAGATGCTCTGCAGCCCTCCACTCGTTCGGCTGGTCCTCGGTCTTCCGATGCCGCAGAGGAAGCAATTACTTGTAAAGCGTTCAGGTGACCAGTTGACGCGGATGCGCGCGAAACGGCCACGCTTAATGCTTGATCCGGAGGCTTACGGCCAGCTGTGCCGCAAGGTTCTAGAGCGGGATGGTTGGCGTTGCCAAATCTGTGGGCGAACGGAGAGCCTTCAAGTACATCATATTCAGCGGCGGAGCCTGCTAGGCGACGATGCCGCTGAGAATCTGATTACTCTCTGCGCCAGGTGCCATCAGGAAGCCCATCGACAAGGATATACTCCATCCCGAGCGAATTTCTGAGCTGGCAGCCCCTCCGGGCTTGCGATATTCAAGAAGTAAGGTTCAGATTGGGGGGGCGGCACGCATGCGAAAGTGAACAAATTTGAACAGCAGCCGGACTGTCTAGTCTTAATGTTCTATAGCGGTCTTGTCCAATGCCAAGAAGACAACCATTGGACAACCATTAGCTCGCTGAGGTTGCGGCTTCGATGACCCAGCACTGAGTATGAACATCCTGAGTAACGGCCGCGGCCGCCGAGCAGTTTGCCCCAGTCCACGACCTGCGCCGCCCCACGCGCGATATCTCCATTTCCTCGATCACCGGATGGCAGCCCCTCGATCTATACAGAGCAGGTTCTGAGGCTGATTTGAGGGGCGGGCCAAGTCGGCGAATGGACTGAGATTCTTCGTGCTATCTGAGTAGGTGTTGACATTCTTTGGCTCTGGCGATGAGTCTGTCCGAAAGCCGGCCCAAGATCTCGTGAGTAAGCCCCTCACGCTCGACACGTTGTTGCACAGTTAAGACACGGTCGGGCATGGCTTCGGCAGTCGCGCGAAGATTAGCGAGAACTTCCTCTGGGTTTTGATGCGCTTCAACAGCAAGCTTTCTCCACTGCCTCGCGGCGATGTTCCGCAAGCCATACTCTCCTCCGATTTTCATCGCGAGTTTCAATCCGATGGGATGCATGCCGGGATACGGTAGAGCGCTTGCGAGATCGTATAGTGGAGCGAGGCGGATTCGTGATTCCGAACCCAGAAGCAGGGCATAGTTTTTTGCGTGGGCATCGGTGCCCGCCACAAGCCAGTTAAAGGCGATGGCACCGACAAAGGTTTTTATGTCTTCGACGGGCGCGGTCGAAAAAGTGGTCAGAAGTTCTGCGATTTCACGGACGCCGGGACCACCATCACTTTGGTACTTTTTTGTTGGGGGCAAGCCCATTGCCTGACTAACGTCCTCTTGATGGACTCTATGAATCGTGCCGCCAGTTTTAACGCGGTCGTACCGTTCGATTACAATCGCGATTTGGTCTTCAAATCGGCGAATTTCCGAATTTGCCACTGGTAGGTTGAAAGAACGCGCCAATTCCAGACAGAAGTGTTCGTTCTCGGCGTGTCCGTCGAATTCGCCCGTTGGAGGTTTGAGGATGTGTGTAGTAGGCAGGCGGCCCGAAGGAACTCCCCATCGGTCATTCTCCAATAGGAGCGCAGTTTTCGGTTGAGCACCGCCCAGGCTGAACTGCCCTGTGTCACCGGCCATACGCCAGGCAGATTGATCTTGACGCAAGGCGCGCAGCCGGTCGGCGACGCCAGCCTCATCTAGCCACTGGACTTCGGGCCGCGCTCCTAATCGAACGGCGTCGAGCCGTTCCGGCTGCACGAACTGTACCGCGCCCGCGCAATCTTCGCCTACGTTTGCAATGAGTCCGAAAACGTTTCTGGGCGAAACATGGAACTTACGGGCCCATTGGCCAAGTACAATTTCGTTGTCGGGGAGTAATCCCCATAGGAACGGTTCGATTTTTCGCTGTCCCTGTTGACCAGGTGCCAAGGGGATTGAAACGGACAGGGGATACGCACCGGATGACGCAAGCCATTGGTCGGAATAGAGAAAGGTGAGTCGCCCGCCCTTCGACTGCGTCACGGTTCCCATGACCAAACCTTCCGCAAATGCAACGAGGTGCGTGGTCATTTGCGTGGTTCACGCGCAGTCGCGACGATGCG
>QHYQ01000551.1 GCA_003224175.1 Acidobacteriota bacterium
TCAAATGGCTGTGCCATGAGCGTGGTCTCTCGTAGAAACAACAGATGGCCCTGGCTGTAGACGACGCTCCAGCGGCGCCGGGACGGAGGAAGTGCTGCTCGAGGACAATGTTAACAAATATCCCGCAAGCTGGTCTCCGGACGGCCGGTTTATCCTTTATGTCAGCACCGGTACGACTACAGGCAACGATTTGTTTGTCTTGCCGCTTTCCGGAGATCGCAAGCCGGTTCCATTTCTGCAAACACGATTCAACGAAGCCTCCGGTCAATTCTCTCCCGACGGCCGGTGGGTCGCATACCAGTCAGACGAGTCTGGCAAATACGAGGTATACGTTGCTCCCTTTCCTGGGCCCGGCGGGAAATGGCAAATCTCGACGGGCGGAGGTATTCAACCCCGGTGGGGACGCGACGGCACCGAGATCCTTTATCTCGCTCTCGATAACAAGCTGATGGTGGCCGCAGCGAAAGGTAAGGGCGGCGCCTTCGAGGTTGGTGCCGCTAAGCCGCTTTTTGGGACGCACGCGATGACTGGGCTTGGTTACTCGTACGACGTATCCGCTGACGGCCAGAAATTCCTGATCAGTTCAGCCCCGCAGCAAGCCGGGGCAGCGCCGGCGACCATCACCGTCGTCGTCAACTGGACCGCAGGACTGAAGAAATAATCGTGCCGGTACACGTCTCGGCTCCTGCGAATTGTCCCGCAGATTGACTGCCACCTATTGGATCTTGGAGGATCTAGCCGAAGAACTTTAGCCAGGGCCAGGCTTGCGACAGCGGTATGCGCGGATTGCGGCAGATGTATACGGGCAGATTATTTTCATCGGGAACAGCATCAGGATCCTCAATCGTCGCCGCCTTCTGAACATCTCCGAAGAGGAGACCGAGTTTGTGGAGGTCCATTCCCACGGCGATCACAACATCGTCCGCGGAATCTCCCGAGCCCCACAAGTAATAGTTATTATGAGGGCTGATGGCCCGTGGCAGACCATAAGACGGGCCGAAGTAATCGATGGCCCCGGCTTCACCATAATTCGCAGCGAGAATGGAGCAATGAGCGCGATCTTCAGCGGGCAGGCCGCGGTAAACCGAGGCCACGACTTTCACTTGATGGGGCCAGCCAAACATGTCGGCGAAAAATTGCGGCAACCGGCCTGAATCGTAGTTTTCCACGCGCACTTTGTGAATGTCCCAGAAATTGGAATACGCAGCAGCCGCCCCTACAGGAAGGATTGGCAGGGCCAGCGGGGCGGCAACGATTCCGCCGACGGCCAGCGGGATCACAATGGCCTGCCGCGCCCATTCCCAGTTGCGCCGCTCGATAAGATTCTCAATCCACACCGCGCCTCCAGCAAACAGCACGGGGTAGATCGGCGCAACGTAATAGATGCGGCCCTTCAAAATCAACATCTGCACCAGGACCAAAACATAAGTCCATCCGAGAAAGCGGTAGGCGCGGCCTTCCTTGCTGGTGAAAAAGAACCATAGACCTGCCAGAACCACAGGAAACGCTAAAGGATGGACGAGGAGCGCCTGTTCCGCGACGAAGCCGTACCACGAAACCGGCGCATTCTTAAACCGAGCCGCATTGTGCAGGACTTCGATGGTTGGAAACTGGTGCGCGATTTCCCACAACAGGTTCGGAAGAAAAATCAGAAAGGCAATCAGCGCTCCGAGCCAAATCCAGGGATTCCGCAGGTAGCGTGTGCCGGACGTGATCAGCAGGGCGAGAACAAAAGCGAGACCAAAGAATAATGTGGAATGCTTATTCAGAATTCCGATACCGGCAATGGCCCCAAAGAGCAGCCAGAGGCGACGCGAGCCGCCATTGGCGATGCGGATCGCGACGGCCACGCAGCCCATCCAAAAAAGCGGCTCAAAAGAATTCATCGAGAGAAAGCTGTCCATGGTTAGGTAAATCGGACAGAAAAGGACAACCACGGCGGCGAGCAGATGCGCAAAGCGCCGCCCTCCGAATTCGTTGACCATCCACGCAGCCAACAACACCTTGGCTGCAGCCGATAAAGCCGGGAAAAGACGCAGGGCGTAAAGGGAATCGCCTAGCAGCCGCCGCGCGAACCAGCAGATTACCGCGATCAGCGGAGCGTGATCGACGTAGCCCCAAGCCAGATGTTGTCCGCACGCGGCATAATACAACTCGTCACGAAAGTAGCCATAGCGATTGGCAGTTAACAGATGAACAAGGAATGCGCCCGCAGCGAAGGTGCCGATGAGAGCGGCATAGCCGGCCGATCGTGAGGTTGTCTCGACGATCTCTTGGACAATCGAAGGCTCTAGGGGCGAAGGCTCGAGGGAGAGATCGTTCGGAGCAAGTTGCGGCTCTGACCAGGCAAATAGTCCCGTTTTGTTTCGCCCATTGCCCACGCTGGAATTCCAACTCGCTTTCTTCGACGCAGTGGTGCCGCATGGTACCGCTCGTTTACGAAACGACTAATTCGACAGCCTACGGCCAACTTATCAGAATTCCGTCAACTTTGGCCGGAACTTTTGAGGGCCGCAGAGAAAACATGCGCCGAGAATCACCTTGGAAGGCCAGAAGGCACCTTTCCCACGGTCACATAGGCTTCCCGCTCGGCCAAAAGAATTTTGCAAGCAACACAGGCGCTGCCTCCGCCGATACGGAAGCGAGTGCTATGAAGCGGAGGAGTATACTCGGGTACCGGCTGCTTCCGTAGCGCAATTAATCTGGGGTTGACTAGAGAGGGTCATTTGAATATTCTGCCGCCGCTATGCGGCGGGGTCCTGGGACTGTTTTAGTTGCCATTTTTGTTCTGGCCTTCAGCGCGAACCTGAGGTCGGGAGCTAACGATTACGAGTTGACGCCACGCCACGGTGTGCCTGCCAGGGCGATCTTGAAGGGTTGTCATAAGCTTGAGAGCATCGCCGTAGATTTCGACGGTAATGGCGATCCTTACCAGGCGCAGTGGTGGCGGTGCGGTTCCCAGAACCCGAACTGGAAAAAAGGGCGCTTCCCTATTAATTATGTAGTAGTGCAGCCGCCCCGAGGCAAAGTGGGACGTTCGGGAATAACGCTGAGCAACTCGGGAAGCTCTGACCAATATTTCATCGAGCAACCGCAGAAAATCAACATTGAACCCGGCTCCCGGCAGGTGTTACTTGTGTCTGGCCGATACTATGACACTGACGAGGGTAAAACCTCCTGCCTGCTCGGACCAGTTGGC
>QHYQ01000552.1 GCA_003224175.1 Acidobacteriota bacterium
GTTTTCGTCGTCAGGCCAAATGGTGCACCCTTCAACACATAGATAGAGGCGGCTTTTCCTTCGGTGGTCACGACGATTGATAAGACCACAGTTCCTTGGAATTTAGCGGCGCGGGCTGCGTCTGAGTAGCTTGGGCTCGCACAACTGGTGCACATAGGCCATCCGGCTCCCAAACCACTCTTGAATACTCCTGGTTCCTCTGGGATATCATCGGCTTTGCGGGCATAGTTGGGACCCCGCTCGAAGAGCATGGCGTGCATCTCTTCGGTCGCCGGAAAACGAGCCGTCTCATCCGTCGCCTGGAAGATATCTGCCTTTTTCGCGACAGGACCAAATCCTTCGAGATGGACTGTGAGATTGATCTGGCCATTCTCCTCATGTAGAGTTCCCAGAATGACCCCTGTGGCTCCCATTTGACGTCCGATCCACAAACAGACATCGCGGGACCGAAGATCTTCGAGTGTCGTCCAATTTGTTGTCAGGTAGTCTTTAAGAATTTTGCGATCTAGAATATTCAATCCCGCGGAGTAAGCAGTGAGCCATTCGGAGAAGCGATCGGCAAGCAATGTGCCCAGTCGCGACGAATTTCCTGGTGAACTGCGAAAGAAATCAATGACAAGAACTTTGGGCTCTCTCTCCTGGAGATTTGCTTTTCGAATCTCTTGCGCCGCGCGCGATGCGAGCGAATCCAGGTACGCCTCACCGAGTCGAGTCAACACGGGGTCACGCGACTGACAGCATGCAATTACGGGAAGGAATAACAAAGAGACGACAAAAATTAAGCCAAGGGCAAGCCGGAAGCTAGTCTGCCGCGCCATGCCTAGAAATTATCACACGAGATGTCAGCTCAGTTATGCAAAGTTGGCGAGAGAAGTCCGCCGAGGCCATCGTTGATCAAACCTGCCGAAATAAAACGAATACCCCGTTAATTCCGGCTGTGAAATCGCACGACGTGCACGGAACACGACCCCCCAATTCAGTCCGGACGGCCCAGGGCGGTGTTCGCCGGACGGATACGGTTTTTGCTCGGCTATCGAAGCAAAGTTCAAAGCTTGGCGTCAACCTTGCCTGCCCTTTTCTCCGAGTTGCCGAAAAGTGCTGCCTCCGCGACCGGACCCTCCACGAATGCGCAGACTGACGAGAAGTGAACTGCGAGCGACGACGGCAGATCCAAGTGTGTAAAAAGCCCCGTCCTGCCGCGCTTCTTTAACCCATTGATTCTCAGACCTCGCAAGTCGGACTCGCGGAGTGCCGAAACCACATCATTTTGGCATACGGTTTTCGCATCGCGCCAGGCGCAATCAGTCTACAATGAGTGAATACTGTTTCCCTGGGATCAGGAAGACGTGCATTGCCTCGATCTCTAACGAATACTCTTGAGTGCCCTTCTCGAATAAATACCCAGGGTCGTATAATCCCGAGCATGCGCCTGGCATGCCTGTCCTCACGGGTCCTGTCTTTCGGAACCTCGGTGATTCTCCCCTGTCTCCTGTTAGCAAGCGCTACGCCGCAAGCGCAAACCTCAGCCCTTAAATTGGCCGCTATCCATGCGACTGGGCAGAAACGCTATAGCGAAGCGCAAGTCGTTGCTGCGACCGGCCTCCAAGCTGGGCAGGTCTTCGGTCCGAATGCTTTGAACGCAGCGGCAGACCGACTTGGCCGAAGTGGCGCCTTCGAGGAAGTGCAGTTTCGCTACCACCCCGAAGGCGGACAGATGGCGGTGGAATTCACCGTGAAGGAGGCTCCCAAATTCCACCGCTGTGCGTTCGACAACTTTGTATGGTTCAGTGCCCAGGAACTGGAAGACCATCTCCGAAAAGAAGTGCCGCTCTATGACGTGCTTGCTCCTGAATCCGGTGATTTATTGAATGAGATTGTTGTATCTCTCCAACGCCTCCTGCAGAGCCACGGAATCACCGCTCAGGTCGAACATACGCAATACGGCAAACTGGGCAGCCCAGACTGGGAGCATCTTTTTACCGCCACCGGCCCAAGCCTCAAGATCCAGAGCGTTCAATTTCAGGGAGCAAACGGAATGGAGGAGGCCGTGTTGCATCATGAAGCGCTGCAACTCGTAGGACGGAGCTTCTCCATTGTGGCTTGCCGCGCATATGCTGCGGCCGCCTTTGTTCCTTTATACCGGGAGCGTGGATATTTGCGCGTGCAAATAGGCAATGCTTCGGCGCAAGTGTTGAAACACGCGAACGGTACCAACGAGTTTGAAATCCAAGTTACATATCCTGTGACGGAAGGCATGGCCTACGATTGGGAGCGGGTAGAATGGAGTGGTAATCGCGTGCTTGCGCCGGCAGACCTCGATGAGGCGTTTGGGATGGAACGCGGCTCGCTCGCAGACGGAAAGAAGATTGACTTAGGTTGGGAAGCAATCAGTAAGGCCTACGGAAAGAAGGGCTACTTGGAGGCCAAGCTGAACCCGGAGCCCGTATACGACAACGCAAACCGACGAGTGAGTTTCCGAGCTCCAATCACCGAAGGCCCACAATATCGAATGGGGACTCTAATGCTTTCTGGGATGCCGCCTACGGCTGCAAGAGAGTTGCAAGCAAGGTGGCGTCTTAAGACTTCAGACGTGTACGACGCATCCTATCTGACAGATTTTCTGAAAAAGCCCATCCTGGCAGGCGCTTCTGGACGCATGGCGAACATCCACACGGAAGTGCGGCCGGATCGCACACGACTGACTGTTGACGTCTCGATTCGCGTGGACTGAAGTAGCATATCGTCTTGACTCGCTCGGGAGACCTTTATCGGAACAGGCGAGCGTCGCTGCTGAGGTACAAAATCAATGCTTCATCGTGGCTTCGTCTTATTGGCCGCTGGTCTTGCTGTAGCTACGCCTTCTCTGCCCCTTGGCGCGCAAGCATCGCCGAACATCGAGAAACTTGCTGCGCTCACCGCCGAAAGGGTTGCCAAGACTCACGCTCAACACGTTCTTACGACGACTCTCCAGGGTTGCCTGTTGAACACGCAAGTCTGTGCAGTACTGGACGCCGCTTTGCTTACCGCCCTCGAAAGGGTGGCTTCGAGCGCGCAGTTGGTAAGCCGGGAACAGGCCGCGAGCCTGCTCAAAAAGCACGGCTTTTTGGCTC
>QHYQ01000553.1 GCA_003224175.1 Acidobacteriota bacterium
AGGCTTTTGCCCAAGCCGTGGTCGACGTCGATGGCTATTGATCGACGCCCCTTGATCCTGCGCGCCGATCGCAGAGGAAGATGGAAACATTCAAAATGAAAGAGAAAGCAGATAGCCCACTCGATGAGCGGCACGCGCAGATAAGCCGCCGCCAAGGCCTCAAGCTCGGCGCCGCAAGCATCATGGCGTCGCTCCTGCCAGTACCCGCACTGCCCGCTGCGCAGACTGAATCAGCCCCGAAGGAGAAAACCATGGCCGACAACGCCGCTATCCGTCCGTTCCACTTTCAGGCACCGCAGGCGGACCTCACCGACTTGCGCAAGCGCATCAGCGCAACAAAGTGGCCCGATCGCGAACAGGTCACGGATGCATCGCAAGGCGTCCAGCTCGCAACCATGCAAAAGCTCGCGCGGTACTGGGCGAGTGAGCATGATTGGCGGAAGTGCGAGGCGAAGATCAACGCCGTGCCGAACTTCATCACCGAAATCGATGGGCTCGACATTCATTTCATTCACGTTCGCTCCAAGCATGAAAATGCGTTGCCGATGATTGTCACGCATGGCTGGCCTGGCTCGATCATCGAGCAGATGAAGATCATCGATCCGCTGACGAACCCGACGGCGCACGGCGGGACCGCAGCCGATGCCTTCCATCTCGTGATTCCGTCTCTGCCGGGCTACGGCTTCTCGGGCAAACCTACGGCGCCTGGATGGAACCCCGTTAGCATTGCGAAAGCGTGGGCGACGCTCATGCAACGCCTCGGCTACACGAAATACGTGGCGCAGGGTGGCGATTGGGGCAATGCCATTTCGGAGGTGATGGCCTTGCAGCAGCCGCCGGGATTGCTCGGCATTCACACCAACATGGCGGCCACGGTTCCGCCCGATGTTTCGAAGGCGCTTTCCGCGGGCGGCGCGCCGCCCGCCGGCCTTTCGCCGGAGGAAAAGCACGCGTGGGATCAGCTCGATGACTTCTATAAGAATGGGCTGGGCTACGCCAACGAGATGGCGCTTCGTCCGCAGACGCTTTACGGAATCGTCGATTCGCCGGTTGGTCTTGCGGGCTGGATACTCGATCACGACATTCGCAGCTACCAGATGATCGTCCGCGTTTTCGACGGCAAGCCTGAAGGGCTGAGCCGCGATGACGTGCTCGACAACATCACGCTCTATTGGTTGACGAATACCGCGATCTCTTCGGCGCGCCTCTACTGGGACACGGCGCATAATTTGCCGGCAGGCGGCTTCTTCGACGCGAGAGGCGTCAAGCTTCCGGTCGGCGTGAGCGCGTTTGCGGAAGAGATTTATCAAGCGCCGAAGAGCTGGGCAGAGAAGGCGTATGTGAAGCTCATCCACTACAACAAATTTTCCAAAGGCACCCACTTCGCCGCCTGGGAGCAGGCGGCGATCTTCGTCTCCGAAATGCGCGCAACCTTCAAATCGCTCCGCTAATCATCTGAGTGGACGATGGCGCGCGCCATTTCGCGCGCGCTGTCACCCATAGTGTTGTGCGCGTCGAGGAGCCATCCTCGATCTTCAAGGGATCAAGACGCCGAAGCACGAAATCGATCTGACTTCGGCGCGGGTGAAACGGTTGAAGGGGATGCTGCGGTGAAGAACGAACCTTTGAAATTGATCCGGGGCTTCTTTGGCCAGAATCAAGCGATCAGGTATGTCCTCGCGTCCTTAACGATGATTGCATGCGTCAAGGCACTTTTCGGGCGTTCGATGCGTGTTTGCTTTGCATGCTTCGATGCACCTCTCGATGTTGGACTTGGCTGGCGGAGGTGGCGCCGAGGTGATGTACCCGGTATTGCAGTGAAAGTCACTCATGCGTGAGTCGAGCGTGGCAACGTTGTTTCGAGCGATTGCCTGGGTCTCGTAGGAGAACGTCCCCGGCTGCGTCGTCCCGGACGATGCGATGTTTTGCTGCCGCGCGATCTCCCGGCGAAGCCATCCGCATTTCTTCCGCCAATCGGCCTGATCAGTCGGATAAGGGATCCCCTCAATCTTTTCGGCGTAAGTCCGGGCGCTTGCGAGGGAAACGCTTCCAGCGAATACAAACACAGCCGCCAGGATTCGTCGTTCCACGGCATGAAGAAACCTACCCCACGAGACTGTCGACGGCAACAATGGCGTGCCTCTGCTAATGCCGGCAATAAGCAGGCAGATACTGATACAGCGCGGTCACTGCACAAGCAGCCGTAGATGCAGCTGAGCAAGCTGTGCCGCATATCCCGCGCACTGTGCCGTCGATCTGTCCCACGCCGAAGGCCCCGAGGAACTTACCGTCTATATTCGTATTGCCGGTGTTGCCGAGTACTAGCACAACCGACACCGCAGTCGCACTGGTCTGGTCGTATGCAACGGCCGTTACGTACTTCGCGTTCACCGGCGGGGTGGTCGAAATCGGCGGCCTCGCAACAGGTGGGAACGCGTTGCGGCCCGCGATATAGGCGTTGGATACGGCCATCTTGACTTGGACGAAGCAAGCGCTGTAAGTGGTTGATTCATAATCGATCTTAGGCTCAAAAAACGGCCTCATAACCCGAAGGTCGAAGGTTCGAATCCTTCCCCCGCAACCAGAAAACCGCTGCAAATATGCAAGGCCCGTGTTTTTGGAGAGCCGAGTTTTGCCCGAAGGTCGCCGTTAAAGCAAGGGCCTGCAAAAATTGTGCAGGCCCTTCTCTCTTCAGTCCTGGGCCCCGTTTCGTAGTCTGCGGGGCAGTGATCCCGTGTTATGGCG
>QHYQ01000554.1 GCA_003224175.1 Acidobacteriota bacterium
GCAACGAATTCCTTGCGAAGCCAACTCTTGTATATGACGCGGATTGAGTACCTCCCAGGCTTAGGGAGGAAATCCTTGACCAGGAGATTCACCGAGGTCCCGTAGAAGAACCCTTCGTCAAGTCGAATGAGGACCGACGTGTCCCCTTCTTTCGGCGGAGGCATTGTAGCATCACTGAGTACGCGTGCGGGAACACGTTTCCCCTGTTCATCGCTTATCTCCAGTTTCAGGCCGCCACCCAGCCCGGTCCAGAACATCCTTCGGTCGACGTATACCGGCGCGTCGCCGGTGTTTTGGAGCGAGGCATTCAGCTTCACAGAGTCCCGCAGCGAATATTTCGCATGGTCCGTCCAGATGACCACGCTTATAGGCTGACCGACGCTAGAAGTTTCTGCCTGTTGTGAACCTTGGGATAGGGCCATTTTGCCACCTATTTGGAACAAGAAAATCGCGGAAACAGCTAACAGGTAAATTCGGAAAAACCTTGAGAATACAAGCATGGTGGCTCCCTTTTATGGATAAATGTATGGTTTGTCCATGTGTTGCTGCATGTTGGTACGGTTTTTGTCATCAATCCAGAGTTCTAGAGATTGTCGTTCGTTTTTCGTGAAACCTAGTTTATTCCCGATGCCGAGCTGCGTTCCACCGGCAGACTGCTCGTCTCTCCATAGATTCGCTCCGGAATACTTTCCGGCATTCAGGTAGTGCTGGCCCTCATGTCCAAATAGGGAGCCTATCCAAGCGGATGAAGTTGCCTTGATGTAGCCGATGGAGACAGTCATCGAACCCTTGCCGGTCGCGCCGAGTCCAGTCTTGGGTCCGACCACCGAGAACGACGAAATCTGCCCAATCGCTTTCTTTTCGTCTGCTGTGAGTGAACTGGCATTCTTGTTGATCAGGCCAGCCGCAGCAGCAATGGCGTTGCTAGCTGTAAGTTGGTCGGCGGCGGAGACCTTTGCGCCGTACGTGATTCCCACCGTGTTGCCAAGAACAGTCACTGATGTGAGCGGCTGATTTTGCGGCTACTGAGTTACGGGATTCCCGCCCATCTTCACCATGATTTGCGTCCACATGTCTTCGCGGGTGGAGGAGGTCATCATGTGGCCGGTGGGGTCGGTGTAGGTCAGCGGGTTGTTCTGGACATAAGTGTAGAGGTTGAGCGTCTGGGGATTGGCCAAATCCGCGTAGGGCACCGGAGACGGTGACGCCGACCAATCAGGACTTGCAAAGCGCCCTTGCGCTGAGGAGTAGTACCGCGCACCGAACTCATCTAGCCCCGATTCGGCGTCGCGCTCCTTGCCGGTGAATTTGTAGTTCTGCGGACAGGTGTTGGTGACGATGTGTTCGCCGCCGAAGGGATCGTAGTCGGCGTCGTGGCAGGCCGTCGTTTGACCCGACTGGACTATCATGCGCGAAGTGCCGAGATGGTCGGCGAGGTACTAGTAGATGTTGCCGGATGAAATGTTGCGGCGAGCGATTCATTTGCCGCCGAAGAAGACGAATTCATCCGTGATGTTCCCGGAGGCGTCGCTTTCGTCCAGGATTTCGCCACCGGCCCCGTACCAGTAGAGCTTGCCGTTGGATTTCTGGACGCGGCGGCCATCGCCATCGTAGGTGTACGTGACCCCGCCAGCGGTTTTCAATTCGCTCTCGGCATCCCAGGTATAGCTGAAGCTGCCCGGTTCAAGGTCGTTAGCCGGAGCTTCCAGAGGTGGAAACCTCCAGCCGGTGAGCTCAGGCTAAGCTTGGAAATATCTTCGCACCGCGAAAAAAACAGATACGTCTTTGCGGGATCGGTTGACGGAGTGCCGTCGTAAAATCCATGTGTCAAACGCACGGCGGCGGGTCCCCCCGAGATTGGAACAAGCCAAATGGAATACTTGAGCTTGGCATCTTGGTGCGAAACAACTAGGTGTGCGTCGTCGAACCACGAAGGGCCGTCGTCTCCAACATCCTCGAAGGCTTTTGTAAACTTTCCGGTGGCGATGTCAGTGACGTAGAGATCTTGTTTCGTCCCTAGCGTCCCCGGCTGACGTCCCACAAAAGCAAGATGTGTCCCATCCGGCGACCACGCAGGGAAATAGGGGGCAACGTCGGGGAGCTTGTTCCTCACGTCCACCAGCTTGGTTGTAGCACCTCCGGAATCCGGCACCACGTAGATGTCGCCGTTCATCTCGAAAGCAATGCGGCCGTCCCTGGACCAGCTTGTTCCAGCTCCCAGAGAAGTAAACTTGGGAAAATCGGTCAACTGAACGACCTGCTTCGTCGCCACATTGACTTTGAATACCTGGTCACTCATGACGCCCGATTCTATGCTGGGGCTACCCACGAAGCTGATCCACTTGGAGTCGGTGGACCAAGCAATCTCGCCGTACTCCATGCTCTTGCCATTGAGCACCGGCCTGGCATCAGAAGATTTGCCATTGGCTGGCATAATCCATATCTCCGTGTCGGGGACCCCCAGGGGTGTAAAGTATTCAAACGCGAGCCAATGTCCGTCAGGTGAACACAACGGGCCAAGTTCACCAACCGGCCCTTTGAATATCCGGACCGCCTTGCCTGTTGGTTCACAACTGGTGAGTGTGAACAGGCCGAGCGAACAAACCAAGAGAGTGCGGGCTGGACCCCATGCAATTCTGATCATTTACATCCGTCCGACCCACAAGTTAGATGTTGGTTAGGCAGTCCAGCCGCGTCAATTGTCAGATTGCCTTGCCCCGGACCGGTGCTGACATAGCTGATTGCATTGAAATCGTGCCATGTAAGGAGCGCCTTGACGGCAAGCCCGGACATATGGGTGAGGGCCGCCGTGCCTTTCCCGACCTCCACATTGAATCGGACCGTCTGTCCCACTTTCATTTCGCGACCTTTGTCCTTCACCACTTCCTTGCCGCGCTCTATTACCTTCTTCTCTCCCACCTTAAACTTCACTTCCCCCCTGTTCTGGATGGTGACCGCGCTACCGGACTTCGAAACGCTCTGAGCATTTTGTATCACGGGTGCGATCGACCCTGGCAAGGTTACTCCCGTCTGCGTGAGGGCTTGCCGTAGAACGTCACCACTTACAGTGACATTGTTTCCTAGATTGTTGAAAATGCCGATGGCAGCGGTCACCGCGTCAGTAGAACTGTTTTGAGCTTGCTGAATTATCTGGACAACTTGCTCCAGCGTTAATTGAGTTGCGGAATCGTTGTTAACTGCGGAGAAGTCACCGCTCTCGCAGCTCCCATCTTCCATGCAACCATACGCGTTTCCTCCGGGTGATCTCATGCGCGGGTCAATGGCCATGCCTTCGCTGGAGCCGACCTGTCCGACGCCTAAGTGGCCCGTGGGATCGGTCAAGTTGAGAGGGTTGTTTTTCACGTAGGCATAGAGGTTGAGGGTTTGCGGATTGCCGAGGTCGGCGTAGGGGACAGGGGCCGGGATCGCGGACCAGTCGGGGGAGTGGAAGCGGCCAAATTGCGGAGAGTAATAGCGGGCATCGAAGTCGTCCAACTGAGTCTCGGTGTCGCGCTCCTTGCCGGTGAATTTGTAGTTGTTGCCGCTGGACGAGACCACCACGTGCTCGCCGCCAAAGGGATAGAAATCAGAGTCGTCCAGGATCGTACCCGTGGCGTTCGTCACCACCCGCGCCGTCCCGAGATGGTCAGCAAAGTAGTAGGTCACATTTCCGGACGCATCCCGTCGCGCAATGCGCTTCCCCCCAAAGAAGATGTAGTCAATGGGGTCGTTCCCCGCCGCATCCGTCTCGGTGATGGGGTCGCTGCCCGCACCGTACCAGTAGAACTTGCCGTTCGACTTCTGCACGCGGCGGTCGTCGCCGTCGTAGGTGTAATTCACTCCGGCGGCGCTCTTCATCCGGCTCTCTGCGTCCCAGGTGTAGCTGAAGCTGCCGTCGCCAGTCAGGTTGCCTGCCGCATCGTAGGAAAAACCGGTGTTGTTGATCTTGTTCTGGTTCTGTCCCGATTCCTGTAGAAAAGTGAAAGGCGTATGCTCCTGAGAAGTCGTTGAAAACAAAACCGGGATCTCTTCGCTGGAGGTCTCGGCCACAGGAGGATACGCCATGACGAACAGTAGCACGGCACCGAGCCCGCACCAAGAGCAAGGGAATC
>QHYQ01000555.1 GCA_003224175.1 Acidobacteriota bacterium
GACCTACTCCTATTTCGGACCAGATGGCGGTTTTCCGAGTGGACTTGTCCCACCGCCCTTGTACCATTCGGAAGCTTCTTCGTGTGCGACGGCAAGTACTTGGTCTTTCGCCCAATCAGAGAAGAACTCGCGTATTTCTTTCTGTTCAAACATATGCTCCAGCGCCGCGTGTACGATGCAGGTACGAAGTTCAGAGTCGCCCCTTTTGTAGAGCTGTCCAAGCCAATTTTTCAAGTCGGCCAACACAGCACGAGGAACTGAGGAGTCTCTCCAGAGAGCCGCAAAAAGGTTCACCAAATCCACACCTGCCGAGTAATTCGAATCCGACCACTCGCCGTCAGGATTCTCTCGCAAGCATCTCTCGTAGTACCGCTTTATGAATTCAACGTACTCGCTCAGGGAAATAGGCGGCTCAACGCGGAAGCGTACGTTGCTGATAAGGCTGTACGTGAAGCCCAGAATCTCAATGTCGTTGCTGGCCATCCACCTCTGAACATCGCTGAGTGCGACGGTGTCGGTTTTCGGAATCCATTCCGCACGTTCAGGGGTTGTCCAGAGTTTAGCTATGATTTCTTCGAATGTTTCGCTCATGTGAATCGCAATTATAGGCCGAATGCAGGGAGGCGACTTAGTACCTGATAATCTCAGGTGGTAATTCCGCGGGATACTTCGAAGGAAACTAACCTGCCGTTCCGAAAGGTGCAGTCAACTTCTCCCAAGAACGCATATCTATCCTGTGTGCAGTATCCCCATTGTCGCTCGGCTCCCTTCGAGACATGAGACGGGTGAGGCGCGGAGTTTTTACGCATCACTTTGCGAACCCGCTCGGGTGGGCATAGAAGCCACCGTGAGTGCGCAGTGGTTCGAGAAAGTACTCCGGGAATATCACCACGAGCTTTGGGTGGGAGATGCGGCGGAGATCCGCGCGATGAGGGTACGAAAGCAGAAGACCGACTGGCGGGATGCCCTGCACATCCTCGATTTGCTTCTGACCACCGATTCCCTCGCATCTGGATTCCGTCTCCGGCCGAGCGAGATGTCCGGCAATTGGTGCGGCATCGACATAAGCTGGTTCGCATGCGGACCTCGGTGATGAACCAGCTGCAGGCTCTAGCCATCGGTCAGGGCCTGTGCCGGAAACAGAAGCTGTGGGGCAAGGTGGGACGCATAGAGCTGGAAGCGTTGGTGCTGGATCGCTGGGCGAGCCGTCGCCGGCACGAACTGCTGCAACTGCTCGATCAGCTCAACCCTTGGATCGCGGAACTGGACCGGGCGGTGATGCAGGAAGTGCAACGTCGTCCGGAAGCGGTGCAGTTAATGAAGGAGCCAGGAGTGGGGCCCGTGACGGCATTGGCGTTTGTGTTGACGATTGGGCCGGTGGTCCGTTTCCAGAGAAGCAAGCAAGTGGCGAGTTACCTGGGTCTGAATCCCAGTGAAGAAAGTAGCGGCGGCCGGCAACGGTTGGGTTCCATCAGCAAGCAAGGCAACTCCATGCTGCGTCACCTACCTGGTGGAGGCCGGCCAGGCCGCCTCGAAATTTGACCCGGAATTGCGGCGGGACTATCAGCGATTGAAGTTCCGTCGCGGCCATAGTGGGGTGGCCAAAGTGGCCATGGCACGAAAGTTGGCGGTGCGGCTGTACTGGAAGCTGCGTGAAGCAGCTCAGCCGAACACCGCCGCTCGCATGCAGGGTAGCCCGGCAAATCCTGTGGTGGACGAAAGTCTATCGCCAAAATGATTGGGCGCCCTGCCTCCCCTGGCAGCAGAAAGGGGAGTTCGGAGAAAAAATCATGGTCTGAAGTCCAAGATCGGATACCTGGTTGGTGGAGTTAGTTAACTTCCCCGAGGGATTTCAAAGGAGCGAGCCTTGGTCGAGAGTGGAAACGGAATCCTGAATAGGACGAAGCTCCGCTTCGTCTGCACGGAATGGTGGCGAGCCGTCCGCGGCGTCAAGGGTCTGACGATAAACGCCCGCTTCGCGGAGCGCCCTTGACTCCGCTCCCGACTCGCAAAGCTCAGAGTGTCTCTTGACAATGCCGACGACCTTATACACGGGATTAGCGGAAACTGACCGACCGATCTCCCTAATGCCTTAAAGATTCCGCTTTGGTATCCCTACACAGACGAACTTCGGTGCGCCGAGGTTGTTCTGGTTGTAAAATCGACGGCCGCGCAACCCGCTACGCCGGCGTCAGCTGCCGGTGAATACAAAACGCGGAATGGAAAATAAACCATACGGGAATTAAGGATGAGCATCAAACGGCCCGGCTCTGAAGTTCGTGCGATCGAATGGAAAGCATTTGCGGAAGCCTCCCGCGTGAGGCTCCCCTAATGCCCCGGCTGTGCGTCATGAAGTTCGGCGGCACGTCCGTTGGCGACGCGGCGTGCATTGCCCGCACTGCCGCCATCATCCAATCAGCCGCATCGAAAGGCTCAGTCGTGGTCGTGGTCTCCGCCATGAGCGGCGTAACCAACCGGCTGATCGATGCTGCTCATCGCGCGGAAGCCGGTGAAGCTGAGTTCACGACGAAGCTCGTCGCAGAGCTTCGAAACCAACACAGCAAAGCCCTCGACACGTTGGTTCGCGATTCCCGCAGAGCTGCTGAAGTCGATAAAAACCTCTCCCACGTGCTCACCGAATTGGAACGGCTCCTGCAAGGCACCGCTCTCCTCAGAGAGCTCACTCCTCGCGCACTCGACGCCATATCCGGCATAGGCGAGCGCCTCTCCACGCCCTTGCTCGCCGCGGCGCTGAACGAGCTCGGCGTGTCCAGCGTCCCTGTATCCGCCACAGACGTCATCGTCACCGACCCACATCACGGGCGCGCTGAACCCCTGATGGACCCCACCCGCGAGCGCGCGGAGAAGTGCCTGCGTCCTCTCTTGAAAAAAGGGGTGGTACCCGTCGTCACCGGCTTCATCGGTGCAACCTTGGAGCGCGTTCCCACAACACTCGGTCGCGGCGGCTCCGACTATTCCGCCACCATCCTAGGCGCCGCCCTCGGCGCTCAGGAAACAGTCATCTGGACAGACGTTGACGGCGTAAAAACAGCCGACCCC
>QHYQ01000556.1 GCA_003224175.1 Acidobacteriota bacterium
CGCTCTCTCACTAGGAAAGAGGCGTCCGAACGGCGACAGTTCCATGACGCTACGGGCACCCGACATGACGGCCGCCCCGCTCGCAGCGCCGAGAAATCCGCGACGTGACAATCGTTTGTTGATTTTTGCTCTCCTGACTTGGCCCTCAAACCGTCGAGCCCGTCCATCACCAGATCAGCTTCAACGGGAACTTTAACGGCTTTCGCAGACTGCAATACGGCCGATAATAACTATATTAGTAAAATCATCACAATCGCCGTTGAGTATTTACCCCAGATCATCTCGTCCGTTGATTTTCGCTTCAGAAGATTCGGCAGAGTGGGCGGCTCTTCGCCATCATAGATAAAGATGGCACAGGGGAACTTCGAACGCTCGTACCGGCTCTTCGGGCGTCTCGACCGACGGAACGGCGTGGCCGTTCTCAACGCGCGAAATGCAGCATCGTAGAAGCCCCGTCCTTTTCTCTACGTCGCCCTGCGAAAGGCTCTTGCTCTCGCGCAGTGTCTTGAGGCGATCTCCTATAATCATCCCGGCCTCCCAGCGTCGGTCTCCTCGTCGACCAGACGCATAGTATCACTAATGGTGCTTTGCAACTTTCAACTGCGGACGTTTCCAGTGGTTTTCTAGCGCAGGCTTATTGAACTTATAAAGGACGGGCATTCATTCCCTCAAGTTGTGTCGTTGGAAGAGGAGCACAAAAACGTGAAGCTTCATCGCGATGCAAGCTAGAAGGCAACGCACTAATCCTATTCGTTCGGGTAAACGAAAGTAGCTCACGTTCCAAATACGTTCCAGTTGAGAGCAATTTCTGCGTTTTTCGATTTTTGAGCGGCTCGATATTTCAACAACTTACGTGTTTTCAATACGCCTGAGTATTCCGACTCCCCCCCGCCTCCACCATTTTGTTGGCCATGTCTTCGCAGGCACTCGGAATCCATTTGCTCTGTGCTGAACACCTAAGCATCTCTTAGGTTACGGTTTCTTTGAAGTTTGCCGGAAATCAAGGAGCCCTCCTTTCCGCGCTAGGGTATTCACCTGTCGGCAATTCACCTGATTGTTTTATCCAGGTCTTCACCTTACGATCGAACATCCTAACGCAGACATTCGGGACGGGAGGTAGCACGATGTTCAATCCCCCGGGCCCTGTCATATTTTCGATTCTGCAATACGCAAGACGCCGCCTCTCGCAATCGTCGGTCTGCATGAGTCTCGGCTTCATGAGAATTCTGTTTCTTATGCTCGTGCACGCAAGCCTAGCCCTTTCGGCATTTGCCACATGTGTGGCACCCAAAAACCCGATCGAGGCGGAGAATTGTCTGGCAGGCAATCCCCCGAGTCAGTGGTACATCCAAGGAGCAGGTTCATCGAATATTCGGGGCTTCACCACAGATATCAGCGCGAACGTGGGCCAGACCATCTCCTTCAAAATCTCCACGAATGCGATCTCCTGGCGGATCGATATCTATCGCTTGGGTTACTACCAGGGGAATGGCGCTCGGTTCATAACTTCCGTTTCGCCTTCAGTGTCCCTGCCGCAAATTCAACCTCCTTGTCTCACGGATAGCTCCACTGGGTTAACCGATTGCGGCAACTGGCTCATATCCGCCTCGTGGGCGGTGCCCAGCACGGCCACCTCAGGAATCTATTTTGCCAGACTCATCCGGCTGGACACCGGGGAGGCGAGCCCCTCGATTTTTGTGGTGCGTAATGATTCCAGCCATTCCGACATCTTGGTGCAGACGTCCGACGAAACCTGGCACGCCTACAACGAATACGGTGGGAGCGATCTCTATACGGGAAATGTGCATCACAAAGTCAGTTACAACCGGCCGTTCACCGTATCCAATGGGAACACGTGGCTTTTCACCTCTGAAATTCCCATGATTCGCTGGCTTGAGGCGAACGGCTACGACCTCAGTTATTTCAGTGGCGTAGATACGGATCGTAACGGCGCGCTGATCACTCAGCACAAGATCTTCATGTCGGTCGCGCATGACGAATACTGGTCGGGCGGGCAGCGCGCCAACGTTGAAGCGGCCAGGGCAGCCGGTGTGAATCTGACATTCTTTAGCGGCAACGAAGTCTTCTTCAAGACTCGCTGGGAACCGAGCATTGATGGCACGAGTACGCCTTACCGAACGCTCGTTTGCTACAAAGAAACTTTCGACAATGCGGTAACCGATCCTGCGGATCCTCCCATCTGGACGGGAATTTGGCAGGACGGGCGTTTCAGCCCACCCGCTGACGGGGGTCGCCCGGAAAACGCATTGACCGGCACGAAAACCGGGGTGAGCGCACCTCCAAACCCTCCAAGCTACCCGATCTACGTGCCTCAGGCCGACGGCAAAATGCGATTCTGGCGGAACACCAGCATGGCGACGCTCGGGCCGGGCCAGGTCGGCACGCTGCCTACCGGAGTGCTTGGCTATGAGTGGGATGAGGACGCTGACAATGGATTCAGGCCAGCAGGTCTCATACGACTCTCGACCACCACGGAGTCAGTCTCGAACTATCTCACCTTCGATCCCTCGCCCCCGCCAGGTACCTACTCCTTTCCGAGTGGCACCGCCACGCACCACTTGACTATGTATCGGGCTCCGAGTGGAGCCTTGGTTTTCGGGGCCGGCACGATTCAATGGTCCTGGGGACTCGACGCCACCCACGATCTTTCCGGCACGCCAACCGATGTCAACATGCAACAGGCCACCGTAAATATTCTTGCAGACATGGGAGTTCAGCCTTCGACGCTGCAGACCGCCCTGGGCCTGGTACCCGCGCTTGCTTCAACGGACACCACTCCACCGATATCGACGATCACTTCGCCTGCGTCGGGAAGCTCAGTTGCTCCAGGCTCTTCGGTAACGATTTCCGGCACTGCGGTGGACTCCGGCGGTGGTGTGGTGGGAGGGGTTGAGATCTCGGTAGATGGGGGAACAACGTGGCACCCCGCAGTCGGCAGGGAAAACTGGAGTTATACCACCACGTTTAATAACAACGCGACAGTCAACATCCGGAGTCGGGCGGTGGATGACAGTGGCAATCTGGAGGTTCCGGGCCCGGGCAT
>QHYQ01000312.1 GCA_003224175.1 Acidobacteriota bacterium
TGATGAACGGCTATCACAAGCTGCCGGAAGCCACCAGAAAGGTAATGACGCCAGACGGCTACTATATAACCGGTGACGTTTTCAGTCGTGATGCTCAGGGCTTCTATTTCTTTTTGGGCCGTACGGACGACATGTTTGTGTGCGGTGGCGAAAACATCTACCCCAACGAGGTTGAGAAGATGCTGGAAGGGCATCCGGCGATCCAACAGGCTTGCGTCGTGCCGGTCGCGGATGAGATCAAGGGACAGAAGCCGGCCGCTTTCGTCATCCTCAAGCCGGGTACAGCAGTCGGCGAGCAAGAAATTAGGGATTATGCGCTGGCCAATGCCCCGCCCTATCAGCACCCACGCTGGGTCTGGTTTCTAAAGGAACTCCCGCTGTCGGGGACCAACAAGATCGACACAAAAGCGCTTATGAAGCTCGCGGAGCAACGAACAGCAAGGGATACACGCGATGAGAGCGATGGTGTTGCGGGAACAGGGTAGTACGGCTACGCCAATCCTGGAAACCAACTTCCCTGAACCGCTGGCCGGCGAAGGCGATGTGCTCGTTAGAGTCCGCGCTACCTCCCTCAACTACCACGACGTCTTCACGCGCCGCGGAATGCCAGGGATCAAAGTTCCTTTGCCGGCGATCATGGGACTCGATTGTGCGGGAGACATCGCTGAAGTCGGCCCTGGTGTCGAGGGCTGGTCTGCTGGCGACCGGGTACTGATCGATCCTAGAAATCGCGTCGAAGGCGGATTGATGGGCGAAACCATTCATGGCGGGCTCGCAGAGCTTTGCCGGGTGCGGGCGCATCAACTGATTAGGATTCCAGACCACGTGAGCTACGTCGATGCAGCAGCGCTGCCGTGCGCGTACGGGTCCGCCTTACGAATGATGTATACGATCGGAGGAGTGGCGAAAGGCGAGAGGGTATTGATTCTCGGGGCCGGCGGCGGCGTCGGCGTCTGCTCGATCCAGCTCGCCAAGCTCGCCGGGGCCACGGTGATCGCTTGTGCCGGAACCACCGAGAAACTAGCGAAGCTGAAGCAGTTGGGGGCGGACTACACGGTCAACTACGTTGAGCGGGACTTTGTGCAAGAGGTCTCTGCCCTCTATGGCAAGCCGGCGCGGCGCGGGGCCGGCATGAACCAAGGTGTCGATGTGGTGGTGAATTACACTGGGGGGGACACGTGGGTCAAGTCGCTGCGTTGCCTGCGCGTCGGCGGGCGCCTTCTCACTTGCGGAGCGACCGCAGGCTACAACCCGCCCGAAGACATCAGGTTTATTTGGACATTCGAACTCAAGATTCTGGGATCGAATAGCTGGGACCGCGAAGATCTGATCAAGGTGCTTGATCTCGTGCGGAGCGGCGCGTTGAAGGTGATCGTGGATCGGACTTTTCGGCTGGAGGACGCACCGGAAGCGTTGCGGCAGCTCGAGAACCGCGAAGTATTCGGAAAGCTGGTGGTAACTCCATGAGCGATGGACCGATAAACCGCCAGCAGCTTCAAGAGAGACTCTTGCATTCACCCTTCAACGCTTTCCTTGACCTCGAGGTTGTGAGTGCTGATCCCGAAAAACAGGAAGTTATCATCCGGCTAAAGATGCGGCCGGAGTTCGAGCGATTGGCTGGCACCGGGCATTGGCACGGCGGACCGATCGCAGCCGCAATCGATATAGTTGGCGACTATGCTCTCGCCATGATGTTCGGCAATCCGCTGCCGACGATCAATCTTCGGGTCGATTACCTACGGCCCGGAAAAGACACGCTTACGTTGGTCGCACGCATTCGGCGGAGCGGCAAGACGGTGGGCGTGGTGGATGTGGATGTGCTCAATGAAGCGGGTGGGTTGGTGGCCATCGGACGGGCCAATTATTCCATGGCCATTTCTGCCCCGCAGTCGAAGGAATAGGGCCGATGGATCCAACGCAAAACCGGAGGAACAAGGTCATCACGGTCAGCTTGCTATTCGGGGCCCAGCTATTCGCTTACATGATTCGATACGCCCTCAGTATTGTGGCCCCCACTTTGATGACGCTGTACCGTCTGTCGCCCCAAACAATGGGTTACATTCTTTCCGGATGGAATTGGTCGTACACGGCAGGCCTGCCGATTTTGGGGCCCCTTGTGGACCGCTTTGGCGCATGGGTCGTGATGGGTGCAGGCTCCCTGGTCTGGGGAATCTCCACAATCGCTCTGCCCCTCGCGAGTGCCGCTACGTCTCTGTTCCTGCTCCGCATGATCTTTGGTTTCGGACACAGCATGCTGCTCTCCGCGGGTGCGAGCGCGATCTCGCGGGGATTTAGCAGGAAAGAGCGAACAAGAGCGGTCGCGACTGCGTTCGCCGGAAACCAGGTTGGGCTGGCGATCTGCGCGACGGTCGGGGCGTTCATCCTGGCTCATCTCGGCTGGCAAGCGGTTTTCTACTCAATCGGCGGCGCCAGTCTGCTGCTCACAGTGGCGTGGTTTGGTTTGTACCCCGACAAACGGATCGGAAGGCAGACTAACGAAACGAATCGGCAGCGCGTTTCCTGGCTTTCATTGTTCCGTTATCGTTCAACCTGGGGCATTGCTTTCGGTCAGATGGGATACCTGTACGCGTATTTCTTCTTCGTAAGCTGGCTGCCTGGCTATCTCGTCCTGGAACGGAAAATGACGTTGCTTCAGTCGGGCATCGCTTCCGCTCTTCCATTCTGGGCGGGATTACTGGGGACATTGGGCGGCGGGTGGCTCGGGGACTACCTGATTCAACGTGGTGTGACGACGACGGTGTCGCGCAAAAGAATCATCGGCGTTGGGCTCACGGCATCGACGGTGCTGGTAGTCGCCGCGGCCTACGTCGAGCAGAGCTGGCTGGCCGTAACGCTTCTAACGCTCTCGGTGGGTTCCCTGCGCCTCGCTACCGGTTCTGTAAACTCGCTCCCGATTGACCTCGCGCCTCTGGCGGCTGTTGGCTCGCTTACGTCCATTCAAAATTTCTTTGGCAACATCGGCGGGCTATTGGCGCCGATCGTCACCGGCCGCATTGTCAATGTTACCGGCTCTTTCGTGATCGCCTTGCTTGTGGCGGGCGGTATGGCGTTGTTTGGGGCCATCTCGTATGTGTTTATCATGGGTAGCGTTGAGAAGGACCTGATAACCCGCGGAGCCGGCACGAATGCCCTAAGAGGATCTACGGCGGTACCTGAGGGTATTGGATGAGCAAGATACTGCTGCCTACGATGAATGTGGTTGAAAGACCGGGTTGATCCGCCACACGCGACCCAAAGCGCTTAGGGCCCAGACCCTGCTGATTTCAACGATTTCGAAGTACGGAAATTCCTTTTGCAGTGAACAACTGTGCGTCGGTCGTAACCAGAGTCAACTCGAATACTTTAGCGGTGGCAACGAGAAATGCGTCCGCCGGATCTCGGTGGGACAGGCGCGTCTCCCTTGTTGCGAGAGCAACCTCCGTTGTGAGCGGCGCTTCCCGGAGTGGGCTATGGCCAAATGACTGAGCAACCCACTTGTCGATGCCCACGTTCAGGGACACGCGTTTCTTGTCGACCAAGATCACCAATTCCCAAACGCTAATAGGAGAAAGCCATTTTTCGTTTGCCGGATCCTCAAGTGCTCTCCGGAGGCGAGGCACCATTTTCTCCGGCTGGAGCAAACTCCAAATCCAAATATGGGTGTCGAGAAGGAGTTTCACGAGTTGAGGACGTCCCATTCCTTTTCATCGCTTGCCGGAGAGACAATGTCGCCAACAATGCGGCCGGTCCCGGCCATGGAGCCGAGCCAATGTTTTTTCTTTGCTTTCGGGGAAGGTGGCACAACCTCGGCGACGGGCTCGCCAAATTTGGTGACGCGGATTGGCCTGCGGGTCCTGCGGACGCGCTCGAGGAGCGCGAGGCAGGTCGCCTTGAATTTAGAGATAGCTATTTCGTCCATAACACATCAAGCTTTTACCATAGTCAGAGACCATAGTCAAAACTGTTGATATGTGGCCACTCAGCAGCACCCATTGGGCTAAAATCTCGCCCTGTACCGCTTCACCCCAGACAACGTTCACCTTGATGACCTGCAAGCGAGGCTGTGAAAAATGACGGGGGGATGGACCTGGCGGTTCATCCCCCTGTACCGATAGCAGCCCAAGCGGGCTCTGCCAATCTACTTTTTGGCAGCGAACACGGGCACCGTTTGTAGTTGGCCTCCTTTGGCGAGCAGTTCGCGTTCAGCCTTGCTGAACGGTTTGTAAATGAGGGAGGCGCCATATTGAGGCAAGTTCACGGAGCGAACCGTGCGCTCGTCTCCGCGAACCGAAATGAGTAGACCGGCGGCTCCTTTCTCGCTATTGGCAGTGATCGGCAACCTCGTAAACATCTTGATCTCGCCGTTGGCCGACGAAACGAGGGCCGGTACCGAGGACGATTCCATTGTGATTGAGTAGTCCCCGGCAGGGAGCACGACTGCGCCCCAGTGGACTTCGTAAGGTAAGGTGAATTTCCCTGTGAACGATTGGGCATTGGCCGCAGCCGTGAACGCACAAGTCGCCAACGTAACAATCGCAAGCAGTCTTACCCGGTGTCTCATCGTCTCCGTTTTCATCGTCGTTCTCCTCCTGTTTTGAGTCGATGCGTCGCTCCTGACCCCTAAGAGTTCGCATCGTGCCTTCGCTCGGGGGGCATTCTTGACTGCTCCAGACATAAGAAGCAATGGACGCAAGCATGATTGCGACATTATTCCGGCTTAATAGCTAACTTGCTGAACAGATAGGATTTCCAGGCCATCGCCAAGAAAACTAAGGTTAAGGTCCGCACGGTGATAGAATGCGCCGCTATCGTGTCTCATCCCCGCCAATTTCCCCGTTTATTTCGCTTTGGTCCGTTTGAAGCCGACCCGGAAACAGGCGAATTGCGGAAGAGCGGCCGAAAGCTCCATTTGCAGGAGAAACCCTTCCAAGTCCTAGTTGCGCTGCTGGAGCAAAGGGGAAACCTGGTAAGCCGTAAGGCGCTCCACGAACGACTCTGGCCGGAAGACACTTTCGTCGATTTCGAAAATGGTTTAAACACCGCGATCAGCAAGTTGCGCGAAGTCCTCGGAGGTTCTGGCAAAGATCACCGATACATCGAGACTTTGGCGCGACGCGGATATCGTTTTACTTCACCCGTCGAGGAACTCGGAGCGCCGGCCGCAGTTCAGCAAAGAGAACTAAATATTCAGAAAAGGCTAATCGAACCTGACAGCGTCGTAGTGGAGATTGCGGGAAGGATTGTTGCCGGACCCGAATGCCAACAAATTGAGTGGCTGATCTCGGATCTCCTCAGCCAAGACCAAAAAAAGATCATCTTCGATATTTCTGGCGTCAGCTCTATTGACAGTAGCGGGGTGGGAATCATCGTGATGTGTTTCGGCAAGATGAAGAAAGCCGGGGGAGATTTGCGCGTTGCGGGCGCCAAAGGCATCGTGGAAGAAGTGTTGAAGATGACTAAGGTCGACAGCATTATCTCTTTGTATCCGACCGCGGCGGCCGCGGTTGAAGGAATTACAGGGCAGGGCAAGGCGTGACCCTTTGCGCCATTCGCTTTCTCAACTTCAATTCTCCTTAGTTATGCTGCCACTCCGTTCTGCCGTCGAAGAACGAGGGCCTTTGAAAGCGAACGCACGGGAATAAAACTCTACTGAACCCGACGAAAATTTATGGTTGTTTCTTCTTTGAGCTTCTGAATGCGCTCGACCACTTCTTCTTTTGAAAGAATCCCTTTATCGGCCAGCAACTCGTAAATGGCTTCAGTCAGCAACATATTGTAAGTCGCGATTTCTTCGACCGATGCTTTCACCTTACCTTCTTTGGCATCCACGTTCCATCTCCCTTGACTGGTCTGAGTGACTCCGCATACAGAGGCACGAGATCAATTGAGTAGTCAACAAGCAAATAATTAAAATTCGTCAGTCTTTGCTTCTCTAGAGTCTAAGGCTTACGGTTTTCCTATAGCTGTGTAGGAGGAAGAGTTAGGGCGGATTAGAACCCGCGCCTCTGTGGGACCTTCCTCGACCTTGATGATTTGCGCGCTCAGCGGTGAGGAGCGCGTTTCTCTTCCGACTCGCTGTTCGATAAGAAACTGATGGAATGCTGCCGGCGAAGCGTTGAAGGCTGCGACGAACGGGAAGACATCCGCCGCTTTGGCGCGAAGCCAAAAGCCGGAGGGGTCGCGAAGATCCGGCCCGGCCTTATATTTCTCAAAGCCGACCAGACAAACCGTTATGTCGTGAGTGCGAGACAAAAGCGTCTATTGAGCTGATCTGTGGCGCCCTGGGGCGCTCTGCCCCAAAGAGGAGGGGCTAAGAGGCTTTCACCTTCATTCCCAGTTGCGCTCTGAGCCAGGTCACGATCATCGGCTGGAGATCCGCATCCTTACCAAACATGGCGACGCCGTGCTCCGTGCCCGGATAAATCTTCAAAGCGCTCTGGAGATTTTTCGACGCCCCGAGCGCATCCTTGATACCCGCAGCCGCGGCCTTATCGTCTTCGCTCGCGGCGCCAAACACGGGAAGTGAAGTCGTTTTTGTGATGTAATCCTTCGCCGCATCGCTGGCATTACCCGAGAGCAGCATCAAAGCCTTGATCTCATGATGACGGCTGGCCAGAGCCGATGCCTGTCCCACACCGCAGCTTGCGCCGCCCACCGCGATGCGTGATTTGTCAACTTCGTTCTGCGAGAGAAGATAGGCATAGACTGCGTCAACGTCGCCCGGCCACTTCTCCTGTTGTTCTTTCCGGCGCGCATCGGCGTCTGTGAGCTTTCCGCCTCCGCTCTCGCCGTAACCTCGAAAATCGAAAGTCAGAACATGAAACCCCGCGTTCGCGAGGTCGCTAGCGAGCCCGTCCCAGGCGTGGCGATCCATGTTGCATTGGTGAAGCAATAGAATTGCCGGACCGGGGCGTCCCGGAGACGTGTGCGTGCCTTTCAGATTCACGCCATCGGGTGCCTTGATGTCGACGTCTTTCTTTTGTACGTCGGCCGCAGCAGCAAGCGTCACGGCCGTGAGTATCGCTGCGACTGCCAGTAGGAACTTGTTCATGGATTTTCTCCTGCTAAAAGGCTTGACGGAGCGCCGCCCATCATATCATCGCCGTTGCGGGAAAGAATAAGCGTGATGGATGCTGCCGTAGATTCAGCGTCTTGCAATTGATAGGTAGACGCGGAGGCAAGGTCGCGGTTAGCGCGGTTTGTCGGATGAAGGTTTGGGAGGAACGGGATTGTCAGCTTTGCCGTTCGTTTCCTTTGCACCGATGTGGTCTGCCAGCTCATCGCCGTTGAAACTGAAAGTATAGCTTTCGTCAACTTCCGGCAGCATCGTCGCATTCCACTCGTACCATTCGGTCGCGAGTTTCGCGTAGATGTCCCTACGGCGCTCTTTCAGGTTGGCTCGCTCCATTGGGTCATCGACCACGTTGAATAGGAAAGTGTTGTCGAGGATCTTCAGATACTTATAGTCGCCGTCGCGTGCGGCTCGCTGTGCATTGGCTTTGTAGCGCCAGAAGAGCTTGCGCGGAACGGGCACGGCGTTCTGCGCCAGCATTGGCAGCAAGTTCATGCCGTCGGGAAGGAAAGCCGGATCGGGCGCTGTTCCTGCAGCCGCAAGGAGCGTGGGCAGCCAATCCATGCTGATGGCCACCTGATCGGTTGTACGGCCTTGCGGAATGCGTGCCGGCCAGCACATCACTGCAGGAATACGCAAACCGCCCTCCAGCAATTCGGTCTTCCTGCCGGTGAAGGGCCAGGTGTCCGCGAAGCGCTCGCCGCCATTGTCGCTCGTGAAAATGACAATGGTGTTTGCGGTCAAGCGATGGGCGTCCAGCGCTTCGAGCACACGTCCGATTTGCAAATCCATTTCTCCAATCATGCGCTGGTAAGTCTTCTGCGTGCCGCCATCGAAGTCATTCAAATCGCCGTGACGCAGGCGATTCGATTCCGCCTGGTCGCCCGGCGCCTCCCAGGGCCAGTGTGGCGCATTGAAGTGCAGGCTGAGCAGGAAGGGCTGGCGCGATTTCGCGTAGCCATTCACCACATCCACTGCGCGGCTGCCGAGCAAATCGGTCAAGTAGCCCACCTGGTCGATTGCGACATCTTCGTCCCAGAAGTCGTCTCGATGATCCGTGCCGGTATGCATGTAATAGTCGAGCGCGCCACCGCGGAAGCCGTAAAAATGGTCATAGCCGCTTTTCAAGGGGCCGAACTTTGGAAGAACACCGAGATGCCACTTTCCGATGAGGGTTGTCCCGTAACCGATTTTCTTCAGCAAGGATGGCAACGTAGGGTGCTCCGGCGCCAAGCCGATCTCGGGATTGCCCGCCAACGGTTCTTCCAGCCCGACCCGCAGCCGGTATTGATATCGGCCCGTGATCAAGGCTGCGCGCGTGGCGCTACAAACTGCCGAGTTCGCGTAGGCCTGCAAGAAGCGCACCCCAGTCGCGGCGATGCGGTCGATATTCGGCGTATTGAGATCAGGCCTTCCGTAACAGGAGACGTCGGCATAGCCAAGATCATCGGCCAGGATGAAGACGATGTCGGGAAGACTTGCGTCCTTCTGCCCAAATACATCTTGAGCGCCCGAGGCAAGCGCAAGGGTACCCATGGCCGCGTTGCGGAGGAGAGTGCGACGCGTAATCACGTTACCCGAAGTTCTATCGGCGATTCTCGCGCTCCAGGTCAGACAATTGCGGCCCGGCGGCCCGCGCCATAGGCGTGCCAATTGCTCCACCGCCAACGTGCCCTCGTGTGGTAGGAACTGCTTCCGCTACGCCGCGCCGCTTCTTGCCGAATACTCTCGTCGACCAGTTCTTGGCTTGTTCCAGATAGATGTATACGACCGGATTCAGGAATAGGGTGACGGCCTGCGAGAATATCAGCCCGCCGACTACCGATATTCCCAGCGATCGCCGCGATTCTGCTCCGGCCCCGAATCCCAGAGCGATCGGCAGTGTGCCCATCAATGCCGCCATGGTGGTCATCATGATGGGACGGAACCGCACCAGACATCCCTGATAAATGGCTTCGGCGGCATCCTTATTCTCGCTGCGCTGCGCCGCCAGCGCGAAGTCAATCATCATGATGGCGTTCTTCTTCACGATTCCGATCAGCATGACCACGCCGACGAAACCGTACAGGTTCAGCTCCATATCCAGGAGCGGCGAAACCCAGCCCTTCTGGGCCGCGAGATGGAAGAGTTCGAGCGTAAGCAGCGCCCCGAATCCCGCCGAAGGCAGCCCAGAGAGGATGGTAATCGGATGGATGAAGCTCTCATACAAAATTCCCAGAACGATATAAATCACGAGAATTGCCATGATCAGCAACATTCCCAATCCGCTCAACGAGGACTGGAAAGCCTGTGCCGTGCCCTGGAAACTCGTGCCGACCGTCGCCGGCAGCGAACGCCGGGCCAGATCATTGATCTCGTTCACGGCGTCGCCGATCGAAGTTCCCGGCTTGAGGTTGAACGACATCGTAACCGCCGGAAGCTGGCCCAGGTGATTCACCGAAAGCGGCCCAAACGTGCTGGTGAGTTTTGCGACAGCGCTCAGAGGCACCAGTTGCCCGCTCTTGGAGCGCACGTAGAGCGACGCAAGTTCATTGGCGTCCCGCTGATACTGCGGCTGTAGTTCCAGGATGACGCGGTACTGATTGTTGGGCGCGAAAATGGTCGACACCTGGCGAAAACCATAGGCCGAGTACAAGGCGTTTTCCACTTGATTCGCAGTCACTCCCAGAGTTGAAGACTTGTCGCGGTCAATCACGACATTGATCTGGGGATTCTTGATTTGCAGATCGCTTGTGACGTCTACCAGTCCCGGCAGTTGCTGCATCTTGCTCAGGAAATCCTGCGAGGCGGCGAACAATTCTGAAGTGCTCGCTCCCTGCAACGTGAATTGATAGAGGGCCTTGCTTTGTATTCCGCCAATGCGGACGGGCGGGTCGTTGCGTAAATAAACCGTTATTCCCGGCACAGCCGCAAGTTTGGGGCGCAATTCTTGAATGACCTGGTCGACTTGCGGACGCTGGGAGCGCGGCTTCAGAAAAATGCTAACTTGGCCTTGGTTGAGGCTCCGGCCGAACGACCCCACTTGCGACAGCACGTAGGCCACGTAAGGATCGTCCTGAAGAATTTTGGCTACTTGGACCTGGTGTTCCATCATGGACTCATACGAGGCGCCTTCGATCGCCTCGGTTGTTCCATTGATCTGCGCGATGTCCTCGCTCGGCAGGAAGCCCTTGGGAATCACAATCGCCAAATACACAGTGCCCACCAGCAGCGCCAGAGAAACGGCTACAGTCGCCAGCTTGTGCCGTAACACCATCTGCAGCGTTCGGCCATACCCGTTCGTCAAGCCTTGCTGTAAACGCTCGAAGAGGTTGAAGAGGCTGCCGTGCCTCTCGCCTCCGGCCTGATGCGGGCGCAGGAAGCGGCTGCACATCATCGGAGTCAGCGTCAGCGACACGACGCCCGATACCAGAATCGCCGACATAATG
>QHYQ01000447.1 GCA_003224175.1 Acidobacteriota bacterium
AGCTCACTCGACGGTGCGAAGAATACCATAAGTAACGTTGCGCAAGATTTCGCAGAGGTTGATACAGGAGTGCAGCCAAGATTCACTGGAGGTTTCGGGGGATGCATCACAAACTGCGTCACAAAGCCGCTAGTTGGGTTCCTTTCATATGAGTTAAACTACTGGCAAGGGCAGGACGCGGAGAGGTGTCCGAGCGGCTTAAGGAGCACGCTTGGAAAGCGTGTGTTGGGGAAACTCAACCGTGGGTTCGAATCCCACCCTCTCCGCCATACTTTTGAAAGCCCCATAACCAAAGTACCAGTGACACCGTGCTACCCGCTTGCTACCGTTTGGGACGCATTTGAGGTTCCTCCAAAACAGGAGCAGGCCGTGGCGATTTACACCCGACAGAAGAACGCGGCAGGCCAGTGGCGCTATCAACGCGTCAACACCGGTAAGGGCCGCAACCGAGCTGACCTCGAGCCCCCCTTTTATTTCCGACACGGTCACAACGGGAAGCGGGTGTGGACCCAGCTGAAGGCCACGGCTCTGTCAGCCGCCAAAACAGAAGTGGAGGCTATCGAAACTGGTCTCGAAGCACAGGCCAAAGGGCTCACGGTGGCCGAGCTGGCCCGAGCCGACGCGAGCCGCCTTCCGTTAAAAATGGCCATCGAGAAGTTTCTCGATCTGAAGCGCAGCAAGGCACCAAAGACGGTCGCTCAATACACGCTGGTCCTGAACCAGTTCCTGGGACTGGTGCGGGGCACGGTTCGCTTTGTGGACCAGGTGGGTGATGAGGTACTGGATTCCTATAAACGAGTTTTGGAAAAGGAAGGCTTTGCCGCCAGAACCATCCGGAATCGGCTCTTGATCGTCTGCTTTCTGCTGAAGAAAAACGGGGTCGCCAATTCGACAAAACTTGTGGAGATGCCCACCATCGAGGAAGAAATTCCCGAGCCTTATACCCGAGAGCAACTCGATGCTCTGTTCGAGTACCTCGACCGTGAAAAGCTAGAGGAAGAAAAGCAACGTTACAAATTCTTCTTGGGTTCTTCTCTGCGGGAGAGAGAGGTGATGTTTGCCGAGTGGGATGACCTCGATTTTGATAAAGGGACCGTTCGTGTCCACTCCAAGAAAGACGTTGGCTTCACCGTCAAGAATCACGAGAGCCGCGTCGTTCCGCTGCCCACTGAATTGGTCGAAGTGCTCAAAAAGCGTTATGAGAAACGCCCACACGACCGCTGGATTTTTGTAAGCGAGCGTGGCAAGCCCGAGGGTCATTTTCTGCGGAAGCTTAAAACCCTCGCCTTGCGTGCAGGACTCAACTGCGGCCGCTGCCGGACCACGGTGACCCGGGGGAGCTACGATCACAAGCGCAGGGTCGAGGTAATTTGCAAGACCGATAATATCTGCGAGCAGTGGAAGCTCCACCGCTTCCGTAAGACGCGGGCGACCCGCTGGATGGAGAGCGGAATTCCCATTCGCAACATTCAGAAGTGGCTAGGGCACCGCAGTCTTGAAACTACGATGGTTTATCTCGGACTGACAGGCGTCGACGAACTGCGGTCGAAAATCGACGCTGCCTGAATCGATTCCTGGCCCTAGAAAGCCGGTCGTTGCTATGGCCCCAGCGTCTCGCAGGGATCAAGCCTTTGGGTTTCGTGTCTTGCGTTGCGCCGGGTCTAAATCCAAGTGGGCAATATCCTCGGGCGTGACCTCAGCAATATCGGCTTTTGCCTTCCATTTCGGCGAAACTTTTCGCTTCATGTTTTCCTCGATGCGCTCTTTGAAAGATTCGGCATCCGCCCGATTGAGAAAGAGATAATTATCAGATTCATGGCGGCGACCCGAAGCAATGAACGGTGAGTCCATTGCGATCGCCTTATCGACCGTTGGCTGTTGGTCGGGTGATTTCAATAAACCCGTCCTGCTCCATCGCACTATCACCAGCCAAAGGCCTGAGCGCTCCATCTGTTTCACCGTGGAGCCATCTTGAAGAAGAGTCGCCAAGGGGTCAAGCGCCGCCCACGTTGAACGGACGGTAGGCAATGATTCGTGCGCGCGAAGAGCACCAAAACGACAAGCTGCGCCAGCTTAAATGGCGGCTCGGTTTGCGTTGGAGCGATCGCTTTCAGCGCGAGCATCTTTAGAAATAACTGTACGATTAAAACGAAAACATTCAGGTAAAGGGCGACTACGGCGGTGATAACGTAAGTACGGCGCCAGGCGCCCAGCAGCGAAGGCCGTCGCCAGGCCCAGCAAAAGGGCATGGATGCCGACCAAAACCCAGAACGGGTGACGATCGTCAATCATACGCATCCAGGTTGCCCTGGGGCAGGTGTTACGGCTAAGAATCTCGCGAGCCGCGCAGGCAGATTTGTTGTGCGGTGCCAGTGAAGATGGGCAAATCCTGACTGACGCATGCTTCCGTGTACGCCGTCGCTCGGGAAGTTGCTCCGTGAATCGCCACCCGCCCGGACTGTCCTAACGTAACGCACGTACGTAACGTTGCGAGGCAGATTCCTGGCCCTGCCGTCCATTCACCTGGGCGCTAGTGCGCCGATTCGAAAGCCTCTTGGAGGGTTTTCTCACACAACGCATCGCCTGTTAATTCCAGGGCATGGATTCAGTGGCTCGGTATGCTGCCGAAAGGTAATCGTTTCGGTCCAGCAATAGTGCGGGCTCGGGCCAGTCTCCGATAAGGGCGTTTTCCCAGGAGCTGGATCGCCAACGACGCGAAGTCAGCCTAACGAGCTTCGGCGCGAGTACTCGTAGAGCGCATCATAGACGGAAAATTGACGCGTGAGCCGCTGCTCGTCCGACAACCCCAGGGCGGCGAAGCCTTCGGCCATGGCACGCAAACCCTCGCCTTCCATCGCGACGTGCTTCTGGCTGGAGATGTCGGCGTACCGAACGATTAGCGCAAGCCGCTTCAGGGCGGGGATCCTCCAGTCCGTAATCCTGGAGGATTGCCTCGGAAAGTGCAGCGTTCACCGCGGTGGTTCAGCTTGATCTGTGAA
>QHYQ01000448.1 GCA_003224175.1 Acidobacteriota bacterium
GTGCCAGCGGCGCCGTCAAACGAACCCCGCACACCTGCGTTGAACAGTTCCTGCGTCTCTTGGTCCGTCAAAAACTCTCGGTTTCCGTACTTGGCGGGGCGTTCCATGGGCGTAAAGCTCAGGCTCGTCCAATATCCCTGCAAATCCGGGCGGCCGTCCGGTGTACGAGGCATGGTCCAGGCCTTTTTACTTGCCGCCGCCTCTGTGTTCGTCTTGGCAGCGGTCTTCGTGATCGCACCTGATTGTGCCTGCGCCGAAAGGAATGTCGGGCCCCACAGGACCACCGCCACGACGACTTCCAGAGCGCTCAATGAGAACCACATCCGATTTCTCATTTGAAACTCCTCGATTTGCCAGACTTGTCTACTCGCTGGACCCTTTAGTAGCGACTATAACTTATTTTCCTCGCGAACGCCATTTATAGCGGCATCAGCCCCCGGCGAAAGCAAAGAGGGATTCTTCGACTTCGCGTCCCGACCGGAAGTCGGAAAGGCACGATTTCCGGAGGAAGCAGGTCGGAACGCTTCGCTCAGAATGACAATGAGAGCGGACGCAAGTGCAGGCTACATCAGTTCGGTGATGAGACCCTGGAAGACGTCCTTATCGAGCCGCATGTTTTGGCGAACGATGGGCCCTTTGCGGAGGACCGGTTCGCTGGATTCGTAGGTGGGTTGCTCGCTCTGATAGAACAGGCCGATGGGGATGCGGTCGCCCCACTCGTGTGAGCGCTCCGTGGCCTTGACCGCATTTGCGGGATCATAGCCTTTTTCGTCTTGGAGCTTGTAAACGCGCTTCTTGAAATACTGGTAGGTATTCAGCTTGTTGTACGTTACGCATGGGCTGAACACGTCAATCAGCGCAAAGCCCTTGTGTTGAATCCCCGCAGAGATCAGATCGGCCATGTGATTTGGCTCCCCGGAGAAGGCGCGAGCGACGAATGTGGCGCCGGAGACCAAGGCCAGTGCGATGGGATTGATCGGGAACTCCACGTTACCGTTGGGCGTCGACTTGGTGCGCGCGTCTTTCAGCGTGGTGGGCGAAGCCTGGCCAGTGGTGAGTCCGTAAATCTGATTGTCCATGACCACGTAGGTTAGATCGAGATTGCGCCGCATGGCATGGATGAAGTGGGCGATGCCGATTCCATAACCATCACCATCACCGCCGGTGATGACGACCTTGAGATCCGTATTGGCAAGCTTAATGCCGCTGGCTACCGCAACGGCGCGCCCGTGCAGTGAGTGGACGCCGTAAGCGTGCACATATCCGGGAAGGTTAGAGGAGCAACCGATTCCGGAAACAATGACCATGTCTTTGGGCAAGACGCCGGCCTTGGTGGCGCCCATCTTGACGCCTTTGAGAACGCCGAAGTCACCGCAACCGGGGCACCAATCCGGATCGACTATGCCCTCAAAACTCTCAACTGGAAGCTCTACAATGGTTGCCATTCTTCCCCCTTGACTCCCTTAATTTGCCGGCTGCCAGGAATAGGTCGAGCCCGTCTGCACACCGACGTGCAGTTCACCGGCTTTCGCGCCGGTTTCCCGATTGACGATTTCCACATTCCAAATGGGCTCGCCATAACCATTGCTTTCGGCTTTGCCGATATTGCCAGGACGAACTTCATCACCCAAATGCACCCGGACATAATGGTAGGCGATCTCGCGGGCTTCGGACTGGCTGACGTCGAGCGAGTGCGTCTGGCCCTTGAGAATAGCCCGAACCTGAGCGGCGATGGCTCCGGGCTCGAGCGGCTCGCCATCGTATTTCAGGATCTTATCAGTGACGGCGTGGCTGGTCTCGGCGCGCAGAAGACGCGCGAATTGACCGGTGGCGTTCATTTCCACGCCGATGGTGCGCTTGCAATTTTTGAGAATGTCGATCGCTTCTTTCTGATGGAACGGAAGCAGATACTTGAAGTGAAGCTGATTGGCGCGGACTCCCGAGGCGTTCAGTTGCTCGACGGCCTCGCGAATCACGCCCGCAGTGGAACCCCAGCCGATTAAAGTTACTTCGGCGTCGGCAGGTCCCTCGAGGCGTGCCGCCGGGAGGTCTTTGAGCGCCAGGGCCAGCTTCTTCATGCGCTTTTCGGCGATCTTGCGGCGAACGGCGGGATTGCAGAAGACGTCGCTGATCAATACGCCCTCTTCGTCATGCTCATCGGTGGCCGCAACATACATGGCATTGGCGGTACCTGGAAGCGCGCGCGGAGAAATGCCAGACGGGGTGAATTCATAGCGCTTGTAATGACCGTTCTTGCCGTTTACTTCCTTGAGCAAGGCACCGCGGTCGATGGGCACGTCGGCCTTGAAGCGTTCCGGCTCAACCGTTTCGGGATGCTCGGAGAGCAAGAGGTCCGAAATGATAATGACCGGGCACTGGTATTTCTCTGCAAGATTGAAGGCTTCGACGGCTGTATCGAAGCAGTCGGCCGTGTCCCGAGGAGCGATGATGATGCGCGGGAAATCGCCTTGAGAGGCGCCATAAACTTGGTTGAGATCGGCCTGCTCTTGTTTGGTGGGAATGCCGGTGGAAGGGCCGCCGCGCTGGACCTCGATAAAAACAACCGGCGCTTCGATCATGCCGGCCATGCCGATGGCCTCGGTCATCAGGGCAAAACCGCCGCCGGAGGTGGCACACATGGCACGCGCGCCGGCATAGCCCGCGCCGATGGCCACGTTGGCAACCGCGAGCTCGTCTTCCATCTGCTTGACGACGACGCCGCAGCGCTCGGAATGTTCCGCCATCCAGGTGAGGATGCCCGATGCGGGCGTCATGGGATATGCGGAGTAAAACCTGCAGCCGGCGGCGACGGCGCCGATGCAGAATGCTTCGTTTCCGGTGACATAGGGGCGGTGCTTGCCGGAAAAATTCCATTTATAGCCGAGCGGGACGAAGTGCTCCTTGGCGTATTCGTAACCCGCTTTCAAAATGCCCACGTTCTGGTCGACGACGGCTTTGCCCTTGTGGCTGAAAGTGTCGGCAAGCACGCTCGAAGCAACTTCAAAATCGATGCCGAAAAGGAAGAGGAGCGCGCC
>QHYQ01000449.1 GCA_003224175.1 Acidobacteriota bacterium
CTTGATGCGCCGAGCGACCGCCAGTCGGATGGATTCCCTGCCAAAGCGTGAAGCGACATTTATCGAGCCTATGGAGTGTCTTGGCGCCGCCAATTTGCCAGACGGTGCTGAATGGATTTATGAAATCAAACTGGATGGCTATCGAGCCTTCGCCGTCAAATCGGGTCGCACAATCAACCTGTACTCCCGTCGCCGCAAGTCGTTTAACTCGCAGTATCCGTACCTGATCGAAGCTTTGCACGATCTGCCCGATGGTACGGTTGTCGATGGCGAGGTCGTTGCCCTCGATGAGTCAGGCCGACCAAATTTTCATCTGCTTCAACACTATCGCAGCCAAGCATCACGCATCCGGTACTTCATCTTTGACCTTCTCGTTTGCAAGGACCGCGACCTGACGCGGCTCCCTCTGATTGAACGTCGGGAATTGATGAAAGCAGTTCTGGAACTACGCTCACCTCGCATACGCATCTCCGAACAGTTCGAGACTTCCGCAAGCAAAGTGCTTGCTGCTGTTCGTGAACAGAAACTCGAAGGTATCGTGGCCAAACGCAAGGACAGCTTATACGAGTCCGGTAAGCGAACTGGATTGTGGGTCAAATACCGTGTGACTCGTGGACAAGAGTTTGTCATTGGCGGCTACATACCGGGGCCTCACGGCTTCGACTCGCTCATTGTGGGCTATTACCGAGACAAAGATTTGATCTATGTCGCTAGCGTCCGCAATGGCTTTGTTCCAGCGTTACGGCGGCAGGTGTTCGAGAAAATACGTGGCCTCGTCTCCCCTGAGATCCCCTTCGCCAACCTGCCGGATGAGCGGCCTTCCCGATGGGGTGAAAGCCTCACTGCCGACAAAATGAAAGACTGCGTCTGGCTTCGTCCCGAGGCCGTGGCGCAGATTGAGTTCCTGGAGTGGACACCGGCGGATCGGCTCAGGCATTCAAAATTCGTGGGACTGCGTGACGACAAAGACGCTCGCGGCGTGGTCAAAGAGCAGTCAGGCGAGACTTGATCTCGGACGGAGCCTGTGAACTGGAACGCAGCAGAGTTTTGGATTGAGGTGGCTGCCGAGGAAATCACGCCAATTCTAAGCGCTGAATTCCTGACAGAAGATATCGTCGAAATGACACTTGCCGTGGACGCAGCCATCGGCGAGTGGCTCTTTCGCTGATCCCTCGAAGTCCAGGATTTGTCTAACAAATGGCCTTCGCCGTTGCAACCTGCCCGAACTGCTCGCGCGAATTTCGCCTTGTCTGGCGGATCGGGAAACGACGAATCAAGCCATCACAGCGGCTGCGGCTCGTCTGTCCGCTCTGTGGGAACGCATTCGAGATCACGGCCGTCGATCTGGCCGTCTTCGACGCCGGCAAGGAACAGTTCCCAGTGACCTACACGGTCGAGCCGAAGTCGCTCATCTGAGGGGACATGCGCCACTTCGTGTGTTTGGGTTAGAATCCGCAAGACCATTTCATGGTGAACCGTGGCCAGACATGCCCGCAGACCGTCTCGGCCCGACTATGTCCTATGCTGGGGTCCGATAGAAGACCAAGCCAATGACTGTATCCGTTTCCGCATCGAGGTCTCCCCGCACGCTCTGACCAAGGAACGCGATTGCGTCTTAACAATTCAGAGGTCGGCTATGACCCAGGAACCGCGCAGCCACATGCTCGCTTGGGCTGCTGGCTTCAAAGCAATCGAAGCCCTTTCGAGTTCTGATTTCCTTAACTCAATACGCCCAAGCGCGAAAGGGATTCCGCTTCCTCTTTCAACGATTGGCGCGACTGCAAACGAACTGAGGGATTATGCTGAGCGCGCAAGCCGACAGAGTGAAGCACGCCAAGGAACAAAGTGTTCTAAATGTTCCCGGCTTGTGCTTTCGCCTCGAGGGCTGCTGACCGAGGGCGGCAAAGAGCTTTATGGAGCGGACGAGCTTGTGCCCTTGAGATGTGAGCGTGGCCACTCTTTCGAGCGCCTTGGGCGCCTTTTAGTTTTCTTTGTAAAGCCTCTGGACTAAGCCACAGGCGGGACTCTGGCCCATGTGATTGTCCGTGGATCGAGCATGCGACGGCAGGTATGCGAATGGCATACTTTACTCCACTCTCTTCCAATGCCTCGTAAATCTCTGGCTTGGCAAAGGCAGCATCCGCTCGAAACACCACTTCTTTACCGAGTTCTTGTTGACGCTCGATCTCCAATTTTGAACAGAGCCCGATTAGTCCACAGAAAAGAGAAGACCCCGGGCTTTTCAGCGGGGTGAAAGCCCAGGGCCGGGGGTTGAGACAGAGGCGGGGCCGGAAAGAACTCTTGTGCGCAGGCTGTTAGTCGAGGGCTTGAGCCGCCAGCAGCCCAGGCTGCGCAGTTCGTCGTAGGTGTACACCATCTGCTGCCCGCTGCTGCTCTTCTCTAGGTGACCTAGGCCGGAAAGGCGCGAAAGCTGCCGGAGTTCCATGGCCGTGAGGCCGAGCAGGATGGCTGCGCGGCGCTCCCCAAGCTGATCGAGGTTATTGCCGTTAATCATCACTCCGTCCAGAATCATGAGGTTCAGCGCGGAGCGGAATCAAGGGTGCCATGCGAGGCGGGCTGGTTCGACAAGCCGGGGCCGTTCCTCCGCATTCGACCGAGTTGGCTGCGCAATCGGCCTGGGTCCATCCCCGCAGATTGACACACCATCCGAAAATCCTTCTCGTCGTGAAACAGATACTGCTCGGCTCTTCGACTGAGGCGCAGAGGCCCTGACAACCACTCCTGGACCGTGGTAAG
>QHYQ01000450.1 GCA_003224175.1 Acidobacteriota bacterium
AACATTCTGTTGCGCCTTCTGGCCGGCGTGAATTGGGCTGTCATAGCACCCTCGGCCACATTCCGATAAGCAGTTGACTGGGCTCCGCCCAGACAGGGACGGAAGGAACTTACTATGAGCGATAATAGAAGTGCGTGAGGATGCGGCAAGCTACGGCCCGAAGAAGTCAATGGTGCTTTGTGAAGCCCGTCGATAAGCATGGGTCCGAGGTAGTGGACAGGTCAGTGATGACGTCTGTTGGCAACAACAGCGATCTCGATTAGAAGACTGCAAGGTTTCGCGCCTCGGGCCGCGTCCTCCGCACAAGGAGAAAACGATGGCGAAGAAACGAGAGAAGCGAGAGTGCAGAGCCGTTGTACTGGAGCCGGATGCTGCCGGTATTGACATCGGGGCAGAAGAAATCTACGTGGCTGTTCCTCCTGATCGTGACGAAGAATCCGTACGCATGTTCAGCAGCTTCACCTGCGATCTGCATGCTCTGGCGGATTGGCTTGTGCAGTGTCGGATTCGCACGGTGGCGATGGAGTCCACTGGGGTGTACTGGATTCCGCTGTTTCAGATCCTGGAAGCAAGAGGTTTGGAAGTCTATCTGGTCAACGCGCGCTACTTGAAGAGTGTTCCTGGCCGCAAGAGCGATGTCTCCGATTGTCAGTGGATTCAGTATCTGCACTCGGTTGGATTGCTGAGGGCCAGCTTCCGCCCATCCATGGACATCTGTGCAGTACGTTCTCTTTGGAGACATCGGGGAAGCCTGCTGCAGATGGCCTCCGAGCACATCCTGCATATGCAAAAGTCGCTCAGCCAGATGAACCTGCAGATCCATCACGTACTGAGCGACATTACCGGAGCCAGCGGGCAAGCGATTTTGGATGCGATCCTCGCCGGCGAGCGTAATCCGGTACAACTGGCACAACTCTGCAACTGTCGTGTGAAGAGTCCCCGCGAAAAAGTAGCGAAGGCTCTGGAAGGTGACTACCGACCCGAGCATGTGTTCACGCTGAAGCAATCACTGGATGGCTACCGTTATTACCAGAGGCTGATCGCCGAACTGGATCGTGAAATCCAGCACCTCCTGCAGACTCTTCCCAGCGCGGTAGAGACCGTACAAGAAATGCCACGGCGTACCAAGCACTCTGCTTTTCAGCGTCAAGGCCATGACCCCGGCTTCGACCTTCGAGGCCAGCTCTATCGCATCGCTGGCGTCGATCTTACCGATATTCCCGGAGTCAGCGCGGTCACGGCGCAGGTCATCCTTACGGAGGTCGGCCCGAATCTCCGTCGGTTCCGCAACGCCTCTGCTTTCGCATCGTGGCTTGGACTCTGCCCGGAGAATCGCGTCAGCGGGGGCAAGGTTTTGTCGTGTAAAACACGCAAAGTAAAAAGCCGTGCTGCTCTTGCTCTTCGGCTAGGCGCGAACTCTCTGTGCCGTGCCAAGGGCTATTTTGGAGAGTTCTTCCGACGCATGCGCGCCAAGCTCGGAACCGCGCAAGCGATCACCGCGACGGCACACAAGATCGCTCGTGTCCTGTACCACGTCTTGCTTACCAAAGAACCCTATGCCGAGACCGTTTTCCACCAGTCCGATGAACATGCCCGACGACGAGCAGAGATGAGACTCCGCAAACACGCCGCCTTACTTGGCTTCCAAATCGTACCCACTCCAGCACGATCAACAACTTAGCCTATGAGTTCCTTAGAAGACTTCATGCGCCGTTGGCGCTCCACCTTGCATGAAAATGGGGTCTGCATCAAGTCGCTCTGTAAATTGTTTATTTTCAGTCGGCGTGGGGCCATTTTCATAGCAGCGGACTTCTCAGGCACAATCGAGCAATTGAGAAATCCGCACGGCCAGATTGTGATGCGCCGATGGAATAACTTCCGAGTTGCTCGGGAGCTATCGGCCAGATTACAAAGCAAAATCCAGGCACGTTGCCGCCAGCCTCACCGAAGTTGATCCGCTACTTTGGCGATGCCGGCCTTGGCACAGGCCTCCTCCTGCGCCCCTCCCATCGGGGCTCCGCTCAGGCCGACGCCGCCAATTGTGTCCTCGCCGACTTTGATCGGGACGCCGCCGGCGAGCGGAATGACGTCGGCAAGCATTCGCTGCCCGGAAAGTGTTGTTTCGGTGCGCATCGCCCACTCGGCCGACGTCCGTTGGAAGGTCAGAGCCGTATAAGCCTTGCGGCGGGCCAGTTCGAGATTGTGCGGTGACGCCCCATCGCCCTGGAGGAAAACACGGAGCCGGCCCGCGCGATCGACGACAGCAACCGATGTTCTGACGCCGCATTGTGCCAGGGCCGTTTCAGCTATCGTCAAGGCCATGTGAAGCGAAACATTGCGCTCCATCAGCACCTGGGTCCTTCCAGAAGGAGTAGACATAAGGAGCAGGGCAAACGTGACTGCGGTAGCAAATCGAAACGACATGAGAACCTCCGT
>QHYQ01000451.1 GCA_003224175.1 Acidobacteriota bacterium
TGTAGCCGCTGTTCAGAAGACCGCGCAGCGCCTCGGCCCGTTCACGTTTCCCGCCGAGATTCTCGACTTCATCCAAAAGCAAGGTGGGCTGGTGCTTCTGAACAACGCGGTAGAGGGCAGCTTCACTGATGTTGGAACTCCGATGGGGCTTGTGGACGAGACACTCAAGGACCTCAAGGCTGCGAGTTTTCCCACAACGCGGAGTCGGGCTCGTGATGGCCAGGTATGGAAATGTCCAAAAAAAATCGAAGCAGTGGGTGGCAAGGACCCAGCAGGTAACTGCCAGCTTTGTGTGCGCTGGCAAAATTACCAGCGAATTGATGCACCCTTCGACCTCGCGTAGCAGTACCGCGCCATCTTCGACCTGCGCCGGCGACGGTTCAACCTTAGGCACGGCCGTCGCAACGGAGAGAGCCCTCGGAGAGGCCGGCCTGTCATTGCTCCGCGCCTTGGCGATGGTCCGTGCAAGGTAGTCAGGCGTCAGCTCGTGCCGGCGGTCAGCTAGGCCCTTCCATTCTTTGTTGTACGGAGCGAGCCGCAACGCATCGGCGATCTCGGCATCCGTGAAGCCGCGATTCACGAGAAGTGACGCAAGTGAGAGGTCCACCGCGCTGCGCGATGAATCGTTCAGACCGAGCGGATCGCCATACCAGCGTAGCTTGATCTGCGGGTCGGTTTCGGTCAGCTCGCGCAGCCGCCGTGAAAGCTGGGACGGATCGTCGCCGAGTTTCACGTTTGGTGGTGTGTTGCTTATCGAAGGCGCGGCCAGGAGCTCGCGTAGCGCATTAGGCAACGGAGCAAGCTCCAAGTCATCAATGAGCTGATATCGGGTGCCGTTGGGATGTAGGCTTGGTGGTGCCAAGACGTAAGACCCCTTGCCGCGCAGCTCAATTCCGGGCGCAAGGTTTTGAGTTCGGATCGGATCACGTGACAGAAAATAATGATGCGTGCCACGCCCCGTCCGCACTCGGCGTGTTACAGGCAGGGGCCCGCACGTTTTTTCGAGCTGCCAGAGCATCTCCGCCTCGTCGACGTCGAGCACAACCAAGCCGGCGCTCTTCGAGCCGCACGCGATGCCAACGTTCGCGCTCGGACACTTGGCCCACCATTCTCGGATGGTCGTTTCATAGATTGTGGCGTCATAGACGCCGTGGGCCGTGAGCGGGACTTTGCTGCTGGCGCGCACCGGCAGCACGGCCCAGCCGCGCGCGGCATAAGCGAGCGCCGCGTCGAGCACAGCTTGGCTCACACCGCCGCCTTGTTACGAGTGGCCATTGGCCTGTCGGCTCGGCGGGCTTGGATGATCATGGCGAGCAAACCGCTCCACTTCCGTGCGCGGGATCAGTCGCCTCTTCCCGATCCTTCTCGATGAAATTTTTCCCCGCGCCAGTAGGTAGTCCAGCGTGCGTGTGCTCACTCCGAGCGCCGCACTTGCCTCTTGTCTCGAAAGGAGAATTTTGTCTGTCATGTGGTGCGTCTCCCTGCTCGATATATGATGCACAACATTGACAGCCTGTCCAGTTTCATCGTAGAATGCGACAGGTTTCTGTGTGGGATTGCGCGGGCCAAAACCTGTGAATATTGCACAGCTCAAAGCCGAAGCTTTGCAGTGGGCAACCTTTCTTTACACGCTGCGCGATGGGCAGAGGGGGACGGCTGCAAAAGTTGAATGGGGGCCGTCGGAAATCAAGCGAGGACCTGGAATCCCAAGCCTAGTGAAAGGTGGAGTCCCAGTGAGGTCTTCCAAAATAGTGGGTGTCGAAATCATTCCGTTAGACCGCAAACGATCAGAGGAATTCATCAAGCAAATCGAGAAGGTAGCAAACGATAGCTGGGCGATCTCCAGGCCAGTCTTTCCGAATCGCGAGGCTTGGGAACAAGTGAAGAAGGCGCGTACGGCTGAGGAAATTAGACGAGCTGCTGGTAGCATTCGCAGATGGGCAGGCCAATTCCATACTTCAGGAGGACTGGAATGGTTAACCACCCTAGAGGACGCAGCCGGGGCGAACTTCTCTGGTGCGATCCGCGCCCACGCTCTCAAGCTGTTGCGGGCTAAACGGCTGCCGAACTATCCACGGCTCCCATCTACTAACGACGACAAGCGGATTCAATTTTTCGCCAAGGTCCTGGCTGGTCTGACACTCGGGCTTGCGCCCGCGACGGCGACCAAGCGGCTCGGTCACTGGCGCCTCTCGAAGGACTGGGCCGAGAAAGATCGAGAGGAATTCATAAAGCGTCATGCCCTGCCACCAGGGAAAAGCGCTCAAAAGGAGAGACCCAAATGAACAACGAGCATGGGATCTTAGAGGTCTCCGGCTCAGGCGTAACGGAATCGAGCACGGAACCACGCCGTAATAGAGGCGAAGGCCGTATCTGGCGGCGCGGGCGAATCTATTGGATTCAATTCTACGGCGGCGCGGAACAGATCAGGGAAAGCTCGCACTCGCGGAATCGAGACGTTGCTGAGCGCTTGCTGCGCCAGCGCATCGCTGAGGCCGATGCGGGCTTGCTCCTTCCACCGCGTGCCAGTCGGGTTAGTTATGAAGAGTTGCGGGACGCGCTCCTAGTCGACTACCAGACAAATCAAAGAAAGTGGCTCAGGACGGGAAGAGACGGCAGGTTATACATTATCGGCATTTCACATCTGGATAATCACTTCTTCGGGTCCAGGGCGGTCACGATCACAACAGACCGGATTCGCGCCTTCATTAAGAAGCGTCAGGGGGAGGGGGCGTCAAACGGCACAATCAACCGCTCGCTCGCGCTACTGCGCCGGATGTTCCGCCTCGCGGTCGAGGATGGAAAGCTGCGTCACGTTCCGTACTTCCCGATGCTGAAAGAGGCCCCGCCACGCAAGGGCTTCCTTGAACACGCCGACTTTCAAAAACTGCGGATGGAATTGCCCGAATATCTCCGGCCCGTCGCCACAATGGGTTACTACACAGGGATGCGCGAGGGCGAGATTGTCGGCCTGTGCTGGGATAACGTAGATTTCCTTGGGGCAGAGATTCGGCTCGATCCCGGCACCACAAAGAATGATGAACCGCGCACGAT
>QHYQ01000452.1 GCA_003224175.1 Acidobacteriota bacterium
CAAGCCGCTTGTAGGAGTGTGGAGGCAAAGTGAAAACAAAAATAGAGGTAGTCCCGGTAATGTCGGCGGGACCAGCCCCTGAAAGGCCCGCAGCCGAATTAATACTTGTGCAGCGCGTTGGCGATCACTGGATCAGCCCGAACTGACTTGAGCCATGAGATTCCAGGGCATACGGTGCTTGACCGCCGACTATCCATCACGTTTCCGACGGTCGTGGCCGGGCACTAAGATGATTGGTAACCCGGTTCGATAATGGCAGGGCAGGACCTGATGGGTGATACATTCCGCGCGCCCTTTTCTCAAAACGCACGATCGAGGACAATACCTATGATGATGTCCCCAGCACCAGGACCAGCGCCAGCCAGGAGTGCGCTGGCCGAAGCGATAGTTGCCTTCCGGCTGCCTGACGAATTGATCCGAAAGCACATCCACGAGATTCACCAAGGTGTTCTAGCGCATTCGCGATACATCCGGGAGGCGAACTTCACCTCGATTCATCGCGGTGATCTCGAATTTCTGTTCGGTGCCTATGACGAGCGATTCTTCACCGGCCTCTGCCTCCGGGCCTTGGAGGGAAGAAGAATCCGATTCCGGCTGGCGACGCGTATGACTAATGCGGGCGGCAAGACTACGCGTTTCTTGTCGAGGACCGGCGATGTGAGCTACGAGATCGCCATAGCCTGTAACTTGCTGTTCGACGGATTCGGCGATAGGGACCGGAGTATCAGGGTCTGTGGGTTGGACTGCAACGACCGCCTGGAGGCACTACAGAGGATTTTCGAACATGAACTGGTACACCTGGTGGAACAGTTGTGTTGGGAAACCAGCAACTGCGCGGCGGCTCGTTTCCAGGACATCGCGGCAAGGCATTTTCTGCATCGGGCCCACACGCACAATCTTGTCACGCGGCGAGAGCGGGCGGCGGACTCCGGCATCCGGCTCGGCTCGCGTGTGACCTTCGTATTCGAAGGCCAACGGTTGACCGGGCGTGTGAACCGGATCACAAAACGCGCCACTGTGCTCGTGCAGGACGGCGAAGGCCAACAGTATTCGAATGGCTTGCGATACAGGGCCTACTACGTGCCGATCGGGCTACTGGAGCCTGTGGCGGAGGATGCCTCTGATAGGGGACCAACTTCGAGTTAGCCAAGCGCGTCAAAGCCGTCCTGCCCGTCTATATGAATGCGCAGTTGGGGGCCAGTGAGCTTTTTTGTGCTGGTCTTCGTTCTACTGTTCCTGATGTGCTAACACATCGAGCATCTTCTGAAGTTCTTCTGCGGGTGATCAATTCCCGCCAACCATCACTCCGAAAGGGTGGCTCGCGGTCTCGATGTTTCTGAGCGGGTTATCCTGCAAAAGAATAAGATCGGCTCGCTTGCCCACGTTATCGTCCCGAACTCATGTTCTTTGTGGAGGAACGTTGCGGCATTCGTAGTTGCGCTTTGGAACGCTTCGTAGGGCGACAAGCCGCAAGCGAGCAGAAGCTTCAGCTCAAGATGCGCGGAGGCACTGCAAGGTGGCCCGCCGCATATGAGGTGGAACACAAAGACGTTTGAACCTGTTCAGCAGGTTGTACGGCGGCAAGACGATCTGGAAGAAAGCCTCGTTGGCCGCGAAGTCTTGGGTGGGAATCTTTCCCAAGGCATAGGCGTCTTTCAACTTGCGGATAATACCATCACGGTTTTAGGGGGCACCTAAGGATCATGAAGCCTGTGCTGGGCGTAGCACAAGCCGTGGCATTGGATAAACATCGTACAAACTCTGAACCTCAGCTGTTCCAGTTTTTGACGTGCGAAGGTCGAAGATGCGCCCAATATCCCCACTTGCACTCCGCAATCTCCGGCACAAGACGTCGGCCAAGGCTGGAGCTTCGACGGCGACGATAACCTGTCGGCCTGTCCGGCGAATCGCGGCCAGAACCTCCACAAGGTTCAGTGCGCGATAATCATCGATATGTTGGACAGGATCGTCAAGCAATAACGACCGCCAATTGCACCATGGTCTCGACAGATGCACAGCAAGCAGAAATGCTAAACCGGCTGTGCGACGCTGACCGCTGCTGAACAGAAATTGGGGATTGTAACCATCGCCCACGGCAAAATTGAGCGATCCTCGCACCTTTCCGCCGAAATCAGATTCGATTTCCGTCCAATCAGCGTGAGGGCGGAGTCGCCTATACAACTCTTTAAGCAGAGGCATAACCGTATCGAATTGCTCTGTTAGGATCTGATTTGCCACCGTCCTAGCGGTCACGTCGATTTGTCGTGCAGCTTCGACAACTCGCTCTGCCACGGCAAGTTTGGCGGCTTCTTGGTCGGCACGCTCTCGCAGTGCAGCAACCCGTGCTTCTAACACCTTAACTCTATCGATTGCGTTTGAAGCTTCGAGATTGGCTAGCGCCCGCTCCAACCGAACAAGGTTTTCTTGTTCTGCAAAGACCTGTTCTTCAGCCTTTATAGGATCATCTGGCGAAGCTTTGAATCCATATCGGGCGTAAATTTCGCGCACCGTTGCGAGTTTGTGCTTTACTGCCTCCTGCCGCCTCTCCAACTCCGCATAACGATTTCGCGCCAGAGTTACAGTTTGCTCGGCTACGGCCTGAGCGGAGCGGGCCTCAGCCAACGCCGCTGCTGCCGCCGCCAACTTCTTCCCACGGGCTGCTAGCCGTCCCTTGTTAGACGAAATCGCCATGTCAAATTCTGCCGTCGTGCGGACGGCGTCGCACAGAGGACAGCGGCTATGTTGCAAACCTACAGCGGCCCCGTGGTCAAGGATGGCGGCCATGTGCGCAGCATATTCATCACTCTCTTTCGCCGCTGCATCTACACGAATAGCTTCCGCCAAACGCTCGTCAGCAAGCGCTTTCTGTCGTAATGCATTTTCTTGCGCTACACGGGCAGATTCGATTTCTGCCTGAGCACTCGGTGAATTAAAATACACCAGTTCTGGCAACAATTCCAGGGAGAGCATGCGTGCCGGGTCGATTTCCTGCAACGCTATTCTCTTTTCAACGATCAATTTTCTTATGGCCTCGACCCGCTCAACCAATCCAGAAGGAAGCGAAATTGGCAACGACCCAATGATCCGAAGCGCATCAGAAATATCTGCGGAACGTTCCGCCACGCTTCTGGCCTCGGTGAGATCC
>QHYQ01000453.1 GCA_003224175.1 Acidobacteriota bacterium
CTAACGCAAATTAGTTTTGAACTGTCGGTAGGTACCGCGACTGAGATGGTCACGGTCGAGGCCGCATCGGTCGCTGTAGAAACAACGATGAGTTCGGTTGCCTTAGTAAACGGACAGAACGTTGCAACTCTCGCCAAACTGTCGCCGGGAGTTGCGAACATAGTCACAAAATCTGCGGCGATGAGCACTCCCCGGTTGCGACAGGATTTCCCCGAAACCATGCTCTGGGAGCCTGCTCTCGTCACCGATCAGCGAGGGCGGGCCAGGCTCGATTTTAAGCTTGCAGACAACATTACAACGTGGAAGTTGACGGCGGTCGGCTCTACGAGGAGTGGGGAGCTGGGCCGAGCGGAAGAAGACCTGCGGGCGTTTCAACCGTTTTTCGTCGAACATGATCCTCCCCGCATTTTGACTCAGGGAGACGAGATTTCTTATCCCCTTGTGCTGCGGAACTACCTCGATAAACCTCAATTGCTGAAAGCGTCGATGAAGCCTGAGGCATGGTTCTCAATGCTAGGTCCAGCCGAGGTGCCGGTACACGTCCAACCAGGCGATGCCGCTCATGCTCTATTTCTCTATCGCGCCCTGTCGTCGGTAACGAATGGCAAGCAGCAGGTGAGTGCAGCCAATTCCGACGTCAGCGACGCCGCACAGAAACCGGTGGATGTTCATCCGTTCGGTCGCCCACTCTCGGTAACCTCCGCCGACGTAATCGATCAGAACGGCGCGCTCACCGCACGGATTCCTGAAAATGTGATTCCCGGGTCCTTGCACGCGCGAGTAAAGATCTATCCGAACTTGCTCGCTCATGTGGTGGAGAACCTGGAGGCCGGGCTGGAGAAGCCGAATGGGTGCGGCGAGCAGACAATTTCCTCGACCTACGCGAGCTTGCTGGTCGCGGAACTCTACGCGAAGAGTGATCCGAAACCGGCGATTGCGTTGAAGGCTCAGAGGTATCTTGTCGCTGGATATGAGCGCCTTTTACGGTATCAAGCGGAATCGGGCGGTTTCTCCTATTGGGGACACGGGGAGGCCGCTGACATAGCTCTGACCGGATATGCGCTTGCGTTCCTCGACCATGCCGCCACCTTGACCAGTGTCGACGACGGCGTTTTCCAGGCAGCGGAGCAGTGGGTCCTCCAGCAGCAGGGACTGGATGGCGCATGGCGCGGCCATTGGGACAAGAACGACAAGGACGCCATGTTATTGACCGCCTACATGGCAGAGACACTGGCCGCCTTAAAGAGAAAGGAGGCCGCGAAGCCGGATGCCCGGCGCGCCGGTCTGGAACGAGCCCTAGCTTTTCTTGCCGCTCATCGCGATTTGATAGATGAACCCTACATCGCGGCCAGCTACGCCTTGGCGGCGAAAGCGACGGAGAACGAGAAGGCACATTCCGATCTGCTGGATTGGCTGAGGAAGAACGCACATGAGCAGAACGGCGGAGCCTACTGGATACTTGAGCGGAATACGCCATTCTACGGGTGGGGACGCACGGGCCAATTGGAGTCAACCGCCCTTTCCCTCCGAGCCTTAGTCAGCGACACGAACCATTCGGAAGCCGACCGAGCCTTGATTCGAAAAGGCCTGCTTTTCCTTCTGCGCAATGAAGACAAAGATGGCATGTGGTATTGCGGGCAAACCACGGTTCATGTCCTCAAAACACTGTTGGCCATGTGTTCGTCTGGCAGCAATGAGACGGGCGGCAAACTCTCTGTCCGCGTTAATGGCAAAGGAGCGACAGTTCTGGAGTTGCCTCCGACTCAAACTGTAGTTGCCCCGCTAGAAACTGACATCAGCGCTTTGATGGCGGCGGGCGATAACCGGATTGAATTGGATTCTACGACCCAAGGTATGATGAGCGTCCAATTGGTAGCCGACTCGTATGTCCCGTGGGAAAGCAACATCGCGGTCACTTCGAAGCCCGAGGCGAACGCAACCAGTACGCTACGATTCTCCGTCGAATACTCGATCACGAAGCTGACTACCGGTGACAACGTGGAATGTCGAGTTCGTGCGGAACGCCTGGGCTATCGGGGCTACGGAATGATGCTCGGGGAAGTGGGCTTGCCTCCTGGGGCAGAGGTCGACCGCGAAAGTCTGGAGCACGCTCTCCAGGGAAACTACTCCGTCTATCGCTATGACGTCGAGCCGGATCGAGTCATCCTGTACATGTGGCCCGAGGCAGGTGGATCAGTGTTCAGCTTCCGGTTCCGCCCACGATTCGGGATGTCGGCCGAAACGGCGCCATCGGTTCTGTACGACTACTACAATCCTGAGTCGTCAGTGACTCTCAGGCCCCGCCATTTCGACGTGACGCAGAGCCAAGAGAATTAGCATTGGAACCACGATGCATTGAGCCGGAAAGCCACATTCGTCACTATTAAAGGATATGGCTACATCCTTTAATAACACGAACGGCTATTAAAGGCATCCTGAACAGCAGGGGCCAGCCTTTGGGTGCCGTCGGGCTCCCAACATTTCCCTCGAACATGTCTGAAACGCGGACCGAACGGAATCGAACCCTGTTCGACCTCGTGCGAATAACATCCGAATCAGCGCGGGCGTACCGCCACCGACCTAAGCCGAAGGCTTAGGGATGGTGTCTCTTTGGAAAACGAACTGGTTTCTTCTCGAACGGCCCCTACCGCGCCAAATCTTGCATCGGTCGTGGATAGCCTGCCGTTCCAAGGCAGGCCGCCGAAAAAAGCGTGCGCCCAGCAACGATTTCATGCTAAATTGACTTTGTGAAGCGCCTGCTTCAATTCCGAGCGTCATTACGACTCAGTCCATCCCGACTGAGTTATTAACTCCTGCACAATTTCTAGCTTCAGGCCCGTGGCGGAACTGGCATACGCAGCTGCCTCAAGAGCGGCCCTTTTGTGGGTTCAACTCCCACCGGGCCTACCAGAATTCCATAGTTCTTTGACAACTCAAACGGAGAGTGGGCCGGACGGTAAGGGGCCTCCGACCACGCACCGCGGTCGTTCGCGCGTCCGTTGTCAGTGCGCCCGTGCGGCACCGCCTTCTCAACCGCCGTGCGGATGCCGTGCAGATTGTCCGGCAGATGGTTGGCGTGCAAGGAAGTCTGCACTGCCATCATGCCGCAGCCAATGTCCACACCGACC
>QHYQ01000454.1 GCA_003224175.1 Acidobacteriota bacterium
GACTATGGTCCCTGCGCGTTCATGGACGCGTTCCACCCGCAGTGCGTCTACAGCTCCATCGACTCCGGTGGGCGCTATGCTTGGGGCAACCAGCCCGACATCGGACTCTGGAACGTAACCCGCTTCGCGGAAACGCTGCTGCCATTGCTGTCTGAGGATCCCGACGAGGCGACGAAACTCGCCGAAGTCGCTCTCGCCGGATATCCAGAGCGATTCGGGGGCCAATATGCCGCCCACTTCCGCGCCAAATTCGGACTGCCACCCGAGGTGCCGGTTGTGCTTATCCAGGAGTGTCTCGGTCTACTCGACGTCCAAGAGGTAGATTTCACGCTCTTTTTCCGTCATCTCACACGAGTCGCCGGGGGAGAAGACCCTAAAACGCTTGCCGTGATGTTTTCCAGCAGCGAGCCTTTCGAACAATGGTTCGCCAAATGGCGTGGGGAAGCTAACCCCGCGAGGCACCTCGCGGCGATGCGCGGCGCCAACCCGATCCTGATCCCGCGCAATCACCGTGTGGAGCAAGCGATCCAGAGTGCTTATGTCGGCGACTTTGTTCCATTCCACCGTCTGGTTGATGCCCTAGCTGCGCCCTACGCCGAACAAGTCGAATACGCTGACCTCGAAACGCCACCGCGGCCTGAAGAAATCGTCCAAGAAACTTTCTGCGGCACCTAGCCCACTCGCACGACGGAACAGATGATTGTAATCCCGAAACCAATCCACATCGCTTTGTTTACCGGAACTTAAGGGAGAAAAAACAGACGAGACTTCAGAAATGCCGAATCAGAAATACCGAGCGTTGTCGTAATGGTTGTGCTCGCGAACGCGCGAGTACCTTCCGGATCGTCGGCCAACCGAAAGTTATCCAGAAACGGGGTTCGAGGAGATCGAAGTGCGAACAGCACTCCGTATCGCCCGCATTTCCTCCAACCAGACTTCTGGCCCGGAATAACTTCCGAATAGCTTGTCACTCGAGCAGAATTGGCGCCTTGGATCACTCTAACTAGCCATACGTGGTGATGATGGACCGACAGTCGAGTCAAGGCGTAGATAGTTCCAGTGGGAAGTTGACTTTCCGTCATGCGCAGCAACGACGGATGTGGTTCGTAGTGTTCTGGCACTTGACCGCAATGGCGAGCTAGTTTGCGCGACCGTGTTTGTCGTTCCACTCGGCGATCAATTTCTGGCCGCGCGCCTTCTCCGAATCGGATAGATGCTGTGCTATCGCATCGCGCAAAGCGATCATTTCCTTTTCGTCGTTCAAGGGAGGCATATTGACGCTTATTGCTAGACTGAGCCACGTATACGCGAGAATGAAATCATTCTCCTCGCCGTCTTTCCAGCTGCAACATGCAGCCAGAAACGTGCCGGAAGAGCCTAAGCTGGCTGTTGCAGGGCCTTTGCAGGTATGCTCGCCAGCAAATAGACCAAGCCTTCGGCGGCGGTGGGATGCGTGAAAATCGCATCGCGCAGGACCGTGTACGGCAATCCGCCCAACATCGCTGTCTGAACCGCCGCCATCATTTCACTCCCTTCTGCGCCAAACGCCGTGAATCCAAGAATGCGGTCGCTTTCGGCATCGACGAGCATCTTCACAAAACCACGCGTTTCGCCAAGAGTGACAGCTCGCAGCACTCCAGCCATCGGCATCTTTGCCAACCGATACGCGATGCCCCGTCTCTTCGCTTCCGTTTCGTTCAAGCCGACCCGCGCTAGCTCCGGATCAGTGAACATGCAGAAGGGGACGAGCCGGTCGCGCGTTGTGCGGTTGCCGCCGCTCAGGTTATCGCGGACCACACGGAAATCATCGAAAGCGACATGCGTGAACTGAGGGCTGCCCGCGCAATCGCCCATCGCGCAAACGCCCGGTGCAGTAGTCTCCAATCGTTCGTTGACTTTGATGTACCCCCGCGCGTCCAGTTCGATTCCTGCTATCTCGAGGCCGATCCCCTGGGTGTTTGGCGTGCGTCCAGTAGCGACCAGCAGATCGGTTCCCTCAATCTTCTGTTGCCCGTGGCCGTTTTCAGCAACGACTCGCACCTTCTGACCAGAGAGTCCGCCCACTTCATGCACTCGCGTGTCGAGCAGCACTTCGATTCCTTCGCTCGCGAAATTCTCCAGAAGCGCTTGCGCAACGTCAGGATCTTCGGCGGCGGCGAGTTGCGGGCCACGTTCGATTACCGTTACCGCAGCCCCGAAGCGGCGCAGGGCTTGCGCGAGTTCGAGACCGACGTATCCTCCACCGAGCACGATCAAGTGTTCTGGCAAACAGTCGAGATCCAGCGTCTCCACGTGAGTCATCGGCCTCACAGCAGCAAGGCCGGCGATATCAGGGATCGTAGATCGCGATCCTAGATCGAGAAACACCCGGTCGCCCTTGACTGTCCGCTTGCCTCCTTCGTTAAGCTGCACTTCAACCGTTTTCGGAGCGACGAACTGTGCTTCTCCCCTGATCAGTTCCGCTCCGGTTGCCTTGAAGCGCTCCAGATGGAAATGAACCTCACCCTCGACCATCTTGCGCTTGCGATTCAGGACGCCCTTCATGTCCGTAAACACTGGTCCAGTTTGAATGCCGTATTCTGCGCCGTGCCGTGCGAACCAATTCGCTTTCGCGCTGCGAATCACGTTCTTGCTGGGCAAGCAGGCAATGTTCGGACACGATCCGCCGATGTACTTCCGCTCCACAACAGCCGTGCGGTGGCCCGCCTGTGCCATATTCCACGTCAGGTGCTTTCCCGCCTCTCCGCTTCCGATAACAAGAAACTCGTACCGTTCTACGCCAGGCATCGTTCACCTCCATTTCAAATGGCGGCGCGGCCCGCCGTTGACGGCGGGCTTTGCGCCAGGAAAACAATGGCCTCGACAATCTCGTCGGCTGTTGCGGGGCGACCCGCCGGATGCAGCGGCCTCGTGGCTGCCAGGTGCGACAACACGTTGCGCCAGAGGTACGACGAGGTGGGATTGCCGTGCAGGAGCACGATGGGGTCACCCTCACCCACCTCCACGTACGCCATCTCGCTGCCGAGGACCCGCCGCTGCTTTTGGTACGGAAATTCTGTAGCGATCATGTTGGCTTCTCCTGCCATTTTCAATTCGCATGGTCGCACTACGACACCCCACATTCGCTGTTTTGGCGTCGGATGCAAATCGGTGGGAATATGTATTGCCGAATAATCTGCTTTTGTCCGCACCAGCGGCTACATGCTTAGCAGACTACTACCGAAATTTACCGGTGAGACTTGGCAACGGCAGCACAATGAAATGGTTCAAGGGCGAGAAAGCCTAAGGACCTGATTAACGCGCTTGTGTTTACGAATATCGCGTCAACTCCCGAGTGGCAACCCTTCCCTTGCGCGAATTATGGAAAGTTTGCCCGTCACTCGTCCAGAGCTAGGACTCGCCTCTGACCAAACGCGTAAAATGACGCTGTTGCTGTCGATTTTAGCCTCTGCCGTTCGTCTTAAATTAGAGGAGATGAAACTGATGAGCAGCGGCTACGCTGACGTGAACGGCATCAAGCTCTATCACGAGATCTACGGCCAGGGCGACCCTTTGGTGCTGATCCATGGCGGGCTGACGACGATCGTCGAGATGCAAGGATGGGTGCAGCCCCTGGCGAAGATGCGGCGGGTAATCGCGGTGGAGATGCAGGGCCACGGTCGCACGGCGGACACGGACAGGCCGATGAGCTTCGCCACGATGGGCGACGACATCGCGGCGCTGCTGGACTATCTCCAGATTCCGAAAACCGACTTGGTCGGTCATTCGTTCGGCGGCGCCAGCGCGATCCGCGCGGCGATCCGGCATTCGCACAAGGTGCGGCGGCTGGTGGTGATTTCCTCGCCTTATGCCAGGTCCGGCTGGTATCCGGAGGCGCAAGAGGGAATGAGCCAGGTCGGCGCGGGGATGGCCGAAAACATGATGCAGACGCCGACGGGCAAATTCTCGAAGCAATGGCCCGAGCCGCAGCGCTTTCCGCAGTTCCTCGACAAGATGGGCAACATGTCATCCTTTCTCGGTATGCGCCACCCATTCCTCAGGAGTCAGCCGTTGCTGGCGAAGTGTGCTTAATGCCGCGGCGGAGGTATGTTTCACAAATTGCGGGACAGTGCGATGGCAAGTTCTCGGTCTGGAAGTGATCAGTCGACCTACCACGCTATGGCGCACTCGGCAATAATCGACATGCCTGACCAACCCCGAAATCGGACATGTCCGGTTTCGCGACTATACGTCCAAGTGACCGCTCTTCGGTAGGCGTCGGCCGCTTCGCGCAGCGCGAGGAGGCGATCTCCAATCGGGGGGCCTTGGTCTCTAACTTCTTGCCTTTTTTCCTTCTGTGGCTCCCCGGTGTCGGGTCAGCAAGTCGGAAGCGACGAAAAAGCCTCGTCCAATTCGTTTCAGATCGAGCGTCGGAACTGCGTCCAAAATC
>QHYQ01000455.1 GCA_003224175.1 Acidobacteriota bacterium
CAAGGCGGGAGCCGGATGCGGTAACTCCGCTCGTCCGGATCTGTGGAGGGGGTATGAGCGATCATGATCCCTACTCCGACTTCGTTCTAATTTCGAGTGCAGACCGCCGATCCGTTGATGGCATTTCCGCCGCCAAAGAAAGAGGGACTGCCACCCCAGCAGGCGTAAAGGCGACGCGTGCCGGGGATCCCGGTCTTGCGCTCCTCAGAATGACTACTGTTGGCACTATTTGTGGGCGCGGTACAGAATCACGCGCACCTTCTCGAGCGTAATCAATCCCCCGCCAATCATTTCGTCGAGCTTGGGAAGAATGCGCTCCACGCGCTCGGAGTCTTCGACGACTTCGACCACCAGCGGCAGGTCTTGCGAGAGTCTGAGAATTTTATCGGTATGATAGCGGCTGGTTGGGCCGTAGCCGCCAACGCCCCGCAGCACAGTGCGCTCAAGCCCTCTTTGCGGAAGAATTCGACCAGCGCTTGGTAGAGGAGCTTGCCATGCCATTTATCGGATTCGCCAATGTGGATGCGCATCAGCGTGCGCTCCCCTTCGAATCGTTCATGTTCCATTGGGACCTCCCTCACAGGGGCCTCACAGGGCGTCGCCCGCGCGCATCCCCAGCATCATGGCAATGAGTCCGCCAAACACGCTCGCCGACATAGAGCGAAGCCTTAGTCCACTCTCCCTCTTCGAGCATGCGCACGGTGTCCCAGCCAAAAGTAGAAAAAGTTGTGAATCCGCCCATCAGTCCTATGGTCAAGCCGATGCGCAGATCGGGGCTCACGTATGGTTGAGGCTGAATTGCCCGATCACGCCCAGCAAAAGGCATCCCAGCAAATTGATGGTGAGCGTCCCTGCCGGGAAAACGGAACCCACGCGATATTGAATCCAACCATCCAGTCCGTAGCGGGCCAACGTTCCCGTTGCGCCAAATACCAGCAGAAATATGATCCGCACGCGTTCCCCGCTTCTGACCCCATTTCCGGCCCCGTTTCTTGCCCTACTGCCGTAGGCAAGAAAAAACTCCTGAGCGCCCTGGGGCACGCAGGAGTCATCAGTCCCGAGCGGGACGGTTCGAGGCGAACTCCATCGCCTTTCACGGGGATGCTACATCGCTGCGCTGGACACGGCAAGGAATTTGTGGACGGCGAAACGGCCGACGGTAGCTAGGGGCGAAATCGTTAGCGGTTGGGGTTGGCGTTGCGGCGCCGGCGTTCTTCGGCGACACGCGCGAGGAAATCCTCGAATTTGGGGCGCTGCTCGGGAGTGAGGACCTGGCGGATCTGATCGTGCCCCTGCTCGCGAATCTGATAAAGCTGGGGATTGATTTGGTCGTGGACAGCGTCGAAGCGGTGCTGCATGTCCGCCAGGATGTCGCCTATTTGCTTCTGCTGATCGGGCGTGAGATTGAGTTCGGCGGTCAGGCGGGCAACTGCTCGCGGCGGGTTCGGCCGCGGTTGCTGTTCCGTTTGGGTGCGAGCACCGAGAACACGCCGGTCGAAGACCGAGTGGCCCACGGCGCCGAGGGCGACGCCCAGGAGAAGCACCAGGACGATCAGCGCCAGAGCCTTACGATTACTGGCACTAAATGCCATTTAGATTGCATCCTCCGTCTCGGCCAGGGACATCAGAACGTCATCGGCATTGGCGGGCTGCGCCGGAGGCTCCGGCATGCCCGTGCCTATCTCTACCGGACCATTGACCGCTACTGTGCCGCGCGCGGGAGCGAACTCCCGCAAGTACACCGATAAGGCCAACAGCACCACCGCGGCTACCAGCGCCATGCGCGACGCGAGGAGTTCAAGCGGCCGCCAAAGCGCATTCGGCGCCGCCTGCGCGGCCTCGCGAATGGACGCCATCACGCGGGTAACGAAAGCCGGCGAAGGCGCATTCTCGGGATAGCGCGCGTGACGCATCAGCTTACTCGCGATGAGGGCGTCATTCAATGCCTGACGGCAATCGGCGCAACTCTGGAGATGGCGGTCGAGCGGGGATTTCGGCTCGACGCAGGCCTCGCCTTCACGCAAAACATCCTCGAGGCTTGCCTGGTATTCCGGGCACCCGAACCGCGCGTCTGTCTGTGAGAACATAGCCAGCGCCCCTTTCTATTCTACTCCCAACTTGCGTTTTGCCGACGGCTTCGCAGAATGAGTCTTGAGTCTTCGGCGATAGACTTCCACGAGCCGCCCGCGAGCGCGAAATAGCCGCACTTTGACCGTATTTGTGTTCAGCTCCAGAACGTCGCCGATCTCTTCCACGGTGAATCCTGCAACTTCCTTCATCACCAGCATGGCCCGGTCCTGCTCGTCGAGTTCGATGAGGAGCCGATCGAGCAAGTCGCGCTGCTCGGCACGGCGGGCGGCGTCGATGCCGCTATGACTCAAGACGCCATCGCGGTCTTCCGGCAGCCCCTCCATGTGACGAATTTGCTCATCACTTAAGCTCGACTCGTAGACCAGCGGGCGAACCTTCTTCTTCCGGAAATAGTCCCAGCATTCATTTACGGCAATCTTATAGAGCCAGGTTCCGAATGCCGAGCGCAGGTCGAAGCGCCTCAGGGAGAGATACGCCTTCAAAAGCGCTTGCTGCGCCACATCCTCTACATCTTCGCCACGGCGCATGATACCGCCAATCACGGCAAGCAGCCGCGGTTGGTGGATGCGCACCAGTTCTTCGTAGGCGAACTGGTCGCCCGCCTGGGCACGCCTGACCAATTCGCGCTCCGCTTCGGCATTGCCGGTTGCGCGGCGAGTCGGGGGCATTCCCACTGCCATTTTTGGGACGTTTGCCATTAAACTTCGGTTACACGAGCTTCAGTCTTTTGGTTACTTTGCGTCTAGCCCTTTTTACCACGCGAAGGGCCTCGCTCGAGAGACGCAGCAGCCCAAAGGAGCCGCTACATCGGGAGAAACGCAGAGTGCCAAAAATGGCCCCCTAACGGTGGGCTTTACTCTCGGCAAGTTTTTACCACCTTCTTACCGCGAAAAGGATTTCTTTACACCTTTTTTACG
>QHYQ01000475.1 GCA_003224175.1 Acidobacteriota bacterium
CCGCGCTGGTGATACGGCTTGACCGTCGGAGTCTCCCAGGGCCGTTTGTCCAGACCCCTGCTGTAAGGAGGCCCCGTGCTGTCGGATGTTCGAATACCTGAAGGCGAGGATTGCAACCACAGAGGAAACCAGGATCCCGAGCAGGACGCCACGGATGAATTGCGATCGAATGGCAGAGCGATGCCGCTCAAAGGGAACCAGTCGCGTTATATTGGGGGACTCGGGAGTTGTGAGTGCCTCTCGGTCGAAGGTCATGGTGTTTGAATGCTTTTCTAAATCGTCGGCGCAATCTTCAGCCCCCAGAAGGGGGTGAAGAATCGCCGAGGCGGCAGGCCAATGGGCGGGTTAGGCGCAACCGACAGGCTCCATATCCTACTCCACTTACACGCCCTGGTGGCCGAAAAATGTCGTGAGGTGATTGGAGGCGGTTCGCGCTCGCCCCAGCAGTACTACTGAGGCACTATTCGGCCCCCCCCAGACGACGCTGGGCGCTCGGCATGCCACGGAAATGGGCGAGGAAATCGAGAAAACGCTGGTGCAGTAATCCTACTTTGTAGCAGCTCTTGCATTGTCGTAGGCCTGCTTCAAGCCGTTGATGTCAATCTTTTCCATCTGCAGCATTGCTTTCATCACTCGATTCGATTTCTGGGGATCAGGGTCGCCCATCAGCTGGCCCAGGGCCGTGGGGATAATCTGCCACGACAGCCCAAATTTATCTTGAAGCCATCCGCATCTGTTCTTTTGCCCTCCCGCGGAGAGCTGCTCCCACAACTCATCGACTTCTTCCTGCGTCTCGCAGTTCACGAAGAACGATATGGCCGGCGAGAAGGTGAACTGCGGGCCGCCGTTTAACGCGATGAATTGCTCTCCATCGAGTTCGAATTCCACAGACATCGCCGATCCCTTCGGTCCAGGTCCGGCTTCTCCATAACGCCTCACCTTCCCGATCTTGGAGTTCTTGAAAATGGAGACGTAAAAATTCGCTGCCTCCTCGGCCCTGCCATCGAACCACAGGAATGGAATGATTTTTTGCATTTGAATTCTCCTTTCGCGTTGGCTACTCGTCTTCGGAATGTTTGAATCGGCCGGCGGGAGGCGCAAATCGCTTCCGGCCTACGCTGAGGGTAGATCTGGAAGCTCAACCACCGGCCGGATCTCAACGGTTCCTTTCCGCGCTCCTGGAATCCGTCCGGCAATTGCAATCGCTTCGTCGAGGTTGTTGGCGTCCACTAGGAAAAAGCCCCCAAGCTGTTCGCGAGTCTCGGCGAATGGGCCGTCCTTGATTGTCCGTTTGCCTTCGCGAACCCGGACGCTTGTCGCTGTCGCCACGGGCTGAAGCGGCAAGGCGGCTACGTACTGCCCTTTCGATTTGAGCTGGTGTGCGAGGTCAATCGATTCCCCGTAGCACAGCTCGCGTTCATCTTCGGTCCACGCCTGCTCGTCTGCATAGATGAGCAACATGTACCTCATTTTTGTACCTCCATACGTTAATCGAATAGGCTAAACCCAAATCGACATGTGGCGGCGAAAAAGTTCTAGAATCGGGTGCGCACATGGACGCCGTTACAGCCGTCGAAGCAGTCTACCGCTCGGACTGGGGCCGCATCGTGGCCACCCTGATCAGGCTTCTTGGAGACTTCGATCTGGCGGAAGAGTATGCGCAGGAAGCATTTGCGGCCGCCTTGGACCAGTGGCCGGGGTCCGGTGTCCCTGAGTTCCCGCGCGCATGGATCGTTCAAACCGCGCGCCATAAGGCTATCGACCGTTTCCGGCGCCAAGCCCTGTTTACGGAGAAGATTCAATCGCAGCTCGCCCATGATCTTGCTCCGAACGTCCCGGAACCGGAGGACGACACCAGCGAGATTCCCGACGAGCGCCTTCGGCTGATCTTTACCTGTTGCCACCCGGCGCTGGCACCGGAGGCACAGGTGGCTCTTACCCTTCGCACGCTCTGCGGACTAGAAACCGACGAGATTGCCCGGGCCTTTCTCGTGCCAACGGCCACGATGGCACAGAGGCTCGTGCGGGCAAAACGCAAGATCCGAGGGGCCCGAATTCCCTATGCCGTTCCCGAGGCGAACGAGATCGCCGAGCGACTCGACTCCGTGCTCACCGTCATCTACCTCGTTTTTAACGAAGGCTATGCGCCAACGCGAGGACAGCGGTTGATAAGGACCGATCTTTCTGCCGAAGCCATTCGCCTCGGGCGACTCGTCAGAACGTTGATGTCCCCTCGCCCCCCGGCGGAAGCCACCGCTCTCCTCGCGCTGATGCTGCTTCATGATGCGCGCCGAGAATCTCGGGTCGATGATGCCGGAGATATTGTCTTGCTCGAAGAACAAGATCGTGGCCGCTGGAACCAGCAGCAGATCGCCGAGGCGCTTGTGCTGGTAAAGGAGGCACATCACAGCAGACCTGGTCCATACGTATTGCAAGCGGCCATCGCCGCCGAACATTGCAAGCCGAGGCGCGCCGAAGATACCGACTGGCACGAAATCGTCCGTCTCTACGATGAACTGGGACGCCTCGAGCCCTCGCCCATAGTCTTGCTGAACCGTGCTGTCGCGATTGCAATGGCGGAAGGTCCCCAGTCGGGATTAGCTCTTGTTGATGCGCTCGCGACAAAGGGCGATCTCGACAGTTACCATCTCTTGCACGCCGCACGTGCCGACCTCCTGCGCCGCATCGGATCTCGCGACGAAGCAGCCAAGAGCTATTCGCGTGCCCTGGAGCTGGTCACCAATGATGGCGAACGCAGATACCTGCAGCGGCGCCTGCGAGAAGTTCAACCGGCGGAATCTTAAAAGTGTAATGTGTTTTGACCCGGTTCGCAGGGCGGTCCCGGCGCTAAGAAAGAGCTCCCCCTCCATTCCACTTTCTCTTCGCCAGCCGCCGTCCTCGCAAAACCGCTGAAATTGGGCCACTCGTTGGCATTGGAGCTTGCGTGCTACAATTCTGCTTTGAGTGGTTCGGATGTTTGACGCCAAGGCCGTCAGCGAAGCAATTTTGGACGTTCGCGTCACTCACTCTCCTTTCCTCATCGGACGCGGCGGCGGAGCCGGCAACCAACTC
>QHYQ01000476.1 GCA_003224175.1 Acidobacteriota bacterium
AAGCCACCTGAAACGGGCGTTAGTGATCACAAAAGGCTTTGTGTACGTCTTCGGGTCATCAATGGTCATGGTCATTTCCAAGGTGTTGTGATCCACGCGCGTGTATCGTTCCTGGACGCGCATATCGATGCTGTGCGGATGACCCACGGAATCGAGCCAAGTTCTCTCGTCACTGCCGACCGTGTCCACGACGAAGGTGTAATCCCCTTCCCAGTGTCCCACCGAGTATCCGTACCAGTGCGGGTCCGCCGCATCAGCAGTCCTACCGCCCACGTTTTTGGGAAGCTCTCGCCCGTCGGTCCAAATTTCGCGCCATACTCGGTTGAACTGAAAAGCCTGTAGTATCTTGCCTGGCATGGGAGCGAAGGCAAACCCCCTATTGTCGTAAAGCATGTCGCGCGGGAAGCCCATTGGGTCACAATACTTCATGGGGTCATTCGATTCCGCCTCGGAATATTGCGAGTGGTTTTTATGGGAACGAAACTGCTCCTGCCCCCAAGGCGTCATGGGAGGCACGGGGTTGAGTTTGGCGCTGACGAGGCCTGCCCAAAAGCCGGTTAGATCTTGACGAGGAGCAGGCCCCCCGCTCCCCGTGCTGGATGCTTTGTCGTATAGAGTTTTGCCGTCGTCCGCGCGAATTGGCTGATTGGCCTGGCGGTTTTGCGACCATGCATACGAAGAAAACAACAGCGCTCCCGCCAGACCGATGACGCAGCCATTAGCTACAGTTCGCATTTCGCCACCTCTCAATCTTCTTCGTATGGATTTAGGTGTGTGTAGGCGAACACCGCTGCCGGAGCGACGCACTCCTTAGTACTTCTTCTCTTCGCCTTCACCTCCGCCCAATTGCGTATCCCTTAACGTCTTGCCATCGGGAAACACGACCTTGTTCAGGCGGCCGACGAGCCTACCGGATTTGGCTGGCCAGACGTAAACCGTGACTACGTCCCCAGGCTGCAGCGAGTTTCTCGTCCAGCCAAGGAGGCTGACCGCCGGCGGACTGCCAATTTCCGCCGCCCAATGTGCAACGTTGCCCTTCTCATCTTTCACATCGAACATCACGATGCAATGGGGATTGTTCCAAGTGAATCTCGTCACCATGGCATCTTTCATGACAGCTACGGAGTTTGAATAGGCCGCACTTCCATGATGCGCGAAGGTTGGGCCACAAAACGTCAGTACACCCGCAACAAATGGTAAACACAGAGGCTTGCTTTTCATGCAGTGCCCTCCGCAATTCGAACTCTCGCTTCTGGGGACTAAGGCAGATGCAGCCGAACGGTACGACAGTCGGTTTGTCGCGTCAAGCGTTTCAGCTTCTTGTGAAGCCCAACCTTAGTGCAAAGGCCGACGGAATTTCTGGCTGGTGACGGATACCGCCGGAGAATACAACGCGCCAGGATGCACAACGAAATTCAAGTTTGGATTACGGTCCGCTCAATTTACGACTTCTGTCACGGCTTCAATTTCAGGGTCACATTATGATATTCCCGGGATTAAGTCGCCGGGGCAATTGCTTCAAGGATGGGAACTCAGTACAGTCCTATCCGTGCTCAGTGCGACGCCTTGTAACGTTGAGGATTCGACCGATCCCACAGGTACTGCCATACGCGACCAGAGGGAAACAGAAGAAACAGCGCCCGCTCGCCTATCCCCGTCAGCATCCTGAGGAGCTGCGTCCGATATCGCGAAAGCTTTTACAGTAGTTTACCGGCGGAGCACGTCCTTCGCGAGGTTGAGAAAGAAATTTGTGCCGTGCCTTGTGACACCGTATATGTGCCCGGAATCAAGTTGGGCGCGGAGTATTCTGGACCTTAGTGCTCGCGACCTGTGCGCAGATAGGCCATGCCGAGCGTCTGGCCATTGGGAAGCACGACCTCCAGGACACGCCCGGCCGGGTTGCCGTTCTTGACTGGCTCGACCGTGACGGTTACTTCGTCCCCGGGTTTGAAGGTGCGCATGCTCCAGCCCCGCTCGATCATGTCGGCGAGATTGTTCGTCTCAGCCACCCAATGTACGACGATGCCTTTGTTGTCCTTCACGTCGAACTTCAGCCAGCAATGCGGATTTGCCCAAACCCATTCAGTGACCGTCCCCTTCAGAGTAACTTTCTTCCCGACGTCGAATGCGGCATTGCCGTGGTGTGCAAACAGCGGAATCGACACAATCAAGGCGCCAACGGCCAGCGCGAAAACCACCGAGCATTTGCTTCTCACAGTTGACCTCCGTCTTCGGTCCAATTTCATTTTACCGCTATTTGCCTTGCTTGCTATCCACACCGCTGGCCTGGTCGCCATACTCTTTGTAGTACTGTTCCTCTTCCGAGGGTATGCACATCATTTCGACGACGTCGTAATCGGGCGTTTGCAGCCGCATGGGGAATTTGTCCAGGGCCACCCAGGGTTTCGTGTACATCTTGGGATCGTCAACGGTAACAGTCAGCTCCAAACGATTGTGGTTTACGCGCTGGAATCGTTCCTCGACATGCATCGCGTCGCTAGCGGGCCGGCCGGTTTCATCAAGCCAGATCTTTTCATTCCCGACGGTTCCGATGGTGTCAACCACCAGCGTCGTGTCGTCCGCCCATCTGCCCACCGAATACCCGTAATATCGGGGCGATGGAACTTCTTTGGGGAGTTCACGCCCGTCGGTCCAAATCACGCGCCACCTTTTTTCAAATTCGTACAAGATCACTATTTTGCGATCGTCTTGCATGATCTGCGTGTGGCGGATTTGATAAAAATCGGCGCGCGGGAAACCGAGCGGGTCACACTTATTTCTCGGATCGTTACTCAGCGACTCGAGAACGGCGGCGTATCCGAACAGCGCCTTATGAGACTTTAGCGCCTCCCGCCCCAAAGTAGAGTAGGGCGGGTCATGCTCGGGTTTCCCGTCATAGGGCATGTCTCTTGGGCCATTTGCTTGGATTCCGTCGCCCGGCCCACGAGCCGGTTCCCAAATCCCGGAAATGTCGTGGCGGGGAGTTCGGCCTGGCGTTGCGCCATCGCTCGCTTATACCGCCAGTCCCTCAGACATGCAACCTCGGCTCGCTAAGGCGTCAATCTCGGCAATGGCCTGCGCCGAGGGGCGATGCGGCGGCCGATTTTCAGAGCGTTCCACGCCTGAGCGCGCGCTCTTTCATAAGCGCGAAAAAGACGGGAACAAGAATTAGCACGTGAACGGTTGAAGTAATCATCCCGCCGACAATCGGGGCCGCAATGGGCTTCATCACGTCAGAGCCGATGCCTGTTTCCCACAGAATCGGAATGAGGCTGGCGAGAACCGCACAGACGGTCATTAGCTTCGGTCTGAGCCGCTGAACAGCCCCCTCGATAACGGCGGCCTCGATGTCCTCGTGCCTGAGCGGAGTGCCCGTTGCTACTCGGCGATTGAGCGCCTCGTGTAGATATACAACCATCACTACGCCTGTCTCAACTGCGATTCCGAAAAGGGCAATGTAGCCTACCCAAACGGCTACGCTGAAGTTGTACCCGAGAAGCCATTGGAGAATGAGACCGCCAGTCATGGCATAGAAGGTCGGCAAAATGAGCACCGTAGCTTCTGTGATGGAGTGGAATACCATGTACAGAAGCATGAAAATCACAAAGAACACGATGGGAAGAATGATTTTCAGGCGTTGCCTGGCACGCACTTCGAACTCGTATTCACCGGACCATTGGTATGTGTATGCGGCAGGCAATTGCAATTTCTGTTGCAGCAGGTTCGAGGCTTGCTGGACGAAGCCTCCGTAGTCGGTAGTGTTCAGGTCAACGTAAACGTAGCCGGTAAGTTGTCCGTCCTCGTCCCGAATCATGGCGGGCCCACGCGAGAAGGAGAGAGTCGCCACTTGCTCAATAGGGATTTGAGCGCCGGAAGGTGTGGCAATGAGCACACGGCGAAGTTCGTCCAGGTTATCGCGGAAGTCGCGCGAATACCGAACATTGATGGGGTAACGTTCGCGCCCTTCCACGTTTTCAGCGATATTCATGCCGCCCATGCCGGAAGAC
>QHYQ01000477.1 GCA_003224175.1 Acidobacteriota bacterium
AAACTGGCGCTGATTTCGTGGTGCGGGTGGCCGCGCGATTCCTGAAGGATCCGGCGATCTCCTCCGACGCCAAGGCGCTGCGCGCGGTCCTCGGCGCTTACGCCGACGGGCACACCGGCGCCAGCTACGTGCTGCCGCGCACGCTCGAGGAGGTGCTGGGCTGGGGACGCCGGCGGCGCGAAGCGGCGCAGCGCGAACTGGTGAGCCGCGGATGGCTGCGCCTGGGTTGGAAGCGCGGGCTCCGCGCGCGCTGGGCCCGGCGCATATATTTTTTGTCCCCATGACCGTTGCGCGTTTTGGCCGCAGCGGCGAAATTGCGCAACTTATCATTGACCACGTACTACGGCGGGGTTTTGTCGTCAGCCTTGGTCGTCAGGTCAGGTCATCACGGACCACGAACGGTCCCGCGGCCGCAACTCAAGGAGTCGCCTGAGCCGCATCGGCCGCCCTGACATCGCCTGCGCTCGAGATGACAAAAGCGGGTTGGGATGGGAACCGGAATCGGAATCGCCCGGCACGAGCGAAAAGCGCTGTCAGATCCACAAAGTTCGCGAAGTTACTTGAAACAGGCATAGCCTCATTCGTTCCCCATTTTTCTCTGAACCTCCCTTTGCGATTCTGACAGACAGTCTCCACCGTCACAAAGTCACACACTGGTACTCCGCGGACCTTGAGTCCGGGGCAGTCGTCTCAATCGGAACCTGCGGCTAGGTTCTGCTCTGCGGCGGACCATCCCATTAATTGACCCACTACCCGCGAGTTTGACTCGGGCGAGGCATGCATCTATTCTGGAATCATCACGCATCTCGAACGAACGCGAACGTTCCGGGGGCCGACATGCGAAGAACAGCAGCTTTGCTCACTCTTTTTGGCCTGATGATTCTGGCTGCGGGACTCATCCTCTTTCCCGGCCTCGTCCCCGGCAGTGCGGCGGGCCTTCCGCAGACCGTTTCCGCGGCCGAGGGCCACAGCTTCGACGTGGCCGATCTGGACACGACCTGCAAGCCTTGCCAGGACTTTTTCAATTACGCCACCGGCGGCTGGATCAAGCGCAATCCCATCCAGCCGGAGTATGCAAGCTGGGGCCGCTTCAACGCGCTGCAAAACCACAATCAGGAAGTCCTGCGTCAAATTCTAGAAGCGGCGGCGGTCAGCAAGATCGCGGCCGGCTCCATCGAGCAGAAGATCGGCGATTTCTACGCTGCGTGCATGAACACGGACGTCATCGAAGCCGCCGGCATCAAGCCCATCGAGCCGGAACTGGAGCGCATCGCCGCGATCAGCAATTTCACGCAGCTTCAGGACGAAGCGGCCCATTTGCAGAGCCAGGGCACGCGCGTGCTTTTCTCCTTCGGCTCCGAGCAGGACGATAAAGATAGCCAGCAGGTAATCGGAGGGGCCAGGCAGGGCGGACTGGGACTGCCCGATCGCGATTACTACACGAAGGACGACGAAAAATCCAGGCAGCTTCGCGATCAGTACGTGCAGCACATCTCGCAAATGATGGAACTGGCCGGAGACGCCTCCGACAAAGCTTCCGCCGAAGCGCGCACCGTCCTGGCCATCGAGACGCAGATGGCGCAGGCCTCCAAGACGCGCGTGGAGCGCCGCGATCCGCAAGCCAATTACCACAAGATGGACCCGGCGCAGCTTCGCGCGCTCACCCCTGATTTCTCCTGGGAGACTTACTTCCGCAGCGTCGGGTTTCCCAATATTCATGCGGTCAACGTCGGCCAGCCGGAATTTTTCCAGGCGCTCGACAAGCAATTGAAATCCATGCCCATTTCCGATTGGAAGATTTACCTGCGCTGGCATCTGATCCGCACCTCGGCTCCCGCGCTCTCGGGCAAATTCGTGGACGAAAATTTCAATTTTTACGGCCGCACTCTCACCGGCGCCAAGGAAATTCAGCCGCGCTGGAAACGCTGCGTGAACGCCACGGACCGCAACCTCGGCGAAGCGCTGGGCCAGAAATATGTGGAGAAGGTGTTTCCTCCCGCAGCCAAAACGCGGGCGTACGAGATGGTGCAGAATCTCGTGGCCGCGTTGCGTTCCGATATCGAGACGCTGCCCTGGATGAGCGATCCCACGCGCAAGCAGGCGCTTGCCAAACTCGCCGCCATGAACCTCAAGATCGGCTATCCGGATGGATGGCGCGATTATTCCGCCTACCAGGTCGCGCGCGATTCCTATGTCATGAACCTCGAGCGCGGCAGCGCGTTCGAGTTCCATCGCGAGCTGGCCAAGATTGATAAGCCGGTAGACCGCAACGAGTGGGGCATGAGCCCGCCCACGGTTAACGCCTATTTCGATTCCAACATGAATGAAATCGTCTTCCCGGCGGGCATTCTTCAGCCGCCCTTCTTCGATGCCGGCGCCGACGATGCTCTGAACTATGGCGGCATCGGCGCCGTGATCGGGCATGAAATGACGCACGGTTTCGACGATCAGGGCGCGCAATACGACGCGCAGGGCAATCTGCACAACTGGTGGACTCCCGAAGACCTGAAGAATTTCAAGGAGCGCACCGCCTGCGTCGAAAAACAGTTTGATTCATTCGTGGTCGTGGACGACTTGCACGAAAACGGCAAGCTCGTGCTCGGCGAGAGCATCGCCGATCTCGGCGGCGTCACCATCGCGCACAT
>QHYQ01000478.1 GCA_003224175.1 Acidobacteriota bacterium
TGCGGGCTAATGGCTGGACCCGATCTAACGGCTATGGGAATTGAATCTTTTTTCGTCTGCAGCCTATTGATTTTGCATGACTTAAGAAAATCAGAGAAAAGCGGAAATCGCAGTTAAAAGCGTTACCTTGGGGCATGACGTCAGGAGCATAGCACGCGAAGCGTCCGCCGCGCCAGCGGCTACGTTCAAACGGCCTTCTCGGAAATTATCCTCACTTGTTGCCAAGAGGCAAAGAGCTGGAAAAAAAACGAAGAGTTTCCCGGCCGCGCCACGCGATTACTGTGCTACAATGGCTTTGCGTCTGTTGCTCTTGTAAAAACCTTTTGGTCCGTTAAAAGGGGCTGCGAGTCCACCCCGCACCCTTTCTTTATTTTAGGTCCCTCGGGGCGGGACACCAGTTAACCCGCACAAAGCCCCTGAGTAATTGCCCTGAAAAGCAAGAAAGAGGCGTTCCCATGAACCCAGCAGAGAAACACGGCAGCCGTGTCGATTGGCTGGTTCGCGAACGATGGATCGTCGAGGAGTCCCTGACCAGTCTCAAGGCCGCCGCCAGAAAATTGCTGTGCGCGCACGCCGGCCTCGATCGCATTCGCGCCATCGCCCTGGCGCTTCGCACAAACTTGAAGATTAAAGACCAACTCGAAAAGCAGCTCGCCGAATCTCATTGCACCGTCGAATTCGTTTACCCGCTGTGAGCGGAATTTCGCGCACAGGAATCGTTTTCTTGAACCGATCGTTTCTCGCACTGCTCGAATGGCGAAGCCACCAGCAAGCTTTCGCCGTTTAACAAAGGAGCTCATATGAAAGTGATCCCGGAAGGCCAATACGTCAAGCATTACCGCTATGGCATGGGAGTGGTCACCGAATCCGATACCAGCCAGACTTCCATTGATTTCGATCAACACGGCCTGAAGCGATTCGTCACCACCTTGATGGTCGTGGAGCTTTCTAACCTGACTCCTCCCCCGCGCGTGCGCGCCAAGCACGGCGCCAAGGTCTATGCCCGGCTGGCATTGACAAAGACCGGCGGCAAAACCGCGTCAGCCGAAGCGAAAGCGTCTCCCCCAGGAGCGAGATAAAATGAAAAGCGTTTATGTTGGCAACTTGAGTTTTGACACCACCGAGGGCGATCTGCGAACCTTGTTCGAGCCTTTCGGAGAGATTGAGCGCATTTCCGTGATCAATGATCGGGATACCGGCCGGCCCCGCGGTTTTGCCTTCGTGGAAATGGCCGACGACAGGGAAGCCGCCCAGGCCATGACCGACCTCAATGGCAGGGAAGTGGCCGGACGCGCGTTGCGGGTCAACGAAGCGGCCCCCCGGCTGGAACGCAGCAGGCCTCACAGCAACTTCTCCGGCCCCGGCGCCCGATAGAGTTCAGAAATAGCTGAGAAAAGGTGGTCTGTTTTTTGTGATCGGCAAGCCAGGATGTTCGTACACAGAGAGGATGCGTGTTCGCATACTTCTGCAGGCGCTGTTCATGCTGCAAGATCGGTTTCATCTTGCACCTGCTCCTCGATCCCGGGAGCGGGATGCCGGTATTGCCGTTTGCCGCCTCAGCCAGTAATTCCTGCCCTCTCTGCCACGCCATCTTTCAGCCCGAAAATTATTTCGTGGTCCGCAGGTCCTCGCCCCTGGGCGACTCCCTCGGCACAGACACTTGACCAATGCGGCTCCGCGCCCGGGTGTCCGTTTTTCCGCGAACTGCGACTTGGTTCGCAAGTTCACTGCGCAAAACAGTCCCGTAGGGACGAAACAATTTAGCCCAGGGCGGGAGCCCTGGGTCGCGATTACCTCACCACGAGAAGCCCCGTAAGGGCGACACAATCGCCGCTTACCGTCCCGCCTGCATGTGCTGCGCCTTGTATGCCGCCGCCGCTTCCGGCGACGTCAGATACTCGAGCAGCGCCTTCGCCGCCGCGGGATCCTTCGCGTGCGCGGACACAAATCCCACCAGCGAAGTCGGCGTGGCCACCGAGCGCGGCAGAGGCCCGACCACGTCGATGCCCGGCTCCTCCATCTCGCTGAGGAACGTCATGCCGATCTCCACATCGCCCTTGGCCACCATCTGCATCGCCCCCGCGCCGCCCTGCGCGCACTTGATCTTCGATTGCAGTTCGTCCGCGATGCCGAGCTTCTTGAGCATCTCTTCCACGGTCACGCCGGCCGCCGCGCCGCCCTTCGCGTCGGGATAGCTGATGGACTTCGCCGCGGCGAACATCTTCTTCACCGCTTCGGGCGACGAAATGTCCGGCTTCGGCGCGCCCTGGCGCACCGCCACGCCCACGGCCACGCTGGCCAGCAGCTTCTCGCTCGCCTTCACCACGTTGCCTGAATCGAGCACGTCCTGATACGGCGGCTGCACGATGGGCACGTCGAACGCATCGCCGTTCACCACCTGCTTGTGTGTTCCGCCGCCCGAGCCGAACGTGGCTTTCACCTTGTATCCCGTCTTTTTCTCGAATCCCGGAATGAGCTGCTCGACGGCCGCGCGGGCTCCACCCGGTGCGATCAGCGTCACTTCGCCTTTGTCGCCCTGCGCTCGCGCGCCCTGCGCCAGCCCCAAAATCGTCACCGCAATTGCCGCCATCGCGGCAAATGCCGTCGCCCGCATCGCTTTTCTCATCGTTCCCTCCTTCTTCCGCCTGTGTCGCGCCGGCCTGTAGTCCGGCATCTGTGGTTTTTCGACCGTCCCCGAGGTGGCTAGAGCCTACCCGAAAACCACACCGAAAGTGAAGCAAACGCTGCCTCCGCTCGGCTTGCGCCGCATGCCCCGGCTCCGAAGTGGGATCCAACCCCCGTCCGGGCGGCACAGCCTTCCGTGCGACCCCTCGCTCACGCCCATCATCCAATTGACTGGATTGCGAAACGCCTCCACCTTTTTGCGGGGCGGGAATTTGGCGTCTTTGCTATAATTGAATTGTCCCGCCAGTGCCAGCGACGCCGGCGGCTCCAAAGGGAGGGAATTACGAATGGTCCAACTGACTGAAGTTGCAGCCGGCAAGGTAAAGGAAATCATGGCCCAGCAGAACCCCGCGCCGACGGCCCTGCGCGTGGCCGTGGTAGGCGGAGGCTGCTCCGGATTCAGCTACCATATGGCCTT
>QHYQ01000479.1 GCA_003224175.1 Acidobacteriota bacterium
AACCTGCCCGTGGATGGAACATGGAAAGGGTTGCCGCATTACCGACCCAAAGACTCTGCATTCAGAAACAAGCTCTTTTGGTGGCACGAAGGCTACGACTGGCGTGCAGAAAACCTGCCGGAACTGACGGTGACTGGCAGACGCTTGGACTCTCCCGCTCCACCGCTGGCAACGGACAAACATGCCAACAATGGCTGGACCAATGATCCACATCATCCTTTTATGGTCGCCGGGGTTTTCATCCCAACGCTTGGTTGCTGGGAAATCACTGGCGATTACAAAGGAGACAAGCTTTCCTACGTCGTCTGGGTTGCTCAGTGATGCGAGTGCCTGCCGTTCCTCACGGTGCAGCTTGCTGTCTCTCCGGAGCTGACCGCTGCACCGATCCGCGAAGCCGCCAGCGATAAAAAATCGCGCCGCAGAGAATGGTCACCAGACCCAGGGAGCTTTCGCGCGGACGAAGGAGGAATGTCCAGACCAGCATCCAGAAGCTCACTCCCACAAATAGCAACGGAATCGCCGGGTACCCCCAGCTCACCACGCGAAGCCGAAGGAAGCCCGGCCGCTTTCGCACTCGCAGCAATCCCGCCACAGCTAGCGCCGCGAACAAAATCAGCGAAAAGCCTATATAGTAAATGAGCGCCTCGAAGGCTCCCGTCAGGACCATGAGCGCTGAGACAATCGCCTGGTAGCAGATCGCTCTCACCGGAGTTCCCCAGCTGGGATGCACTTCGGCGGCTCCCGCGGGAAAGCAGCCGTCTCGCCCCATCGCGTAGTAGACCCGCGGGCCCACCAGGGACATTGCGCTGATCGACGAAAGCAACGCCCCCGCCATCGCCGCACTGAAAAAATTCCCGGCCCGGCGGCCAAAAAGTGCGTCCGACGACGCCGCTCCCACCGCTACCACGCCTTTCATTGCTCCCAGCGGCAAGGCGTAAACGAAAGCCACATTCAGCGCCACATAGAGCAGCGCGACGAGCCCCGTGCCCAAACCCAGTGCTAGTGGCAGCGTGCGCTGCGGGTCCTTGATTTCCTCCGCGACATAGCTCGCCGCATTCCAGCCGCTGTACGCGAACATCACAAAAATCAGCGAAACCGCAAACTGCGCGCCCAAACCATGACTCGAGCTTCGCGCCGTGGCCATCTGGAAATGCGCCCAGTCCCCCCGGCCGAGCGCAAAGGCCGAAACCAGGAACACGGCGATAATGCCAAGTTTCAGCGCCGTCAAAAAATTCTGCAGCTTCGACGCCAAATGCAATCCGAGAATATTGATCACTGCAAAGAAAAAGATGACGCCGATGCTCACCCACTCGCCATTCCTAGCGTGTAGCCAGCGCGAGTGGGTCCCTTGCGCGGAATTTGCAGCAAGCACCGGGAAGTAGTTCCCCAGATATTCCGAAAACGCCAGCGCTGTCGCCGCAATCGGCGCCGAAAACCCGGCAAAAAACGAAATCCAGCCGCTTAGGAACGCCCAGCCCGGCCCCCACGCCTCCCTCAGGTACGCGTATTCTCCGCCCGCGCGCGGAATATTCATTCCCAGTTCTGCATATGCAAAGCACCCGGCCAGCGCCACGATTCCTCCCGCCACCCAAATCCCTAGCACCAGCAGCGGCCGCCCCAAATCCCCCGCCAGAAATCCCGTGGTCGTGAAGATACCCGTCCCAATCATATTGGATACGACCAAGGCGGCAGCGCTTGTTACGGTGAGTACTCGGCGAAGGGGTGCGCTCATGTCGTACGGGCGGGATGCTCGGCCAAGAGTACGCTGGAAGGCAACGGGGAAACCCACAATCCGGCGAAGGAACGCGACAGCATATCAGCGCGTGCTCTAGCGGCCCAGAAAAACATTGCGCGTACCCACTGCCTGTCCAATAATCAGCCGGGAGCTTCCCATGCGAAATAAACGAATTCTGATTTTCTTCGGCCTCTTCGCGTTCACTCTTAGCCTTTCTTACCTGGCTGCGGCCCAGTTGGCCTCGCGCCCAGCGGAAGACTGGGCCAAGACGCTCGAATCGCACGATCGCGTCGCCAACCTCAAGATGGACGAGATCGTCGCGAAGCTTCGGCTCAAGCCGGGTAACACGGTCGCGGATATCGGGGCCGGCTCAGGTTTGTTCGAAGTGCCGCTGGCGAAAGCCGTTTCGTCCGCCGGCAAGGTGTACGCGGAAGACATCGATGCGGGATTTTTCCCGCAAATCAAGAGGAAGGCCGACGAGGCGCACGTCACCAACGTGCAGACGGTGCTCGGTAAATATACCGACCCGAATCTTCCGGCCAAGAATGTCGACCTCGTCTTTTTCCATGACGTCTTGCACCACATCCAGGACCGCGCCGGATATCTGAAATCAGTCGCGGGCTACCTGAAGCCCTCGGGCCGTGTCGTGGTCATCGACTACGAACAAGGCCAGGGTCCGCACAAAGATCATCCCGAGCTGGAGGTCAGCCGCGAGCAACTCGGCGCCTGGGCCAGGGATGCCGGTCTGAAGCAAGCCGAAGACGTCAAAATGTTTCCCGACCGCTATTTTCTCGTCTATTCAAAGTGAGTATCCGACCAGCGTGCTCATTCCGAGCGAGCAGCGGGAGCGAGGGATCTCTCCGATCTTGTCACGTAACGGAGTCAATCCAGGGCGAGGAATCTCTCTGCGCTTTTCGCGTTTAGGGGAGCCTAGCGCAACTGAGGGAAGGGGTCCCCATTACGCGCTTCTGCGCGAACTGGGGTCCAATCTTGCAGCCACCTTCGCCGCGACCGTCACCTACGGATGAGCTTCGCGGCGCCGACAGACGTGCCTCTTGGCCCGGGTCCCCAACGCGACGCTGGGGCGGTGGCGAGCGGCCCTGGGGAACCCTGAGGACCGAGCCCGGCCTTAGTTCTTCGCCACCTTCGTCCCTGGCGTACCGATGGCTGTGCAGGCATCCTTCACCAATTGACTGGTGGAGTGCCCGGTTTCGGAAAACAGTTCCTTGCCGTTTTTGTTCATAACTTCTATTTTGCTCGTCTTGTGCACGGCGTTGGTCAGCCCAAAAGCGCTCTTCACGCCTTTGCCGCCCGGT
>QHYQ01000001.1 GCA_003224175.1 Acidobacteriota bacterium
ACGGCATCGTGAGGAGACTCATCGACGATTGGTCATGGTCAGGCGTGGTGACGATCCAGAATGGGCAACCGATTGACATCGTCGACAGTGGTGGCGGAGGAATCTTTGGGCTTAAGCCACAGGCCGGAAACATCGGCAAGGCTCAACTCTGCCCTGGATTCTCGAGCTCGCAAATCCTGACCAGTGGCAGCACAACCCAGCGAGTGGCAAATGGGTTGATCTTTAATCCCACGACCGGGACCTTTAATGACGGCTGGCTCAACTCCTCAGCCTTTACCTCTTGCGGCGACGCTCTTCCCACGAACATCGGGGCCATCAACGGAGTCGGGGGCGGCCCCGGCTTCGGCAATTTGGCCTTCGGCAACGTTCTCGGCCCCGGCCAGAGCAACTGGGATATGGCCCTGTCGAAGCAGATCAAGATTCACGAGACTCAGAACCTGCAGTTCCGCGCTGAGTTCTACAACACCTTCAACCACCCACAATTCAGCAATATCCCTGGCAGCGACGTGCAGAGCAGCGTGGCGGGCCAGAAGAACACCATGAGTCAAATAACCACCACTTCCGTCAGCCCGCGCGTCATTCAATTTGCGCTTAAGTTCCTGTTCTAGGAAGTATTCTAGAGGGACTATCTACAACTTTCCGCGCGGTCAGCCCGTAACGGCTGGCCGCGCGCTTTTTTTTTGGCTGTGCGATGACGCTCCGATTCCTCGCCCGCCGCAGGGAGCACTCCGGGCGTAAACGACGCGCCCTCACGCAGGGTGGGCTTCGCCGTGCACCTGTCGGCTTAGAGGCCGACGCTACAGAGGCGCGACGCGGCTGCTATCGTCCAAGTATGGTTTGTCGCTGTCGATGCAAGGAACGTCCGGAGGCAGCGAGGCGTCCGGGCCGGCGAGAATCCGCGTGACGGGATAGGTGTTCCATGGGTTGGCGAGCAGCTTGGTATCTTCCACCGTGGCTTGGTAGGTGAGCGTGTCGCCCTTGCGCGTAAGGCGCTCGATGACGTGGATAGCATCACTGTGGAAGCATCCCTTCATGCAAAACCAAGTGGACTCGTCAATACGCGTTACATCCACTACCAGCGTATCGCCCTCCCAATGACCTACCGAATCTCCCAGGGCCGAAGGATCCACATCCGTGCGGTGGGGGCGTCCGTCCGTGGGAATCACGCGGAATATGCTGCCGGGGGGTGACGACTCAAACGTTTGTTGGTATAAGAAAACTACTTCTGTAGGAGTCTGCACGATTTTGTCCGGTGCGCCGCTTCGGGGAACGCCAGTCTCCTGACAGCTATAACGAGCGGGATCGGAGTGATTCGCGCTGGCGTCGAGCTGTTTACGCTTGGCGTCGAGTTCCGGCTTGTTGTAAGAAGGGAAGTTGGGCGTAGGGGACTGTCCCACGAAACCTCTGCCATCAAAGTAGACGGTGTGCTCCTTTCCATCCTTACTCACTTCGCCTGGGGGGCCGCCATAGCCAAACGCATTGCTGACGATTCCAGGGAGAAGCCAAATCCCGTTCAGATCCGGGTGCCCGTTAGGGGTGTGTGGCGTGGGTTTGGCGGCGGCAGCCTTCACCATATCGGCGGGGGCGGTTGATTTTTGTTGGGTTGCGGCATGAGTCGAGAGCAAGCTGAGCGCCGCGACGGCTAAAGTCATGCTGTGCGTGAATGCCTGACTCCGCATGTTTGCGCCTCCTGCTCGCTATCTCGCGGGACTTGCGACGGTCTCTCCGTTTTCATTCATCTTGAGCTGAATCACGTGGCCGTCGGGGAAGGTGAACTTGTGTCCGAGGGCTCGGTCGGGCACCGTCTTGCCCACGATCACCTCGATCGTGATGTTATCGCCGGGTTTGCCCGCGAGGTCTCGAGTCACCTTGGCGTTGTGCCACTCCGCGGGAGAAGGGCCCTCGACTTGCCAATGTTTGACATTCCCATTGGCGTCCCTTGTATCGACGTACCAAAAAGTATGCGGATTGATCCACAGGACGCGCGTAATCACGCCGTTAAGGGTGACTGGATGTTTGCTATCGTATTCAGCCAACACGGAGTGGTGCGCCAGCGCAGACAAAGTTGGCAGGAGCAGCCCCAACGCGAAAAGGACGAAAGAAAGAATTTTCTGCCTCATCAGGTTGTACCTCCGCTATCCGCTTCAGTCGTAGTTTTGCGAGAGCCTGTCACAATCGTCGTAGTACTGTCAAGATTCCGGAGGGTGCCGGCGACTCAGCATGCAGTTGATCAGTACTTTCCGATCGCCTCGATTTTGTCCGCCGGGCCGGAGAGCATTTAGCTTGACAAAGAAGGTCCCGCTACTATAACAAGCCTGCTGTTCATTCCTCATAGCGCATAGCAGTGAAGGAGCCGACGATGAATCGGGGTTTGAGCTCACGTATCGTAACGATGCTACAAACAGTAGCCGCTTGTCTGCTGGTGGCGGCTTTGGCAAATGGTCAGGCTGCGCCACAGGAAAAGCCGCTGATGGCCGACGATGTTTTCAAGAATATCCAGGTGCTCCGCGGTCTTACTGTGGACCAATTCATGGGCACGATGGGTTTCATCGCGGCGGCCCTGAGCATGAATTGTTCAGAATGCCATCATACTGGAAGCGCGGCAGAATACGCCGACGACACGCCGAGGAAACAGACCGCGCGCAAGATGATTCTGATGGTGAACGCCTTGAACAAGGCGAATTTCGGCGGGAAACGGGAGGTGACCTGCTACTCCTGCCATCGCAGTGATTCTCGGCCCAAAGTCACACCGAGCCTGGCGGAGCAATACGGTACTCCGCCGCCCGACGATCCAAACGAACTGGAGATTCCCGAAGCGCCTTCTGGGACGGCGCTCTCCCCTGATCAGATTCTGGACAAATACATTCAAGCTCTTGGCGGGTCACAGCGGCTCGCGAGCATCACCAGCTTCGCCGGTAAAGGGACTTACGAGGGCTTCGATACAGAGGGAGATAAGTTCCCGGTGGAGATCTACGCCAAAGCTCCGAATCAGCGCACGACCATCGTTCACCTGCGCGCAGGAGATAATATCCGGACCTGCGACGGCCGAAATGCCTGGAACACATCGGCGGGAACACTATTGCCAGTACCCGTCTTTTCGCTGAGTGGAGGAGACCTCGAAGGCGCCAAGATGGACGCCAGTCTTTCGTTCCCTGGGCAGATAAAGCAAACGCTTAAGGATTGGCGCACTGGCTTCCCGAACGCCTCCATCGACGATAAAGATGTCGATGTGGTCCAGGGGAGCAGCGCTGACAATACGCCCGTGAAATTGTACTTCGAAAAGAAATCGGGCCTGCTGCTGCGACTGTTGCGCTATACGGATACGGCATTAGGGCTCAACCCTACGCAGATCGATTACGCCGACTATCGCGATGTTTCCGGGGTGAAGATGCCCTTTCGTTTGACCGTGACTTGGACGGACGGGCGGTCAACCATAGTGCTGAGCGAGTTGCGGGCAAACGTCTCGATCGACGCAGCGAAATTTTCCAAACCGGCGGGGACGGCTCCCGCAAAGCCGTAGAGTCAGAGGCTGTTCAACGTTTCCTTCGAAATGGCGCGATAAAGCGACGCGGCTTATGCTTTCAGTCGGGGAAGCAATTCCAAGGTATTGTCGCGGTTAATGGCTTGTAACTCGCTTTCAGTGAACCCTCCGTTATCGACCAAGCCCTTCGCCACCTGAGCGGCCGAGCCGCCGCCCAACGGATAATCGGTACCGAACAAGATGTGCGATACGGGAACCAGCTTCTTGAATGAAGGCAGCGTATAGGGGCTAAACGCCTGTGCGGTGTCGTAATAAAATTTCTGCAGTTCGGCAATAAGGCCGTTGGGCAGTTTTTGCGCCGCCCCGGCCAGGCGGGTGGTGATGTACGGCACCGTGCCTCCACCATGCGACCAGATAAAGCGTATTTCGGGCAATTGCGTTACGGTTCCCGTGCTCAGCAGGCTCAGGATCGTGCGCGTAGTGTCGAAAACAAACTCGACACCTCGATTTTGCGCGTCCGTAAGTGTGGCTTCAGCGTCGCATGCGGCACAGAAAGGGTGGCAGAACACGACAGCTTTGCGGCGGTTTAATTCCTGCATTAGGGGCGCGAAATAAGGATTGCCGAGATACTTGCCCTGATAGCTGGACAAGATTCCGATTCCATCCATTTTCAGCGTGTCCAGAGCGTATTCAACTTCCTTCAAGGATCCATCGACATCCGGTAACGGCAGCACCGCAAATTGACCGAAACGCCCAGGATAATCCTTGACGACTTTGGCCCCGTATTCATTGCACTCCCGCGCCAGCTTGCACGCGGCGGCATTGTCGCCGAACCACACGCCGGGATCGCTGATCGAGATAATTGAGGTGGCGACCCCTCCCTGATCCATTTCCTCGATGGATTTTTCCGGAGTCCAGCCCTTCAGAGTGGGCTGGTTGACACCCTTGGCTGTGCTTAGCTCAAAGAGTTTGGGGATCGTAAAATGATGGTGCGTATCAATTCGCGAAGCTTTGGTCGAAGCGGCCGGCCCGCCCTGCAGGGCCGCTGTGCGCTTTGAAAAAGCGGCAACAGCGCCTGTAGCTGCGAGTCCGACGAGAAAAGAACGCCTCGATGAGCTGGATTTCCGGCGCTGAGATTCCGTCGCCACTATAGAATCGCCCTTCCCCGCAGGGTATTGGGTGTCAGACATCGCGGCCTCCTTCAATCGCCTCTGCCTGAATATTGAGTGCCGCGAGGATGATAACGGCAGCCTCCTGCACTTTCAAGTTCGGCGACGGACGTCAGGCGAGGGATGGCACCTGCGAGAACACTTCTGATATCTTGACAGGTTGCAGGGACCATCAGGGCGTCAACGGGCAAATCGGCATGCCATTCAATAGAATTCTGACTATCTAGCAATGAGCCGAAGTTTTCAACCGCTCCGACACTATGCTGGGGGCTGGCGCGCCTCCGACGTTAAGGATTGCGCGGATGTGATCAATCCTGCGAACGGGGAAAAACTAGCGCGCGTTCCTCTCGGAGCCAAGAAAGACGTGGACGCCGCGGTGCAAGCCGCAGCTTCAGCCTTTCCGGAATGGCGTCGCACCCCGCCAGAGGAGCGCATTCAATATCTCTTCAAACTCAAGCAACTCTTCGAACGTCATCTCGAGGAATTGGCGCAAATTTGCACGGAAGAGAACGGAAAAACACTGGCTGAGTCGCGAGCCGAGCTGCGTCGCGCCATTGAGAACGTCGAAGTTGCCTGCGGTGTTCCCACTCTGATGCAAGGGTACAACCTGGAGGATGTGGCGGCCGGTATCGACGAGATGATGATCCGGCAGCCTCTTGGCGTCGTTGCGGCCATTACGCCTTTTAATTTTCCGGCGATGATCCCCTTCTGGTTCTTGCCTTACGCCATCGCATGTGGCAACACCTTTATTCTGAAACCATCCGAAAGAGTCCCGCTGACATCGCAGCGCGCGTTCGAATTCATCGAGGAGCTGGACTTGCCTCCGGGTGTAGTGAATCTGGTGCACGGCGGCAAGACGGTTGTGGACGTGCTTCTGGAGCATCCGCAGGTACAGGCCATCAGTTTTGTTGGGTCGACACCGGTTGCCAAATATGTCTATGCCAAAGCTGCCGCACAGGGCAAACGCGCGCAGTGCCAAGGCGGGGCAAAAAATCACGTTCTGATTCTCCCGGATGCGGACCTGGATGCAACGACTCGCATTGTCACGGACAGCGCATTCGGCTGTGCAGGCCAGCGATGCCTGGCCATATCGGTCGCGGTGGTGGTCGGCCAGGCACAAAAGGAATTCACGAAGGCCATGGTGGATGCCGCAGGATCGATTCGGGTGGGCAATGGGCTCGATCCCGGCGTTCAGATGGGCCCTGTGATCACGCGCGAGAGCAAAGCGCGCATCGCAGACCTAATTGGTCAAGGCGTCAAGGATGGAGCCGATATGCTCCTCGACGGCCGAAACGGTGGCAGCGCTCAGTCCGCGGGCAATTTCCTGAATCCGACGTTACTCGATAACCTTCCGCCTTTGAGCGAACTCTCCCACACTGAGATTTTCGGGCCGGTCCTGAGTCTCGTCCATGCTGAGACATTGGAAGACGGGATCGACACTATCAGGCGAAATTCCTACGGCAATATGGCCTCGATTTTTACGACGAGCGGAGCAGCGGCGCGCAAGTTCCGCTACGAGGTGCCTGCGGGCAATATTGGGGTGAACATCGGCGTTGCAGCTCCGATGGCCTATTTCCCATTTAGCGGCTGGCGCGACAGCTTCTTCGGAACCGTACATGGGCAGGGGCGCGATGCAATCGAGTTCTATACGCACAAGAAGGTAGTGGTCGAACGCTGGCCCGAGGAATGGTCTCGCCGATTTTGAAGTGAGCGCCCCACGCCTTGACGTTACGGGCGCGATTGCGCTTGATTCTCTCCTTCAAACACATCGATTCGGAAAATTGCAGTTCGGATGGACTGGTGACGATGCTAGCTGTGCTTCACAAAAGAGTTATGCCGGCCTGTTGAAATTCTCTGCTTGTTACGATTTACTTTTTATTACTTCTTAGGACCTTCGGTTAAGTCCCGCAGGGCCTTTAAAGCTTCCTCTTCCCGGTTGTTCGTGCAGTAATACTCTTGTAGGGCCTCGTGTCCCAGGCTCCAAGTGCGGGGTGCCGACGTCCACGGCCTGGTCAGAACTTTCGGGTCTTCGATTGTGACCTGGTAGCTCAGGTAATTCATACTGGGCCGCGAGATCCGCTCAACGACATGTTCCTGATCGCTATGAAACCAGCCCACAAAGTTGTTCCAGGTCCTCTCGTCGATCGCGATAGTGTCGATGATCAGCGTGTCGCCTTCCCAATGCGCAACCCCCTCGCCATTAAATGTGGGATCAGGATCCTTGCTATGTGGGTGGCCGTCCGTGGGTATGACGCGAAAATTGTTGTTGAGTTCGTCGAGCTGAATGAGCTCCGTTTTTGTCAGAATGAGCTCAATGGGATAGGGATTCGTCATAAACATGCCGGGAACGCCGCGGGGCATGCAGTTCACCGAGGGTCGAAGTATCTCCGCGTCCAGAGTCGATAGCTTCTTGACCTTATCTGCCGCCCAGGGCTGATAGGGAGGTTTTTCCTCCGGCGTCACTTTGGGATCGAACTGCAGGCGCGCAGGATTACCCTCCGCCGTTAGGTCTTCTCGCCCTATCTTGCCGGGGAACCAGACGCCGGAGAGATCCGGATGCCCGTCGGCCGTGCGAGGCGCGGGTCCTCCTGGGGGCAAAGGCTTGGCGTTCGATTTCCCGAATCCGGCCACAGAAACCTGGCCAGATCCAGCCTGTGCCCTCGCGGAATCGGAAAGCATGTAGAGAACTGCTAAAAAACTGATCGCAATGAAGACGTAAAAAGCCGTGCGGCGTCTCATAGGCATCTCCCCTTCGGCCTCATCGTTCATTTCCAAAAATGTCAATAAGCGCTGTCCGAAAATCCGGCCGAAAACAAGCTTCAGTATTCGCCGCCCTTAGCGTCGCCGAAAAATCTCTTTCCGCCGACAACGACTTCGCGGCCATCCGGCAGCTTAATGGTTTCGGCGGCGCCTTTGGTCGTGCCGTCTTTGCCAGGAACGGCTCTCACGGTTACGGTCTTCCCGATATTGGAAGTAAAGTCGGTTCTAACCGTCCCGGTGCGTTTCACCGCGATGGGCGAAGCACCTTCGAAGGTCCAGGTGGTTACTTTGCCGGTGGCATCCTTCGCTTCGACCCAGAAATACGCGTGCGGATTCTCCCACTCGAGCTTGGTAAGAGTGCCGGTGATGTAAATCACCTTGCTCCCGTCATACTCCGCCTGAAATCCGTGATGTGCGAAGACCGGCAGCACATTGGCGGCGAGGGCAAAAAGCAATAGTAGCGCAGCCAGAATAATTCCTTTAAGGACAAGCTTCATGGTTCTGCTCCTTGAGGCACAGGTAGGCTCGTTTCTGCTGCAGAAGGTAGCATGGTTCGCTGGCGCTTTCAATTTCAGCCTAATTCCCCTCTTGGAATCGATGCCGCAACGTAAGTACTTGACCCATTCGTTCTTAATGCCGATCGTAACTGCAAGTCGTTTCCGGTGGTTGAAGCGCTCGATTTCACTATGCTATGTTACCTTCAAGACGGACCTTCAAGGCGAATCGCGGTCAGGAAAGAGGAGAGCGAGTGGCATTCCCCTGGAACGCGAACGGGGATCTCAAACGTCTAATTAATACGCTCGTGGTAGGAGAATCTAGGAGGCAACATGAGGCGTTTTAGTTCCGTGGTGAGCTGTGCTTTGTTGATGGGCCTAATGTCCGTTGGAGCCGCGCGAGCACACCACTCGGTGCAGTCGCAATTCGATATTCACAAGACCGTCACCGTGTCCGGAACGGTCTCCAAGATCGAATGGATTAATCCGCATTCGTATCTCACACTGAACGTAAAAGACGCAGACGGCAAGATGCAAAAGTGGGCGTTCGAACTGGGAGGCGCGGGCGCTCTGCGCAGGGCCGGGATGAGCAGAGCGGATCGGGGTGGCCTGAAGCCTGGGGACGAAGTGACGGCCACTGCGCTGGCCGCTCGAGACGGCTCGAACAGCGGCTTTCTGCAGGAATTGAAGGTATCGGATGGCCGCACCTTTAAGTTCACCACGGACGCCAACGGCAACTGAGCTGAGATGAGTCAAAAGGAGTCGCGTATGCGTTCCTACCTCTATTGCTTCGTCGCTGCTGCGGCCCTTTTTTGCCAGCTTCCAGCGGCGGTCCTTGCCCAGGAATTTTCCACAATAAAGCGCACGATCAACGCTCCCCCCAAACCGTCCGGTACGACGCCGCGGACAGCCGACGGGCATCCAGACCTGACCGGTGTCTGGAATGGTTTGGGAGATAATCTGCTCGGAGTTCCGAACCAGATAGCGAACGACGGCGTTTCCATTGACAGCGAAAACTCCTCGCATGACATTTTCAGCGGCACACAGATTGCGACCTTTCCGCGGAATGCGACTCGCGGGCTCAATAACGAGCAGGCTGAGCGGGCCGCGTCGCTGCTGCGGAGAGTCGGCTCCAACAGACCCGTCTATAAGCCCCAGTATTGGAAGATGGTGAAGGAGTTCGACCAGAATGCCAATGAAGAAGACCCGTCCAATAACTGCATGCCGGCGGGGATTCCTCGCGCTGGCATTCCCTCTTACATTGGGCAATATCCGAACTACTTCATCTTCATTTATCCGGGCCAAGGCGGTCTGATCGCCACGCAGACCATGTACCGCATGATCCCGGCGGATGGCCGCAAGCACACACCTTTGGAAGACTTGGACGGGACCTATACGGGTGAAGGCATCGCCCACTGGGAGGGAGATACTCTGGTCGTAGACACCTATGGTTTTAATAGCAGCACCTGGTTTGATCAGATCGGAGGCTACTTCCACAGTGAAAACATGCACGTGATCGAACGCTTCCACCGCGACGGGAATACGCTTACCTGGACGGCGACGGTAGAAGATCCTGACGTGCTGCTGGAGCCGTGGACCACCACTCCGAGGGTGGCGCTGCTCAATCCCAAGCCTGACGCCATGCTGCCGGAATCGCTGCCTTGCAGCGAAAGAGATTTGACTCACACCGTCACTAAGGAACATCACTAGAGCGCTCCTAGCCAATGCCTGCACCTTCTGAGGAGAAGGCATGCCGAAAAGAATAACGATTTTGCAGATCTCGATGATCGCCGCATCTGTAGCATTTGCTTTCCACACCGCTCTCGCTCAGAACGAGGGCAAAGCCGGGTCCGGCCCGCAAGCGAAGGCTGCAGAAGCAGGCGAAACGATGGACCGTGCCAAAGTCCTGAGAGCCGCGGCGGACGCCTTGGGAATGGTGCGATGGTCGGATATCGGGGCCGGAGCCACGCGCCTCCCGGGAATAGACATCGTCAACACGATGGAAGTCTTTGCCAGCGGGACGGTCTATAACGCCGGTCAGCCTTCGACTGGTGAATATCACGCCACACTGGCTTATATTCCGCCGGCAATGCGTGTGGAGATCACTCGGCAGGGGTCGGGTGACGCCGCCTCACAGCACACGATTCAGACCGTGCGTGAAAACTATGCCTGGAATGAATCTGAGATCGGCGCCGGTCTAATCCCGGGAAAGGGTACGGCAACCCCGGCGATGCCTGCGGCTAAGGGCAGGCTCCTCCGACTCTGGATTTTGCCCTACGGTGTGGTCAAGGCCGCAATCGCCGCCGGCGATAAGACGAAGATTTCGATAGAAAATGGGGCAACAATCATCACCTTTCCGCTCAGCGGGAGCCTCGCCGGCATAACCGTGAAGGCGACGCTCGATTCCAGGAACTTCGTGACCAAGGTGGAAACTACTCCCGACAATTCCTCGCTCAACAATCTGGCCACGGAGACTGAATATTCTGACTATGCCGATCACGGGGAAGTCCTGACGGACATAAAATCGCCCGGGCATATTGTTCAGAAACAGGCTGGCCGGCTGGTGCTCGACCTTCAAGTCAAAATGGTTGATGCCAATAATCCTTATTTCGTATTTCCAGTTCCCCCGAACGTGAAGGCAGCCACCTCCGCGTCAGCTCGCGGGACGGGTGGAAACTAACTCGCAACTCGGCAAGAATCCGCAAAGCCTCAGGGAAGAAGAGCACACTTCTGCCGGAAGAGTGAGCGCGCCCGTCGGTGTTCTTCAAGAGCGGACCTGATCCTACCGGAACCTACTAATGAATTGTATCGGCATACGACTGGATATAGCGTCCCAAAGTAATCACTGCAAACCAGAGAAATAAAGAGGACCCCGCAACAAGCTTGGCGAGCCGCGGCGCATCCTCTCCCGGTCCCAGACGCTCGACGCTCTGGAAGGCATCCGTCAAGTAGAAGACGGCTGCATTCAACCCGAGAAGCATCACAGCCAAGATTTTCAGCCAAAACGCGACGTCGAAGGCGTAATAGGACGGCATGCCGATGAAAGCCAGAGTGCCCGTTAACACGTTAATGCCAAATCCCGCCATGGCCCAAGGCATCAGCCGATGTAAGGACGCCCCCGTCAGTCGCTTTTCAAATCCCAGCACGCGCAAATTGAGGATGCCAACCGTGCCGATCAGCAGGGCGAGCCCAATGAAATGCAGGTCCATCATGAACGCCCACCAATATTTGCTGACCAGCATCAGATCGGTGAATTTGCTGGGTGTCGGCTCAAAAATATGCACAAAGGCGGAAAGACCCGTTTCTTGTGTCATGTCTTTCACAGTCCAAATCTCCGGATGACGAATGTCGCCACCCGTGGTGCCAACCCTTGCCATGAGGCCGGCCGTAAGGAGCGAGAAAAGCAAGATCGCCAATAAGGTGCCGGACCAGGGCTTCTCGGTTGCGATACGACGGCGCCGCCACAACTCGATCAAGGCAAGAGCACCGGTGATCAACATGAAAAAGACGGCCAGCATCGCCGCACCTTCATGCCTATCAATTAAAGCTGTTGAGACGCCGGGATCTCTTCTGATGGCGCGCTGCGCACCGATGCCGCTGAAAAAGGTAGGAAGGGTTAGTAGCGCGATAGCCGCGAAAATGATCAAGCTGGATCGTTTCAGATCGTCATTCTTGCCTATGAAGGAAGCAATGAATAGACCAAGGGCAACGATTGTGCCGATGATCGGAAAATGATTCAGCAAGAGGTGAAGGTGCGCCAGATTCATTCGTCGCTCCTTAGGGTCGCCGCACCGCGCCTAGTTCGTGTGATCCTTAGCACGGGTACGTCAGGTATCTGTAAGTGTACGCTAGGAGGCGCCCTGCGGTTATGGCTCCAATCCACAAGAGGAGGGACCATTTGGCGAGCGTCGCGCCGCGTGCCATCATGGCCGGCTCATCCAAGTCGGCATCAAACACTCGGTCCTTCAGCAGCGTGACGATCCATATGGCAAAGGCAATGCACGTCAATTTCAAGTAAAAAACCGGGTTCGTGAGGGCTTTTGTGGGATACGCGATTATCAGTAAGACGCCGGTCAAAGCATTTATACCGAAACCTAGCCACATGATGCGGAACAAGCGCTTGAGCGGGGCGAGCGGTATGTCGCGCGCGACGCCCAGAATGCGCAGATCGACCACCGTATTCGCGCCCACCAGCAACGCCAAGCCGAAGGTGTGAAAGAGGAGCACAAAATAAAATGCAAAGGGCGACTCAGATTCGCGCAGCCACGTACTGAAACCGCTGTCTTCGATGGTCCGCAAGAATGTGGGTGGGACCAAGTCATCTCCTTATACGGAAAGACGCTTCTGGTCTTCCGGAGCCGCGAAGGATATACACTAATTTGCGTGCAATCAAGCTACAAGATGAGCCGGCCGGCGTTCCAAAATCGATATAGTCCATTCGACCGAGGCCGTTTGATTTCGCCGACGAGTGGTCGCTCCATACTATTTGCGAGTGAATTAGCGGGTTTCGGCTGGACGTATCAAATTGGATAATCGCTGCGGGACGTTGACGCAGCAGAAGTAAAGATGGGAAAATACCGCCACAAGGGAGTGAACTGATGAAAGCAAAATCGCTAGCAGTTTTAGCCGCTCTGGCCCTTCTGGTTTTCTCGGGTCCCACGTTCGCTCACCACGGCACTGCCGCCTATGATACGGGCAACCCGCTTACCATAAAGGGCACGGTCACAGAGTTTCGGTTTATTAACCCGCATTGCCAGGTTTATTTCGACATCAAGAATGATAAGGGCGAAGTCGAACACTGGCAGGGTGAACTCACAGCTCCTAACAAGCTCGCCAGAGCTGGCTGGACCAAGCATAGCCTGAACACCGGCGACCAAATCACGGTCACCGGCCTGGTGGGGAAGTACGGCGGACATTCGATCTGGATTCGGAAACTCATCGGGCCTGATGGCCAGGGGATGCAACTTTCAGAAGATTAATTCGTTTCAAGCTACATCTATTGTGCCGGAGAGATGCGCGGCAGGGATTCAGGGGGATGGAAATGTGTAAAGGCTCCGTGAATTCAATATGGATTGCGTTGGCGTTGCTCGCTATTCCCTGCGTTTCGTATGCTCAGTACGGCGCAGGTAAGGCGCTTCCGGGGAATCGCAATAATCCCGAAGCCGCGAAGCCGAATACGGCCGCGCCAGCTCCTGCGCCCACTCACGATTTGAGCGGCGTATGGATGATGCGCAATCCGCCGGGGTCAAACCGCGGATTCACGAATTACACCTATACGGATCCAAAAACAGATCTGCCATCGCTTACTCCGTGGGGCGAAGAAAAGTTCAAAGAAGCCAAGGATTCAAATGGTGGCAATTACACTCTGGATCAAACGAATGATCCTGTGCTCACCAAATGCTATCCTCCCGGCACTCCGCGGGTCTACTTTCATCCCTACCCATTTGAATTTGTGCAAGGTGCCAAATTCATGCTTATGGTCTTCGAGTATGACCACACGATGCGGCGCATCTACACGGATGGCCGGCCGCTTCCCGCAGATCCGGATCCCAGTTGGATGGGGTATTCGGTGGGCCGTTGGGAGGGAAACACCACGTTTGTCGTCGAAACGGTGGGCTTTAATGAAAAAACGTGGCTTGATCGGTTGGGCCACGCCCATAGCGACCAATTGCATGTGAGGGAACGCTTCCGCCGTGTGGATCGCGATCATCTTGAACTCGATATCACCATGACTGATCCCAAGGCGCTGGCAAAGCCTTGGACCTCAACCTTCTATTACCAAAACAGGCCGGACTGGGAACTTGGGGAAATCTCCTGCTCGGGAGACTACCTGGACTTCAACAACTTTGAAAGTTTCAGTTTCAAGAAGAAGGACGAAGCGCCCAAATAGGCCGCTTCGTTTCCGCGACCGTCTTTCACCGCCAAGCACAAACTCTTGACGTCCCGCCTCACCTCAAATGCTCCGGCAAATAGATTCCGGACCGCTAACGGAGCGCCGGGCTGATAAGGGAGAGGTGCGAAAAAACACCGCTGTGTGGAAACGGAAAAGGCGCATTCGTGCGGCTGGAGGAAAGGCGACGGCAGTCTCTGTATCTATCTATCGAGCAAGCAGGAGACAACGTGAAAACCAGTTTTAGTTACGGTCGTCGTTGACCAGGTGGCTGTAGTCGTGCTCGACGCACGGGGCCTCTTCCAGAGCGTGCCCACTCTGCAGTCCATGAATTAAGTGGCGCTCGATCACCCAAGGACGGGTGAACATCTTCGGTTCTTCGACGGAAATCACCCAGTCGACCTACGCGCGGAAAACCCTTTGGCGCGCACTTGAAGGCGGGGTCCTCGTGACTTTGATGCTCGCCGAGGTACTTCACTTTCTCGATGAACTCAGGCTTGTAGGGCGGAAGATTCGCGCCCTCCAATCGATTCTTCAATTCGCGCTTTTTGTCAGCCGATTGGACGGGACCTTCCGCGGCGCGTTGCGTGTAGCGGGTCTTGCCGTCTGAAGTCACGCCACCCTGAGTGACGGCGTAGCCCCAGCCTGCCGGGGCCCAAAAGCCTGTGAGGTCGGGATGACCATCCGCCAGATGTGGCGTCGGCGCTCGCTTTGCTGCTTCGACTTCCGCACCAGGCGGCTCCCTCCAGGGAAGCCCCGTGCCGTTCGGATCCGCTCCGGCGAAGGGTTGATCCTTGTCGAGGCCGTAGCCGGTCTGCACGTTCTTATTGGACTGCGCGCTGGCCGAAGCGCAAACCAAGCATAGTACACCGACGGTGAGCCCAATCGCCGAGAACCAGCTAACCATTCGAGCGTTCATCGGACCTTCCTCAATATTCGGCCCTTCCTGTTTGGATATTCCACCGAACCCAGGTGAGCCCGCCGACTCTACTGCGAGCTAATTCTTGCCTTCGCTATCTTCGGGCCTGCCAAAAAAGATCTGATGGCCATCAGCAAAATGGACCGCGTGCAGGAGTCCCAGGTGCTTGGAGCCATCCTTGGCGATATAGGCTTCGATGCTGACGACGTCGCCGACGTTGAACATGGTCTTGAGCACGCCGGATCGGCGCAGGTTGCCTGGAGGGCCGCCCTCAAAAGAGTATGGCGTGACGGTGCCGTTTTCATCCTTTACGTCGGCGTACATATAGATGTGCGGGTTGACCCACTCAATTTTCGTAATCGTAGCCTTCACCGTAAACGATTTCGAGCTGTCGAATTCCGCCGTGACGGAATGGTGTGCCAGCAGAGGGATCGACGAAAGCAAAGCGAGGGCCATTACCGCTAAAGGGCCAAGAGACCTGCGTGTCATTGTCATCTCCCGTTCTCTTCCTACTTCTTATCGCCGCCAGATTCCTTTTCCTTGAGCGCCTTGTACTGCTCCACTTCCTGATTGTTCGTGCAATAGTATTCGAGCAGGTCTTCGTGGCCGAGCGTCCAGACACGAGGCGTGGAGGTCCAAGGCTTGGCCAATACCTTGGGGTCCTCGATGGTTACCACCACGTTGAGATAATTCATCGAAGGACGAGTAATGCGCTCGATCACGTGTTCCTGATCGCTGTGGAACCAACCCGTAAAGTTGTTCCAGGTGCGCTCATCAATAGAGATCACGTCGATGACTAAAGTGTCGCCTTCCCAATGGCCAACTTCATCGCCGTCGAAGGAAGGATCGGGGTCAGGATCGTGGGCGCGGCCGTCGGTGTGGACCACACGGAAGTTATTATTCAGCTCGTCCAACTGCACGAACAAGCCGGGAGTCTGCACGATCTGGAATGGGTAGGGATTGATCAGAAACATGCCGGGAACGCCACGGGGCAAACAATTTACGGACGCGCGCCCGAGTTCAAAATCCGTCTGCGTCATGGTCTTTATCTTCGCGGCCGCCCATGGCTGGAATTGAGGAGGCTCTTCCGCTTTGGCGTCGAATTGCCTTCGCAGTGCAGGATTATATGTGAAACCGCCAGCGGTACCTCCAAACCACACTCCCGAGAGATCGGGATGGCCGTCAGCGGTGCGGGGCGCTGGCCCGCCCTTCGGTGCCGGCTGTTGCTTAGATTTGGCAGGTTGCGCAGGTTGCGAACCATTTCCTTCCTGTGCCGCGAGCCCTGCAGCCATGCACAGAGTCCCCAGAGCAGCTCCCACAGCGACCAGATAATAGGCCAAGCGTCCGTTCATAACTCCTCCTCTGCGCGCCGACAAATCAAGCTCATTCGATCGCCCAGCGTCAGTATGCGCTAAACTTCCCCTCGACGTCTTGTCCGATTCTGTGGATTTGGCCGTCCGGCATCTTGATGGTTTCGGCGGCGGCCCGGTTCTTCGCGCCATTCTTGGCCAGGCAGGCCCTGACCGTAACTTGCTTTCCTATGCTGCTCTCGAAATCGCGCCTAGAGGTTCCGCTCCTCTTTAGGGTGGACAGAGAAACGGTTTCAAAAGTCCAAGAGTTTACGGCGCCGCTCGCATCTTTCACGTCCAGGTGAAAGTAGCCGTGGGGGTTCTGCCACTCGTAACTGGTGAATGTGCCCGTGAGATCGGTACACTTATTGGCATCGAACTCTGCCGCGAAGGCGTGATGTGCGGGCGCGGGACGCGCCGCAACGAGAAAACCAAAAGCGACCACTAGAACACCGTAGAGCATGCGTCGCATGAGTGTCTCCTTAGAAAAGAGTGCTGCCGGCCCGACTACTTTGTCCGTTGGACGTGTATCTTACTACGCCAGTTCCAAAATTCACATGCCTTGGGATACCCCACCCATTTTTCTGCAAGTGTTCATTCTACGTGACCTCTAGCCGACACGTTCGCACGCGCACACCTTGAGAAGGGCTCCTCACTCGCACCCAACGGGTGCAAAGGCGGCGCTGCGTTGGGAACCCCCCTCGCTTGCGATGGACTCTGTAACGGCCAAAGCTCCGGGGTATCGCCCACAAAATCGTCTGGCTGCAGAGAGCGCGCCGCGCCGGCGACGCTCGCTCGGTACGCCAATCATGGTCGGATAATCGGCGCTTTCGCCGACAGACATGGTGGGTACCCACCCCCGCCATTTTTTTGCAAGTGTTCATTTCAGGATAGTTAGCTCCTTATCCTTACAAGTGCTGATTCTAAAGAGGCTGCCAAAAGCAGATCCCCCGCAAAAACGTCCGGGACGCAAAAGGCGCGCCTCGCTCGCGACTTTGAGATCCGGCGAAAGCTCGACTCGCCGTCGACTTTTGCGCGAAGAACTCGCTCGGGATGACAGCCTTTGGGATCGCCGGGTCCTCGAGCCATTGAAATGGAAGACAACTCCATTGCATTCGAAATAAGGGCATCTGCTGAGTCGGTCGAGAGGATTCGTTTTTTGGCGAGAGTCGACAAAGCCGTGACGCCGTCCGCATGGTCGCGCAACGCCGAAATTCGCAGGAACTAGCTCTGCAACCTCATGGATCAGCGAAGTCATCCGGAGCAGGCTCGGCAAAATCATCCGGAGCAAGCGTCAGATCTATTTTACCGCGCGCGTCAACCAGCAAGAAAGGAGGGTGGTGACGACTGTGAGGGAACCGAAGAAAATCAGAACCTGATTAAGTGTACCCACGGGCACAAAGATTGCCACCACAGCTGCCGTGGCCGCCACCACTTTTTACACGTTCAGAATTGTCCGCGTTAGCACTCGTTTTATTGGCTTCATTGGTTCGCCTGGTACCGAAGGGAACCATCGTGATTTGGCCAAATAGGACGCGCGGAGCTAGGTCCGGAATCGAGGCAGCAAGGCCAGCGCGTTCTCACGGTCAATTTGCTGCAGTTCCTTAGGACCGAAGACGCCGCATTCCTTCAATCCCTTGACGTGGTCGGCCAGGGTGCGCGCCGGGTAATCCGTGCCGAAAAGGATTTGTGACAGCGGAACGACTTTGGTGAGCGCGGACATCGCGGCGGGATTGGCCACCTGCGCTGTGTCGTAGTAGAACTTGCCAGCCGCCGCCTCAAATCCTCCGGGAAACTTCGATGCAAGTCTTGGCGATTTCGCCATGCCGGTGAAACGCTCGATCAGGTAGGGCATGGTACCGCCGCCATGGGACCAGATCATGCGCACGTTCGGGTAGCGCGCGGCGGCGCCGCCGAAAATCATCTGCGCAATCGCGCGAGTTGTATCGGTCTGCCACTCGATGGCGCCATCGCCAATGCCCTTGATCAAGTCCTTGCAGCAATCCGCGCTGATAGGATGAGTGAACACAATCGCCTTGCGCCGTTCGAGTTCTTCGAAAACCGGATTGAAATATGGGTCGCCGAGCCATTTGTCGCCATAGTTTGTGTACATGCCGATGCCATCAACCTTGAGTGTGTCGTAGGCGTATTCGATTTCTCGCACAGTGACATCTATGTGCGGCATGGGCATGAAGGCAAAAACGCCAAACTTGCCGGGATGGTCCGCGGCCAAACGAGCCGCGTATTCATTGCAGCCGCGGGCGATGCGGTCGACCGTCGCGGGATCATAGTGCGGCGGAACGGAAGTTATGCCCGTAGTTACACCGGACTGCTCCATCGCCGCGAGCGCTTGTTCCGGGGTCCATTTCGCGAACCCGCCGAGCGCATCGGCGCCGACGGTTTGAAGCAAAATCGGTGGGGTCAGGTGATTGTGGATGTCGATACGGCCGGCCTTGGAGGCGGAATCCGAAGACGCGAGCTGTGCCGTGAGACCGGCGGCTGGAAGGAGCGAGCCCGCTCCCAAGATCACAGCGGACCTCAGCAGTTCGCGGCGTGAGATGCCGGAAGCCGATTGGGGCTGATGCGCACCGCCATCGTTAAATCCGACCTGACGTTTCATGGTTGCCTTCTTTCCAGAGAGATTCTTCGCTCCGCTCAGAATGACACGAAAACTGACTTTGTCGGCGAGCTATAAAGCCATTCTAATTGTGAGCGGCTCAATGTCGCGGCTAAAGCCGCGACCCATTCAATATCGAGTTGTGGCCGTCACTCGTGGGGACGTGAGCGCTTCGCCTTATCGCCGTTCAGCAGCACAAATTTCTGTGCTCGTTTTCCGGTGTCGACTTCGCCGGTGTAGAGGTTCCCGTGCGAGTCGATGGCAATGGCGTCAATCCAGTGGAAATAGCCGGCCATGCGGCCGTTGTCCCCGATCGAACCGGCGAGCTCGCCAGTCTTGCGATCGTGGATCCAGACCTTGTCATTCGTCCCATCGGCGATCATCACGTATTTCTCACCGGCATCATGGGAAAACGTCAGGTTGTAGGTCGTGCCGCACATGCCGAACGTGGTGCTGCCCGGACCGCCGCACTCAGACCCACGCGAGGGCGTCGAGGGATGGACGAAAAAGCTGGACACGAACTTGCCTTCCTTGGTGAAAACCTGAATCCGATTGCTACCGCGCTCGCAGACATACACGAGCCCATCAGTCGAAAAGTGCACACAGTGAAGCGCGGGCGCGAACTGCTTCTGGTCTGGAGGCGCCCCGGTTTTCCAGTCATAGGGTGGGGTGGGGTCGTTATCGATTTCGCTGAGCGGGATGCCGTGGCCGCCCCAGCCTCGCTTGAATTTGCCGTCGTAGTCGTAGACGAGAACGCGTTTGGCATCGACGATGTAAATTTCTTTGGCATCTTCATCGAGGTCGAAAAAGAAGATGCCGGTGGGGAATATGTCCGTGTCCTGATTATTTTGCTTCACGGGCTGCGCAGCTTCGCCTGGCTTGGGACGCGGTCCGCGATGACCGAACTCCCACAGCAGCTTGCCATCGCCCGTAAATTTCATGATGGTGTCGCCGCGCGCGCTGCCGGAGATCCAGACATTTCCTTCCCGATCCACCAAGATGCCGTGCTCGGCGCCGGCTCCGGGACGCGGATTGCCTTCGGCGGGCCAGCCGGGCACGTAGCCCGGTCCTCCCCAGCCCTGGAGCAAGTTGCCTTCGGTGTCGAATTCGAGGACCGCCGGCGCCGCGACGCAACAATCGGTTCGCGGCGGAGTCGAGGCGGCGCCGATCTCATCAGGGTTGACGTCGCGAGGACGATTCATCACCCAGATATGATCGTCCTTATCGACCACCATGACGGGAACGCCTTGCATGAGCCAGTGGTGCGGCAGGGGCTTGGGCCAGAAGGGATCGACCTTGTAGACCGGCATGTCCTTCGGTGCGTTTTTATCGGTGTCCTTCGATTCTGCGCCTGCAACAATACTCAAAGCGCATGAGACGCCTACGGCCAGCGCAAAATTCCTGGTCCATCTGCCCAAGGGGCGGTGCAAAGGGCGGTCCAAAGTCGGCATCGGCTGC
>QHYQ01000480.1 GCA_003224175.1 Acidobacteriota bacterium
GGTGAATGGCGTGATCAACGTTATCACAAAAAGCTCTGCAGACACGCAGGGCGGCTTGGTGACGGGTGGGGGCGGCAACCTGGCACAGGGATTTGGCACGGTACAGTACGGCGGAAAAATCAAGGACGACAATAGCTATCGAATCTTCGCAAAGTATCTCAACAACGACCATTTCCCTGATTTCAACGGGCATAACGGTGAGGATAGTTGGCATCTGCTGCACGGCGGTTTTCGGGTGGATACAACCCTTTCTGCCAAAGACTCCTTGATAACTGAAGGAGGCGTTTATAACGGGAAGGAAGGCTCGATCTTCGTGCATTCTACCTTCTCTCCTCCCGACAATATAAACGTACAGGGCCTCGCCATATTGTTGGGAGGAAGCGTATTGAGCCGCTGGAATCATATTTTGTCGAGCCGCCGCGACATCACACTGCAGTTTTATTTCGACAATTACGATCGAGACGGTCCGGAATTAGACGACTTCCGCAATACCTTTGATCTCGATTTTCAGAATCACATCAACCTGGGTGCCCGTCAGGATCTTATTTGGGGCTTGGGATATCGCCATGTCGCTGACGAAACCGTACGTACGATTGACCAGGCCATTCTTCCACCGAACCTCGCAGGCAACTTGTTCAACGCATTTATGCAAGATGAAATAACAGTGGAGTCCGACCGCTTGGCCTTGTACTTGGGATCGAAATTCGAGAACGACTATTTTACGGGTTTCGATCTTGAGCCGAGCGCTCGATTGGCTTGGACTCCGAGTAATCGCCGCACGTTCTGGGCCGCCATTTCACGTGCCAACCGTACCCCTACGCGAAGAGATGTGGGCCTGGATGCAGCGCTCGCAGCGTTGCCCGGGCCTGCTGAAATCGCCGTGCTTGGCAACCCGAACATGAAGTCTGAACACGTCATCGCATATGAGGTAGGTTATCGAGCGCAGCCTACTGACCGCGTTTCTCTCGATGTCGCGGCGTTTTTCAATACGTATCAGGGGTTGGAGAGCTTAGAGCCGTCTCCCTCATTTTTCGACTCGGACTCTGTTCCACCCCTTCTCGTTCACCCCATCGTGCTGGGCAACAAAATGCACGGGACGACACATGGAGTGGAAGCATCTGTAAATTGGAAAGTAACGCATCGCTGGACGCTCAACTCCGGCTATTCGTTCTTGAATACGAATCTGCATACCGATCCCACCAGTCTGGATACTACGAGCGTGGCGGACACGCAGGGCTCGAACCCAAACCACCAGGCACAGCTCCGGTCCCACGTGGAACTGTCTCGGGGCTTCAGCTGGGATGCAAATGCCTACTTTGTCGAGCGCTTGCCGGCACAGCTTATACCTTCCTATACGCGGCTGGATACGCAGGTGACGTGGAGGCTTGCGGAGCGAATCGAAGTGAACCTGGTGGGACAGAATCTGCTCAAGGATGACCACGCAGAGTTGAGCGATATTGTGCAAAGCGTCAACTCATCGCTCGTCAAACGCAGCGCCTATGCCAAGCTCACTTGGCAGTTTTGATCGAGGATCAAGCCAAGGCGGCTCCTTTGCATCTTAGGTGTTCGGCAGCATGCAATCCAGTCAAATGAAGCGCAGCGGCGTCGCTAAATTCGTCGGGCCGTTTTTAGGGGACCTGGGCCTCCGGCGCGCCGGCCGGGCGCGCGACGTATAAAGCCAACGACACTGCTCCTACCAGCACCGCGCCGAGCAGCACGGTCACGCGGAACCCCAACCAGCCGATGGCTGCTCCGGCTGGAAAGTCACCCAGCGGCCGAACGCACATGATCAGCAGGGTATTCAGGCTCATGGCGCGGCCTCGCATCTCGAGTGGGACACGCATCTGAAGCAGGGTCATGGTGGTCGCGCCGGCTACGTTCTGCGCCGCTCCCACGACAAACAAGGCGGGGACGGAAACGCGCAGGCTATCACTCCAGCCAAACACGGCGAGCGCTGCCGTCCAGAGCAGTATTGACCCGAACACGAGGCGGCTATTGTCGGTGGTGCCTGCCAGGGAAGCCAAGATCAATGCACCAACGACCGTGCCGGCCCCGACAGCGGAGAACAAAACGCCGAGTTGCGTTGGACCCACGTGCAGAACTTGTTTGGCAAATATGGGCAATGCAAGCGCAGCCGAAGGGCCAAAAAAGAGCAGCGCTGCGTATGCAGGAATTACACTTGGAAGCACCTCATCGCGGCGCACGTATTGGAGCGCTTGCCGTGCGGAATCGAGCAGTCTTCCACCGGGCTTGCGCGTTTGCCCCTGAGGTGTCCGCAAAAAAAGCAGTGCGACCAGCACCGCCAGAAAGCTCGCAGCGTTCAGAAAGAAATTTCCGGCATAGCCGATTCTGCTCAAGGCCAGGCCGGCCAGCGCCGGTCCCAAGATCGAGGCACCATTGAAAACGGCCGACTGTAACGAAACGGCGTTCATCAGGTGCTCTTTTGGAACGAGTGAGGTGATCAGCGCGTTACGCGCGGGCTGGTCAAAGCTCAACGCAGAGCTGATGGCAAAAGCAACCAACAAGATCATCCAGAAACGGATCAGTCCGGTCAGCGTCAGAATGCCAAGCAGCACCGCAAATCCCATCAGGAGGCTTTGCGTAAACAGCAGCAGGCGCCTTTTGTCGAAACGATCCGCGACGCTGCCGCCTATTGCCGCAAAGAGGAGGAACGTGAGCGCCTGCGTCAACGAAACCGTCCCGAGCGACGCTGCCGAGCCGTGTGTTATATCCAGGACGAGCAGACTCATGGCGACGATTTGCATCCACGTGCCGATGGCGGAGACCGCCAGCCCCGTCCAGAGCAGCCGAAAATCGCGATAGTGGAGCGCTCGAAAAGTGCGAAAAGGGGAACCGGAACCCGGCGGAGA
>QHYQ01000481.1 GCA_003224175.1 Acidobacteriota bacterium
GGACGATTTTGATTGACGCTCAGGATTTCGCAATAGTGAAGATCTCCGGACATCCTGCCAAGAGACCGTCCTTTTGGATCGAGCGGGCTGACTTCGTTCGCCAGTATCAAAAGATAGGCCAGTTTTGGTTGCCATTGAAGGACGAGACCGTCGTACATGTGAGGCTCAAGGGAGTCAAGATCCTCATGATTGACCATGGAGATTACGCAGTTAACGAGGATACGCCTGAAAAGCAAGACGTGCGGAGTTCGAACGACACAGCAGAGGAGCTTTCGGCCGCTCCGCCGGCCAGCGTGAGCGACTCGGAAGAATCAGGTCAGGAAGGATATCGCTAAACATGGAAGTGCCCGGTCAAGCCGACAAACCGCGGATCGTGAGATTCCTGGAAAGACATAAAGCGGCCGTTCTGCTCATCATCGTGGTCCTGGGCTTTTGTCTCCGTTTTCGTGGGCTTGATCGAGTCGGGTTTAACGAGGACGAAATCAACAAATTGGATGCCGCTCGCGGATATCTTCGTGGCGACTTCTCGCTAAACCGCGAACACCCCATGTTGATGAAGTCGCTGATCGCAGTTTCTCTCGCTGCCAGCGACCGTTGGAACAAGGGACTCGGCCGCTCCCATCAGGTACCGGACGAAACGGCGGTCCGTCTACCCAACACCATCTTTGGCGCCCTGACCGCGGTTGTCATCTTCCTGATTGCTGAGGAGTTTTTCGGCCTCCAAGTTGGACTTCTGAGCGCGCTCCTTTGGTCAATCGGAACGATCGCCATTACCGTGAACCGCGAAGCCAAGGAGGACACCTTGCTCGTGTTATTCACTTGGCTTGCTTATTACTTCTATCTTCGCGCCAAGGAGTTCAGCACGATCGACGTTCGACGGGGCCAGAAGTGGTACGCCGCGAGTGGTGTGAGCTTTGGATTGATGCTGGCCTCGAAATACTTTCCGCATTACCTGGGTCTGAATGCGCTCTATTACTACCTATCTCCGAACAGAAAGAAATACCCAGTGCTTCACTGGCGCGGGTACGCACTCCTGCTTGGCACGTGCGCCCTGGCATTCCTGATTGCCAACCCGGCCGTTTTTCTGCCCAGCACGCTCCGCTACATGCTGCATTACGTCGGTGAGGGCACCATGACCCATCATGGCTATCTGATGATGGGGAGCTTCTACTACAACGACCCGGCACACGTATGGGGTGGCATGCCCATCTTCTTTTACTCTTTGATGCTCTTAATCAAGACACCTTTGCCCATTCTGGGAGCATTTGCCGTAGGACTCGCCGAGGTATTCCGGCGTCGACGCGAGAACGGACCATACTTTGTGCTGTTGATGTTCTTTTTCTGGATCATTCCCTTCTCGCTTTTTGACACTAAGTGGCTCCGCTACATGCTCTCGTGGATGCCTACGGTCTACATTATCTCTGCGATCGGTCTCGTCGAGATCCTCTCGTGGTGCCGCGAGATGGCACAGCAGCGGATAAACCGACGGTTGGTTCCGGCACTGCTCACTGTGATTGTTGCTGTTTTGTTCCTCGAGCGTGTGCGCGCCGCTGTGACGAGCGGTCCGGTCTACACGTTGTATCTGAACTCAGTCGGAATGGGGCGCACGGGCTACTATTTTCCACACGATGAGGTGAATGACGCCGGTCTCCGCGAGGCCATCCAGAAGATTTGTAAGGAAGCCCCGCACGGAGCTAGCGTGGGCAGTGAAGGCGGACCCATTTTTGCCTACTATTTCCACAAATTCGGCCGCGATGATCTGCATTACTTCGATCTATCGGACCAAGTGAAAAGAGTGGAAGCGCCCCCTTCCGCTTATCTCGTCGTTCAGGACGGAAGAAAATACTTCGAGAACGTGACGTTTATCCGAACGGTCGAGTCTTATCAAAGGCCAATCTGGGTCGTTACTGTCGACGGAGCCGATGCGGCACGAATTTACAGGGACGAAGAGTTCGCTCAGTTGGGGAAGCCGCAATGAAGATAACGAAGTCATGTCGTTATGTTCGCCTGCTTGCGGCATTTGCGAGTGTCGCGTTGTTCGTTTGGATGGTGTCACGGACCGGGCTGGCAACCATCCTTGATCAAATGCGCTTCCTGGGTACAGGCTTCTTCCTTCTGATCTTTCTCTCCGGGGTAAGACAAGTATTGAGAGCGGTCGTCTGGCAGCGCTGTATCGAGCCGGAAGCTCGCGACTTGAGTTTGCTCGACCTGTTCAGTCTGCGTCTGGTCGGCGACGCGATTACGGAGATAGCCCCGGGTGGTCCGTTGTTGGGCGAGCCTGCCAAAGTTCTGGCAGCTTCCCAGTACATGCCAGCACTTTCGAGCGCGTCGTCCGTATTCATCGAGAACGTGATTTACGGCTTTGCGGCACTGCTGTTCATGTTGAGTGGCGTGACGCTCGCGCTTCTGGACCTTGCCACGCCTCACGCTTTTCACTGGATTGGCGGAGGACTATTTCTTGGCCTACTTCTTCTCATACTGATAGGTTGGTTGATCATCGGCCGAAGGACGCTGGTACTCGGAAGGATTGGCGACTACCTCAAGAATACAGGACTCAAATGGACTGTCCTGGAGCGCTACGGGCAAGACCTGCGAGCTTTCGAAGAAAGCGTCTATGATTCCTTCGCGAACCGCCGAAGCATCCTTTTCTTAACGCTCGCGATTGAGTTTGCTACGAACTTCACCGGCGTGGCGGAAGCGCACCTGATCCTCAAGGCCACTACAACTCACGCATCGTTCACGGCAGCTTACCTTGTTGAGTCTGCCAGTCGTGCCGTCCAGTTCGCATGCGCTTTCGTCCCATTTGGACTGGGCGTTCAGGAAGGGGCGGCTGCCTTCACGCTGAAGGCAGTCGGATACACCGTAAGCCAGGGAGTTTCTCTGGCCATCATCCGCAAGATTCGCACGGCGTTTTGGGCCGGCATCGGCCTAGTCTTGGCCGGC
>QHYQ01000482.1 GCA_003224175.1 Acidobacteriota bacterium
GCCATAGCCCAGCAAGTTGAGGGCTAATGGGTCCGTGGCGCTGCCGTTGCTGGTTATGTATTCTGGCCGCACCGCCACCGATATTCCGTGCTTGAAGTTGTAGGTGAGCAGGAGGGCCCCGCCGTTCGTGGACCCGCTCTTCAGGATTCCGAGGCTCGTGTTCGCTGGCACGTGCGTGTACTGAAAGTACGGCTCGATCACCCAACTCTCGTGGCTGTAAGTGTAAAGGACGTTATAGATCGCGCCGTTGTTCTGCAGAAAAGGCGTGGCGAAACTGCTAGACGTCGTCTGCCCAGCGTTCCCGCCAGCCACGAACGCCAGTGTATTGGATGAATTGAAAGCGTATGATGCGCTCCCCCATAGCCAGTTGTAGACGTTGGAATAAAAGCCGTCGTTCCAACTAAAGGTCAAGCTAAGCTTCTTGAACGTGTCGCTGATTTGCACGCCCCTGTTTACGGCGTTCTCCTGATTCCACACGATGCCGCGCTCGATGTTCATGTTCTCGAAGCTGAATGTGTATTCGCCTCCGATCAGCGTGGGTAGCGCACCCACCTCCACGTTGAAATTGCCCTTGACCAGCTTCAAATAGCCTTGCGGGAACGGCCCGTAGAAATCCGGTAACGTGTCGGTTGTCTTAATGAATGGCACCCCTAAGTCCGGTAGGTTGTAAGCGCCACCTTGCAAGTAGAACTGGAACCAGCCGCTCGTCTTTTGGATAAAGACCTGGGCATTGCTGACATCCCAGTGGGTCGATTTATCGCCGGGAATCCAATTGTTTTGTACCAGGCCCATGCCGCTCAGTATGCCTGTGATGGCTACCTTCCCAAACGGGCCCGCGCCAAACGTATGAGGTACTGCCGTCTGTAGCGGTCCCGCCATTGAAGGATTGGGCAGCGGTTGCGGGTCGGTAGGTGCTGCCGCCGGTGCCGCCGCTGGCGCCTGTCCCGACGAACCCGCAGCGGGAGCCTGCTGCTGTCCCAGGGCGGGCAGGCTTAGCACCACGATCATTATGAATGTAAGAAGACCACCCCATTGCTTCTTCAAGGTAATGCTCCTTTCAAACTTTATGCTTTCGACGAAGCATCGTCGCTTCGGCGGAGAATTTACGCGGCGGCTCAGAGAAAGACCAACGCAAATTTTGGATGGGAACGACTCAAAATCTGAGTGGGTGAATCAAACAGAAATTTCGATTAAGCCAATTCAAAATTCTGTTGGCTCATCATGGGTGGTTGGCGGGCGTGGCCGACCCTTGCCTTCCACACGAATGTCCGCCTAGACCGCCGTGGCAGTTCTAGATCACGGAATTGGCTTGGCGATTCACGTTTTTCAGATTTGCCGAGTACGAAATAGAAGTGCCTTTTTTGTGCGGTTGAATGAGTTCGGCCGAAGCCAACACGTTGAGGTGAAACGAAAGGTTTGGTCCACGCAACCGAAGGTGGCGAGCTATGGCTCCGGCAGCGAGGCCCTTCGGGGCGAGGCGGACGAGCAAGCGAAGGATTTTAAGCCGCGTCTCCTGCATGACAACAGCGAATGAATCAGCCTTGTCTGCTCGTCCGTCGGTAGCCTTAATATACTTGAATGTACTGTTGATGGAGCGATGTCCCAACGCCTTCGCAATAAGAGCACGATCAACGTTGCGAGCGACAAGGTGCGAGGCTAGCGAATACCTCAAGATACCTGGGTGACTTTTGGCAGCCGGGAGACCGGCGGCTTTGGCAGCCGCTTGGAAATTGCGGAAGAACTGCGCCTTGTCAAGCGCACCACCGTTTCGGCTGATGAACAATGCCCCTGAACGAACATTTGGCCGCTGTTTAAGCCACGCTTGAATGGCCGTAACTTCGTCCAGTAATGGTTCTCGGCTATCTCGGCACAACGGCTGCACGGTCTTCAATGATCCCTGACGGCGCTGTACCGACAGCGAACCGCCTCTAATATCCGTCAACTTGAGCGCACATACTTCAGACATACGAAGCCCGTGCAAATAAGCCATCAAAATCATGCACCAATCGCGTATGCGCACGCCGTGGGCAACTCGAAGCACACGCAATAACTCTTCAGGAGTCAAGAAAGGCTTGATGCACTGCATTCGCGGTTCATCTCCCAATGGTGACGTGAACAGCATTGTGACATTTGAGATTCATTCATCCTCCGTTACCCCTGCGGCTGGTCCTATGGTGCGCCAGCCGCAGTCTGACCTTGTTTTTACTACGATTGCGAGAGCACCGCTGTTACACCCCGCCCGTGGCTTTTACGGTGAGCTTCCTGGTCGCAATGGTCTTCCCGTTCTGCTTGGCCGTGACGGTAACCTGCCATAATCCCCCCGGAACCAAGGTCACCTTTTCCCTCGAATATGCCAGCACCTTTATCCGCACCCTCGTTGACGGTCTTCATTTCGGGGATGTTCATTGACGGCATCGCAGCCATGAAGAAAACTACTGTGACTGTCGCCCCGGAGATAGGATTGCCTGCTGGATCGGTTAGTTTGACTCTGACTATGTTCGTGCCTTTTTGTGCGGGCGATGGCACGGTAGTTAACACGACTTTGGGGCTTATCTGTGTTCCCGAAGGCTTGTCCTGTGCTCTCGCCACACCCATTATGGGTGTTACAAACAGAATCGAAATTGCTAAAAGAGCCAGGACCGAAAGTGTTCTCTGTGTAATGCTTGGTCTCATCGTGCTCTCCTTTTTGTTTTTGGTTGAAATGAACGACAACTACACTTCTGCACCTCTGTTTAGTCAGCAAACTGAACAGCCGACTCCGATTCCTTTTCCTTCGGCTGTAACGTCCCTCGGCGAAGTGCACGCTCCTTCATCAACGCGAAGAACACGGGAACCAAAATCAGCACATGAATGGTTGAAGTGATCATTCCGCCGACAATTGGAGCAGCGATCGGCTTCATCACGTCCGACCCCACGCCGGTTTCCCAGAGAATCGGGGCCAGGCCGGCCAGCACGACACATACCGTCATTAGCTTCGGCCGTAAGCGATGGACAGCGCCCTCAATGACAGCCGCTTCGATGTCCTCGTGCTTCAGCGGATTGCCACTGGCAAGTCGGCGATCGAGCGCCTCGTGCAAATACAC
>QHYQ01000002.1 GCA_003224175.1 Acidobacteriota bacterium
GCATTCTCGCCTTCGACGCGGACCGTGACGGATTTGAGTCCCGCCCCTTCGCCCGGCTGCGAATCGATCACCGAAGCGTGAAAGCCCTTGCGCTCACACCAGCGCAGGTACATGCGCAGGAGCATCTCCGTCCAGTCCTGCGATTCCGTGCCGCCCGCACCCGATTTGATGGTGAGAATAGCGTTGAGACGGTCGCTCTCGCCCGCGAGTAGAGTTTCCGTCTCGAGTTGCGCGACGTATTGATCGGCCGTGTCCAGCTCCCGCTCGATATCGCGCAGCACAGATTCTCGCTGCGTGACGTCGCTCTCTTCTTTTGCCAGATGCAAATAAGTCTCGATGTCGCTGGAAATCCGCGAGAGTTTTTCGTCCGCGCTAACGCGGCTTTCCGCGCTTTTGCGCTGCTGCAAAACCTGCTGAGCCTTTTCCTGATCCTGCCAGAAATCGGGTTTGGAGCTGACGGCTTCGAGTTCGGCTAGAAGTTTGCGATGGCGGGGTACGTCAAAGATAGCTCCGCACAAGTTCGATGCGCTCGCCGAGTTCCTGAAAACGATGCTCGAGATCTTCGATAATCATGATTTCCCCTTCTTGTTATTTTGGCGCGACCGCCGCGCGCCGAAACGATGCCATGAGCAGCAGGACGAGACTGACTGCGACGCACATCGCGGGCAGCCAATCGCCCCAGCGAGTGTACAACGTCGTATCGCTCCGAAAAGCATACGGCGCGTCCAGCTCTCCGCGAATGTCCGGAGCCATCCGTGCGACGACTCGTCCGTAAGGATCGACCGATACGGTGAAGCCGTTATTCGTATCGCGCAACAGCCAGCGGTGATGTTCCACGGCCCGGACGCGCGCCATCTGCAGATGCTGTGCCGGCGCGGCTGAGCGCCCGAACCAGCCATCGTTCGAGAGATTGATCAGCAGGTTTGCGCCATCCAAGACAAACCGCCGGACTTCGTTCGGAAACACCGCCTCGTAACAGATGAAAGTGCTGAAATGACCACCGGGCAACTCCCCTACAGCGTAGCGGGTGCCGCTGCGAAAGTCACCGGCAAGGCCCGTGAGATTCTTGGCGAACCAGAAGAAGTCGCGCCAGGGCACGTATTCGCTGAAGGGAACCAGATGAATTTTATCATACTGAAATGTCTCGCGGCCTTCCGGATCGAGCATGGCCGCGCTGTTATAGGCGGCAAGCCGGCCGTCGGCGCCGGGCTCCAAACCCACCACGCCGAGCAGGAAATTGCTTCCCGAATTGCGCGCAATCCCCTGCGCACGCCGAGCGAAATCCGCTTGGGTCAACGAAAATGGCGCGGGAACTTCCGGCCAAACCACCAGGCCGTGATCCCTCTGCCCTGCCGTGATACTGATGCGATCGAGTTCGGACATGTCACCGGCGTGCAGCGCGTCCCAATTGGCCGCGTACTCCATCGATTGCGGCAAATTCGTTTGTACTAGATGCGCGACCTGCGAAGCCTGCGCCGTAGGGACAAGCCTGGGTCCAATCAGCGCTACAGCGAGAAGCACCAACGTAAACATAGCCAGCACGGCGGCGGGAAGTCGCCACCGCGATTCACCCCTCGATCGGATCAGCCAGACCACGACGGTGTTATACGCGGCCACAACAAGCGACAAGCCGTAAATTCCGGTGATCGAACTCAATTGCACCAGCGCTAGATTGCCCGCCGCTGTATAACCAAGCAGATTCCAAGGGAAAGCGATATCGGGCATGCGAGCCCGGGCGAGCTCGAGCGCGACCCAAAGAAACGGCGCGGCAAGTACGGCGAGGCTCTTATCGCGCCGCGCGATCCACGTGACACAGAGGGTGAACGCCACGAAGTAAGGCGATGCCGCCAGAATCATGAGTGCCACCACGCCCGCGGCTTCCCACGGAGGCAAAGGCCCATACTGGCGCATGACTGTATAGATCCAGGGCGTGGCGAAGAGATAAAAGGCCACGCCGAAGAGCAAGCCGCGCAGCGCCGCTTCGCCCAGGCCTCCTTCGAGCGAGACCATAATTAACACCGCGATGGCGATCCATGCCAGAGGCGGCAGATTGAAGTTGGGGAAGGCCAGCGCCAGTAGAATCCCGGCGAGGAACGAGAGCAAAATTCGTAATTTCCAAGACATCGCGCAGGCAGATCGGCGCCCTTGCGTTTGCTGGCTGCGCCGGGCTGCCTCCGCTATCCCCGTCGAGCGGCGCGCATCAACGCCGGGTGATGGCCTTGAAACCTTGACTCTCAAGCTTCTGCCGGGCGAGATCGGCGGATTGCGGGTCCGCATACGGTCCGACTTGTACGCGATAATAACGGTCGGCGCCGGGCGTCAGCACGAAGGCGGGGAATTTCTTCTGCTGTAATGCCTGCGCCAACGCTACGGCGTCGGCCTGGCGCGCCATCGCCGCGACTTGCAAGACGACAGCGCCCCGCGGGACGAGCGGCTGGCTTACGGATTTCATGTTCGATCGGGTAGAGTCAATGCGCGAAGGGCGCTTGCCTGCCGCCCGTGCCGAAGTGCGGCTCGGTACCAGCGATTTTGGCTCCGGCATAGCCTCAGGGGGATTCGCCGGCTCCGCGGAATGATAGAATGCCCAATCCGAAGGTGTAGCCACCGGCTTTTCAGCCTTGGCTGCAGAGCTATCCGCCGGAGCGCGGCTTGCCTTCCCGGGCTGATCGCTCAGGCTGTCTGGTTTGCCGGGAATGCTGCTCGCATCAGCGCGGAGTTGCGCATCGTATTGATTGCGTCCTAGAAGATAACCGAGGGTAAACACGATGCCAAATAACACCACAAGCAGGATGAAAACGCCCGCCAGCTGACCCCCTCCGAGAACCCAATCGCGGCTCCGCCGATTCCCTGCTGCCATCAGCGCCTCGGCTCGAGTGTCTTCTGCACCCAAGCGTTGATGATGTCAATGGGCAGCGGAAAAACGATGGTGGTGTTCTTCTCCGCCCCGATTTCGGTGAGCGTCTGAAGGTAACGAAGCTGGATGGCGGCAGGCTGGGTTTCCAGCACACCTGCGGCTTCGGCGAGCTTCGTGGAGGCTTCGTATTCGCCGGCGGCGTGAATGATCTTGGCGCGCCGTTCGCGCTCGGCTTCGGCCTGGCGCGCGATGGCGCGCTGCATCTGCTCCGGAATATCAACCTGCTTCACTTCCACCTTGGTTACCTTAATACCCCAGGGCTCGGTGTCCTGGTCAAGAATCACTTGCAGCTTGCTGTTAACTTTTTCGCGTTCCGCGAGGATTTCATCAAGCTCGAATTGGCCGACGATGCTGCGTAACGTCGTTTGCGCTTTCTGTGAGGTGGCGTACAGATAGTTCTGCACCTGGGAAAGCGCGAGGTTTGCGTCCACCACCCGGAAATAGCAGACGGCGTTTACTTTGACCGAGACGTTATCGCGGGTGATGATATCCTGGGAAGGTACGTCGAGCGTCTCGATGCGCAACGAGATGCGATAGAGGCTCTCAATGGGCCAGAAGACCAAGCGCAGTCCGGCCGGCTTGGCGTCGGGCAGCATGCGTCCCAGACGCAAAACCACTCCGCGCTCCCATTCCTTGATGACATAAAGAGAGTTCCAAAACCAGATCAGGAAGATGATTATGGCAATGAGCGGCCCCGTCAGGCTGAAATCCATCATCGTCTCCTTCCGCAGGCTGCAAAAGCGGCCAGCAGTGTTACTCAAAACTTCGCACGTTGTTCATCAGTGTGCGGCCGAATCCGCAGGCGCGACGTGCACCGTCAGTCCGGAGACCCGCACGACGCGCACTTGCGCGCCCGCGGGGATGGCAACCGGAGCCACTGCGCGCCAGAGCTCTCCACGCAAGCGCACCATGCCTTGAAATGATGCGGGGGCGGCTTCGCCGCCAACGGGCGCAATGGCCTCAGTAACTTCGGCTTCCACCCCGAGTAACTCTTCCTTTCCGGATGACTGCTTCCAGGCGCGCGAACGCAGCACCAGCCGCATGAGAAAGATCGTGACCAGCGCCGCAGGCGCGGTCACGCCCAGCGCTACACCGAAGCTGACACCGGCGCCCGTGAGCGGCGAGCGGATCAGCATGAACGCGCCAAGCAGCATGGCTATGATGCCGCCCGCTGCCAGGACACCGTGGCTCGTGTATTTCGCTTCCAGAATAAACAAACCCATCGCCACGATGATCAAAAGCAGGCCCGCAAAGTTTACCGGAAGGATGTGCATGGCGAATAGCGCCAGCACGAGCGCGATGGCGCCGATCACTCCCGGCGCGATCATCCCCGGATGCGTGAATTCGACGTAGAGGCCCAGCACGCCGGAGATCAGCAGAATGAAAAAGACATCGGGCTGCACGATGCGCGCCAGAAAGCGTTGCCGCGCGGACATTTCCATCGTAACGACTTCCGGATTACTCAAGTTCAAGCGCGTTTCGGAGCCGTCAAATCGCCTAATCGTCTCTCCATTGAGCTTGGAGAGCAAATCCTCCGGCGAATTCGCAATGAGGTCAATGAGCTTGTCATTCAGCGCTTCGGTTTCCGTGAATGCCTTGCCATCGGTGACCGCCGTTTCTGCAATCGCCACGTTGCGGCCTCGCTTTCCGGCATAGCTGCGCAGGAAGGCCGTGGCATCGTTCAGGATTTTTTTCTTCAGCGTCTCATCCACATTCAAAGGGACGCCGCCCACGGCAATCAACGGCGAGGCCGCGCCCGCGTGCGTCCCGGGACCCATGGAAGCCACATCGGCCGAGAGGAGAATGAAAAAGCCCGCTGACGCACCACGCGCGCCGGCCGGGGAGACGTACACGACAACCGGCACCGGCGAAGAGAGGATGTGTTGGATGATCTCTTCCATGGACGAACTCAGGCCGCCGGGCGTATCCATGGTGATCAGGATCAAACTGGCGCCCTGCCGAGCCGCATCGGTGATACCGCCGTCAATGTATTCGGCCATGATGGGCTCGATTTCATCGCCGATCCTCAATTCGATCACGCGCGGGCGGACCGCCGAATCTGAGCTCCGGCTCGTCTGCCCGTTCGAAGCACCGCTAAAGGCGAAGAGCAACGCCAGAATTATGGGGACCAGACGCATCACGCCGGCGACCCTCCCCGAGGGTTTCGGTATGCATTGTGAAGGCAGAAAAGCCCGGCAAGAAATCCGGAAAAAAGAGTGAGCTCGCGGACTCAGCGGAACCGCAAGCGCATCGGCCGGAACGCAGCGGCAGCACATTCCGGCGCCATTGTATCAAAGTGCCCGCCGCCGCGCAGGGACTCCCAGACCTTACTTTCTTGACGCGCAAGTATCGGTCGCGGGTTGGCTCCCCCATAGTGCGCAGGAAAACAGTTCGATTTTGACATGTGTTTTCAGAAGGTCGTGCGAGGAAAGCATTCGCGGCCGTGGTAGTGTGGCGGCGATGATACGCGTCGTGGCGGGAATCATCGAGCAGGACGGACGAGTGCTGATCTGCCAGCGGCAGGCGGGCAGGGTCTTTGCCGGGAAGTGGGAATTTCCCGGCGGGAAGATGCGTCCGAGCGAAACGCCGCGCGAGGCGCTCGAGCGCGAGTTGCGCGAGGAGTTGGGCACTGCCCCAAAGATCGGCGATCTGTTGCAGATCGTGCGGCACCAGTACGCGGAAATGAGCACGGCCGTGCATATCTCCTTTTTCTCGGCTGCCCTCGAGCACCCGCCGAGAAACCGCGCGTTTGAGCGAATCGTATGGGCGAGGCGGGCGGAATTGCCGCGCTACGATTTCTTGGCCGCGGATCGAGGAGTGACTTCGCGCCTCGTGCGGGGAGAAATTTGACGAAGGCCACGGCCTTTCCTGGCGCGCCCTAGGATGGGATTGACGAGCCGCCGTCGACGACCAGGACTTGGCCGGTGACGAATCCAGCGCCGACTAGGTAGATGACGGCATTGGTGATGTCGTCGGCGGAGCCCGTGCGGCGCAACGGAGCGCTGCGGATGGCACGCTCGGCAATCTCGCGCGCATCGTCAGGGAACGAGATAGTTCCGGGAGCGATCGCATTTACGGTGACGGCCGGCGCCAGGGCGCGGGCCAGGCAGCGCGTCAGCATGATCACGCCCGCTTTCGAAACGCCGTAGGCAGTGTATTGGGGCCAGGCCTGCAGACCACCAAGCGAAGCGAAATTGATGATGCGACCGCGTCCGCTCTGAGCCAGCAGGGGCGCGGCGCGCTGCGCGGCAAAGAACTGCGCCTTCAGGTTGGTATCCAGGATGGCGTCCCATTGCGATTCTTGGGTCCGGCCGACAGGCGTTGGGGAAAAGATTGCCGCGTTATTCACCAGAATGTCGAGGCGCCCGAGGCGTTGCTCGATCTCCTCGAAAAGGCGATCGATTTCCACGACTCGGGTGAGCTCGGCTTGGATGCAGGCAGCTTCCCCGCCACTGTGAACGATTTCCGCGGCAACCGCTTCGGCCTCAGACTGCGAACTGCGATAGTGCAGGACCATTCGAGCGCCCTCGGCCGCGAGACGCAGCGCGATGGCGCGGCCGATACGGCGGCCTGCGCCGGTAACTAGAGCGACTTGTCCCTGGAGGTTCACGCCGAGGCAGGAATTTAACACAGAGTGGAGGAACCGGCCGTACCCGGGGCCGTACTCACAAGGCACGAGCGCGCCATGCGCTACAATCGGGCCGCTCAAATGCAGGAGGGGGAATGAAGCTGGATCTGCTGGCGATGGCCGCACATCCCGATGACGTGGAACTCACCTGCGGAGGAACGCTGATCAAGATGGCGCGCCGCGGCTATGCGGTAGGAATTTTGGATTTGACCGGAGGAGAAATGGGCACCCGCGGATCGGTGGAGACGCGACGGAAAGAGGCTGCAGCTGCGGCGCGCATCTTGGGGGTGGCGCATCGTGAGAATCTGGGCCTTCCCGATGCGCACCTGGAGATGCGCATGGAATACAAGCTGGCCATCGCGCAGCAAATCCGGGCGCTCCGGCCGCGCACGGTGATTCTGCCGTATTGGGAAGGGCGGCATCCCGACCATTACACGGCATCACGGCTGGGCTATGAAGGCTGTTTTCTGGCAGGACTCAAGCGGCTGGACCTCGAAGGCGAGGCTTTCCGGCCGTTCAAGGTGCTGTACTCAACGACGTATGATCGCACCGTGCGGCCTTCATTTGTAGTGGACATATCGCGTGAGTTTTCGCGGCGGACACGGGCGATCCTCGCCTACGGCTCCCAATTCCGGCGGAAGGGACGCGAGCGGCGCTCGAAAGTTTATATGCCGCTCGACCGGCTGGTGCACGAAGTTCACTTGGTGGCGCGATTCTACGGCGAAATGATCGGAGTGGAACACGCCGAGCCCTTTTTGGTCAAGGAAGTGATGCAGGTAGAGGACGTAGCGGATTTACCCGTGCGGTCGATTTAGAACTCGTCGGAGTCTTGGGCCATGGAGAAGCCGGGGAGGGCCTGGCTCGCGCCTTTTCGTATCACCTTGACGCGAAGAATGGCGGCGGTCTCCTTGCCGGCAGGGCGAAGCACGGCGAAAGTGGTGAGGGCTTCGCTATAGAGACGCGTGACCAGGAAGCTCTCGTCGCTGCCCGCCTTCTTCCAAACCTGACCAACCTGTACTTTGGAAACGGACATTTTTAGAGTTAGTCCATCGCGCACACCCGCTTGGCGAGCTGCGCTAAGGACTTGCGCCTCAACATGGATTCGAGCTTCTGACCAATCTTGGGGCAGAGGCCCTGGGGTGTCAACTGACCCAAAGTACAGCATTTACTCTTCGGGTGAGCACTCGCGGGGCCCTGAGCTACACGCCCCGAGCTAAATTCTTACAACGGATCGCGAAAAGCCGGGAAACCCGCGTTCGATAGAAACCATCAAAAAGCAAGGACCTATATATCCGCAGGGCTCGCGTGGATGTATAATTGCACGGAGCGAAAAGGCCGGAGCAAAACATGAAATCCTCACAGTCGCGTATCGTGATTAGCAGCCGCCTTTGGGGTCGCAGCCTTCTAGGGTTGGCGTTGGCGGCGCTGTTCGCTTTCCCCCTCTTCGCAGCACCGCAGGCTCCCTCGCAACCGGCGCCGCCTGCGGCCAATCCCGCACCTCAAACCGCACCGACGACCAAAGATTCCGGGACGCAGCAACCGCAGGCTTCGCCGAGCGATTCGCAGCCCAGCGATTCGCAAGCAGCGCAAAAGGCAAAGAACAAAGATAAGGACAAAGAGAAGGAAGCAAAGAAAGCGAAATCGGCGGAAGCCGATGCGCAGCCGGCACAAGCAAAGAAAGAAGAACCTCCCATTCCGCAAAAGGACAAGCCCGACGTCAAGGCGGGCTCCAAGGCGGACGTGGATGCTATCGGCAACCGCGGGGTTGGCAAGGGAATAAACTTCTACTCGCTCGAGCGGGAGATGGCCCTGGGCAAGGGCCTGGCCCAGGAAGTGGAGCGGTCGTCGAAGCTGATCGATGATCCGGTCGTTTCGGAATACGTGAACCGCGTGGGGCAGAACTTGGTGCGCAACTCGGATGCCAAGGTTCCCTTTACGATCAAGGTGATCGATTCGGACGTGGTGAACGCGTTTGCGCTTCCGGGCGGATTTTTCTACGTGCATAGCGGGCTGATCCTGCGCGCCGATTCCGAGGCGGAGCTGGCCGGCGTGATGGCGCACGAGATTGCGCACGTGGCCGCGCGGCATGGCACCAAGAATGCCACCAAGGGCGAACTGGCGCAGATGGCTACCATTCCGCTGATCCTGCTGGGTCCGGGCGGCTGGGCGGGTTACGGGCTTTATGAAGGATTAAACTTCGCCATTCCCATGTCTTTCTTGAAATTTTCTCGCGACGCCGAATTCGAGGCTGATTATCTCGGCTTGCAGTATATGTACGCGGCAGGGTACGACCCGAATGCGTTCGTGACTTTCTTCGAGAAGGTGGAGACGGAGGAGAAACGGCAGCCGGGAACCGTGCCAAAGTTTTTCTCCACCCATCCGCCGACACCGGAGCGCGTCGTGTCTATTCAGAAGGAAATTGGCAACGTGTTGCCGGCCCGAGAGCAGTACATCGTGACCACTTCGGAATTCGATACCGTGAAGGCGCGGCTGCGGGGCATCGAAAACCGCAATAAGCTGCGGGAAGATAAGACCAACAAAGACAAGCCTACGCTGCGCACCCGTACCGAGCGGCAACAGCCGCAAGCAGGTCAGGGCGGGCAGCAACAGCCCAACGCGCAGGGCGGCGGCAATAATCCTTCGGATGATCCGGATCGGCCGACGCTGAAGAGGCGTCCCGAGGACGATCCAAACAATCAGAACGGCCCGAATCCAAACAATCCGTAAAAGTTGAGATTAAAGTGAAAGGGCGCTCGTTCCGACGAGCGCCCTTTTTGTTTATTGCCAGGAAAACTTGGGTTCGCCAGCAGCTAACCTGACGCTAAAAAGAGCTGCTCGCGGCCGGCTGATGCGCGATGCCCATCCTGCGCATCTCTTCGGCATAATACTTGCGATAGAGGACGTCCCATTCCTCGCTGCCCTCGAGAATCTCCTTTTTCTGAGAGCCGATCTTCTGCCGGACCTGGGCGTCCATCTGCTCTTCTTCTTTGAGCAGGCTGAGCAGGATGTCCACCACGTTTTGCCGAATGGTGGCGCGGTCTTCGATGAATTCGACGTCCTCGACGGCCACGAGGACGTCGGTAATAACGTGGGACAGGCGTACGGTTTTTTCCCTGCTTAATCGCATATTGTGACGCGCACCGCTCTGACAGCTGCCACGCGTTCGCCTGGATCGCGCTCAGCGCAGAATCAACTTGCGCTGCCGCGCCAGCTCACCCTTCACTTTCTTATACATCTCCTGATACGAGGCCCCCGTGCGGCGCATCTCCTCGGAATGCTGGCTGAGGATCTCGCGAACCTCCTCATTGAGGCGGTCTTCGACGCCAATCTCCTCGGCCATTTTCAGGCGGATGCGCTCCGCCAGCACCGCAGGTTTGCCGGCTTCGACCATTTTATTCGCGATCAGGCGCTTGACCACTTCATTCGCCATATAACCCACGAAATCGCGTGCCAACAGCATTGTCGCTCTAACTCCTCCGAAAAAAACCGCATTTCGAGTCTACTGGGAGGCGCGAGAGAGTGTCAAGGAAAGCAGGGGTATATGGGCGCCCCCCTGAAGTTGGCCCACCGGTCATTCTCAATTTGCAGCGACCTCTACGATGCGTTCGACCCCGATCCGTTGATAAGGAGGGCTTGTGGTGGGCCGGTGGCTGGCGAAGAAGCGGTTTGAGCCCATGAATGCGCCTGAAGACCGCAACGAGAAAAGACGGCGGGCCATCGAGAATTCGCACCCGTAAGGTGCGCCATTCGCGTACGATGGCCGCCATGCGCCGAATCCAGAAACCCTCAC
>QHYQ01000458.1 GCA_003224175.1 Acidobacteriota bacterium
AGCTGGCGTTCCCGCTAGAACCAATGGGGCCCAGATTGGTGAGCGCCGCCGGAAATTGGCCGTAGCTGATGGAATAGGCGACGCACGCTGTGTTCAAGCTACGCAACGAGCCCACCGCAGAAGCCTGATTGGCGGCGACCTTTGACCGCATGAAGTTGGGAATGGCGATGGTGACGATAACTAGAATGACGGCCACGACAATCAACAGCTCAATTAACGAGAAGCCCTTTTGATTGTAGTGCATTCATCTCCCCAGAACTCGCTCTTCTCTAGTCCTTGCTCCGGAGGGTTACGAAGCAACTACGATGGACGCCGCCTGAGAGACCAAATTTACGGCCTCCTTTGGAAGCAAATCTACTGATCGAAAGGACAGGTCAGAGACAGGGAGACTTCGCCGGGGCTTGAAAGGCGCTTCTTTATACCTGGCTCCGAGTGAGCCACTTGCCGATGTGCGACTTAGCGGGACTTGGAATTTGCGACAAGGATCATCAAAAGCAGCCGCCGGAACCAGAATGTCCGCCTTAGCCGGGGCCGGGCCCACAATAGAGCTGTGGGAGGCCCGCCGCTGGGCAGCCGTGGCGGCGGGCTCCCGGAGGGCGAGCAGGTAGTTGTGGCCTCAGCGCTTTGGCTCTTGGCCGGTCCTACTGTTGGTTCTCCCCGCACTTGACGTTGGAGAAACTTTGAGGTTGCCGATGGCCAACGACCTCTCGTCGCAAGAGACGGAGGCTCCTCCGTTGCCGGTTATGGTGTTGTCGGGACCGAAGTTCCCGATGGAGATCCACTGGATGTGGACACCGTCTCCGGAGTTGTTGGAGACCGTGGCTCCGATCAATCCTACGGTCGTGGCCTGTCGCACGGAGATACCGGCTCCCTGATTATCGCTGACGGTTCCGCCGCGCAGGTCCAGCGTCGAGTTGTCGGCGGCGGAGATACCGCCGCAGGCTTGAGAAAGACTTACCAATAGCGCAGTGTCATGTGGACATAAGATGCCGTTTTCTCGGATGTGAGCAGGACCACGGATCTGCAAATGACTCCCGCTCTTGAGGGAGATCCCGTTCCAATTGTGTCCTTGGATGGTGGTGGATCCGAGAGACACCAAACTCCCGTTCACTGCCCCGATTCCCTGGTCTGCATTGTTCTGAATTACATCATTCTGGTCAAAACGGACGACCGAGTCGTTTATGAAGACCCCCCGCCGTTAGCCTGGCAGTTAAGAAGCGCGCTACAGGCGCTGCCGTTGTCCTGGATCGTGCTTCCAATCACGACAGCGGTCGAATTATTTATCACGTCCAAGCCGTCGCCGAAGGGAGTGTCGTTGTGGATTTTCGTGTTGTTGAGGAAAAGCAGTGAGCCGTTGGTCGCAGTAACTCCGCCGCCCTCGTTCTGATGGATGTCGCACCCGTTGATGTGCACGTCTGAGGCCTGGGTAAAGAACACGCCGGCTCCGCCGGAGCTCGGCATGGATCCGGGAACACCGACAATCTCCAGACCCTGGAGGTGAATGTCGTGCGAAAGAAAAATATCGAAGGTGTTGGAATCCTTGGGTTGAACAATTTTCGCTCCGCCCGCACCCGCGACGAACGTTAGGGACCGCGCATTGGTGAGGCGCACATGCTCGTTACACGTGCCCGTGATGATGATGGTACTGGGCCCGATTTGCCCAACAGCGTTCAGCGCGGCGGTGATGTTCGTGTATGACCGCCGCTTGTTGGGGGACAGCTCACAGTAACCTGGGCGTGCGCAATCCCAGGGAGTAGGAACACGGTCAGCAAGATCGCAAATGCCGAGGCCCTAAGCACACGGTTTTTTCTCATGGCAATGCTCCTTTCCTTTCTTCTTAATAAAGTGGCGGGTGGCGGGATTTCGTGTGGAACACGGACTCTCCCGCTTTGCCGTACAATATAAGCATTTAGAAGTCCTACAAACGACAAAGAAGGACAGAACGGAATGGACACTGGACGTCGCACTTTGTCGTCGAGAGCCCCATTGGGTTGTGGGTTTAGATACCTGCTAGAGGGTGGGGAGATCAAGAGTCGCGCTCGCCCGGATCAAACAGACCGTTTATCCACGAGAATGCGAGTGTGCCCGCGGCGATGACGGCGCAGGTTGCGACCGTGCGCCAAAGAGCGTCGGTGCCTGTAAATTGCCAGATGGCAAGAACCGACACTACCACGGCAACAAGGACGCACACCGTCGTCGTCCAGAATGAGAACCGCGCGACCAGAGCAGGCTTGAGGTAACCTCGTCGTTTCGGCCTACCTGATTCGATGCCCATCGCGCTCGGCCAACGCTAACAAACTACATGAAAAATGTCGACACGTGCGCAGCATTGCCAGTTAATGGGTTGATCCGCCGAGTCCCGAAAAACAGTATTTTCGGAGATGGCCCGCTAGGAGGGTAAGAAACTCCTGGCGTATGCAGGTGAGCGCGGCGCCTTTTCTATGCGCGAAGAGCGCCGTGATGGCCAGGGCCCTTTCGCGCTCGACAACCCGATAGCCTGCTTTATTTGGCGGCCTCAGCCCCAATACCAGAGGGCCTGGCCAGTGTGTCGCGATACTCGATGCCTTCCGACGGTATACAGAGAGTCTCTTCGAAGTCCTGGTCCTTCATCCAGTAGTAATTGGCTTTCAGGAAGACCCAAGGCTTGGTATAGAACTTCGGATCATCAAGCGTGGCCGTCAACTGTACGTTGTACTGGTCCGCGCGGGTGTAGCGCTCCTGGATGTGCGCGTTCTTGCTATGCGGATGCCCGACCTCATCGAGCCACGTTCTTGGGTCGAGGCCTGTGGTATCGATCACGAAGGTGGAGTCCCCGTCCCAGTGGCCCACCGAATATCCGTAATATCTTGAGTCGGGCGCGCCTTTGGCGTCCACGTCCTTCGGAAGTTCCCGCCCGTCCATCCAGATTTCGCGCCACACCCGCTGCTGCTCAAACATAACGAACATGCGATTCTGCCCCGGCTGGAAGAGCATTCCTCCCCTACTGCTGACGGCGT
>QHYQ01000459.1 GCA_003224175.1 Acidobacteriota bacterium
GAAATTCCATGGCCAAACTGTTGTAATTCGCGGCCCCGAGCACCCAGACCCCATCCCCGAGCCTTTGGGTTTCCACGGTGAGCGGCGGCGCTGTAGCTGTGCGCGCCGCGTCCGGGACGGCCTCGACCGGGACCTTCACATTCGCTTGCACGTCGTTCACTTTGATCTCGTAATAATTGTGCGCTGGGTTCAGGATTGGGTCGCCCTGGTGAACGTGGACTAGAGTCGGAAATTTGACGCCGCCGAAGTCTTCGTACTGCGTGTAGCGCATCTCGTAGTTCATGTCGCCGTAGATCGGGTTAGGAAACCAGGTGTCGACGAGTTCCACCAGATTCTGATCATTGATGGTCCCGTTGATTTTGTATTTCCCACCCAGCGCCGTAAAAGAGACGATCGTCACCCTCCGGCCGTTTTGCGAGAGGCCGTAATCCGCTGCACCCACGATGGGCAGGGAGATGGCCGTGGCGTCGGATGCTGCCAGGGCCGCCCGGAGAAATCCGTGCGGCGTAATCATGATCTCGAGCTGGCGAAGATCTGCAACCGCTATGCCGTCGAGATAGGGCCGCGTCTGGGGCACGACTTTGTCGCCTTCGACGTTCCACGCGAAGTTGCGGTTCAGGAAATTGACGATGTGCTGCTCCGGCATGGGCACCCTGCCGAGCGCGGGATAGCTGCCCTGCCTGCGGGTGTACTCTTCGCGCGAAAACTTGGCATCGTAGTCAATCGTGCGTGTGTACGGATTGACTTCGTAATGCGGCCAATCTTCATTCAGGCCGTAAGTCTGCCCAATCATGGAGAACCATCCGCTGCCGGAATACTGAATCGTCTTCAGGTTTGCGAGCCCCATGGCTTTGGCGGAAGCTTGCAAAACGCTGCGAACGTCTTGCGCGGATGCCGTCGCCGCGACAAGGGAGACCAGCGCAATCAGAATCCCTATCCGCCGTGTCATACGCTCCTCCTCACTGGCTGCGCGTTTTGCGTGAACTTCCGTCCCTAGCCCGGAGTGATCAACTGGCCTGCAATGCTAGTGCTGTGCCAACTCGCTGTCAACGCGTCCCTCCGCCGCGCACTTCGTTGCAACTGCAAAAACTCGAAAGGCGTAAACGGACAGTGAACTCTAGCACTGCGGTAGTATGCAGCGTTTTCAATACGCCTCTTCCGCCTCTCAGCGGTCGCAGGGGATTTTCCGAATTTGGACACACGAAGTCGGTCCTTCGGAATGTGACTGGCCTAGAGGGCATTTCCGGAAAGAACGCTTCTCGGAACTTAACCTCGGGCTAGGAACGCTAATTCATCACCGCGGAGCCCCATTTTATTTGAAGGGTGAGACATTTTCCGCCGCAGCGCGATAGGTACCGAATTTCTTCGCCACTTCCTTCAGCGTGGGATAAAACTGCACGAACGTATGTTCCACTGCGGCATGATCATTGTGGCATTGCCAGCACGCGGCCTTCGGATTTGCTCCAGCGGTTTTTGTATCGGCACCGAATTTGAAGTATGCCCACTTTTCCGGAAATCGGCCCTCATCCTTCACTTCGACACCCATGCCCACCAGTTCAGTTTGGAAATGGCCCGTTTTGTTAATAGAACCATTGCTCTGCGATCCTCGTTCCTCCACAACAAAAATGGACTTGTCCGGCCACTTTCCACTGGCCAGGAATTGACGGTAACTCCACTCAGGAACGAATACGTTGGTGAACAATTCCTGCCCGCCGGCAGAAGGGTTGTAGTTCATTCCCAGGCCGGAAGAAAGAAAGATCCATTCCCGGTAGTTCTCAGGACGCATCAGATTCTGCCCGGCGTATCGAGGCATTGAGGCAGTAGAGTCTTGAGGCTCGGCATGCAGCGCAACCAAACAAAGTGTAGCCACCAGGCTCCAAAGCATAGCGTGCTTCATAATTCGCCTCGCACCAAAGCAGGATATTGCTGCCAACGTCAACGGCAATGTACATCGGTGCGGTTACGTGTGCAATAAGCGCCCCAGAGGTGCGCTTTAAAGACGGAGAAATCACGCTGCACAGCCCCTGGCTTCCTTCTTGTAACTGTTCATTTTACGAGGCTTCGATCCGACATCTTCTTATGTGCACATTTTGAGAGAGTTCCCCCAAAGCATTCGTAGCCGCACGAACTCACGCCCGACGACCTCACCCGCGGCGCCAACTTAGCCCGCGCACAAGGGAGATTGCTGCATCGCTTTGAACACTTTGACCTCCTATATTCGTGAGGTGGTAGCCAACTCTCGCCTGCCGTAAAGCAATGGTTCTGGCCCACATTCTGAAAAGCTTGCGGGCGTGCGTTCGTGCGTGGAGACCGCGTACTACGTTAGGAATCTAGTCGCGCCAGACGTTCTGGAATGTTCAGCAGTACAGAGAGGAGAACGAGTGAAGTCGTACGTTTCAAAAGCAACAGCGAGTCCCACGTGCCCAGTTCCTTCTCGGACAGACTTGTCTACGCGGACTGCCTTTCCGTGGGCACACACTAGCGCTTCGGCCCCGGTTGTAACCTCCTTCGTCAAGGTCAAGGTCAGGTCCAGTTCCGTGCCAGGGAGCAGATCGTCATCGGACTCCACAAATAGGTATGCGCCCCGCGCGGAAACGTCCTTTGATCTCGCAGTCCAAGATTGCTGCCTTGCGGTCCGCACGATCACTGGCAGGAATAAGCTGTAACGACTGGCCTTGCGTCGTTCCTCCCTCTCCACCTGAGTTTGGTTTACTCCAATCTTCGCCACCTGGCCTCCTTCACGGTTTCGAACTGGACCGCTTTACGCCTGGTTCCCCAAGAATCCGGCCCGCTTTCCTTTCTGTTCGTACATGGCTTGATCCGCTTGCGCCATGAGCTCTCCAAGCGACACAGGACGCCTCGGATCAAACCGCCCCACACCGACACTGAGCCACAGCTCATAACGTGATTCGCTTGCGCTCGACTTCTCCAGGTTCGTTTCCAGGCGATCCAGGATGACTTCCTGGTACTGACTGGAAGCTTCCAATGCCAACACGGCAAATTCGTCTCCACCGAGGCGGGCCAGAATATCGGAATCCCGGAAGGTCCGCTCCAAAACC
>QHYQ01000460.1 GCA_003224175.1 Acidobacteriota bacterium
CACATCGCTTACAAGCAAGGAGCGAGCCATGATCGATGAGAAGCACGATTTCGAAACAAGGGATGAGGCAACGAGCGATCTCTCACGGCGTGATTTCATCGCCATGTCTGTTGCTGCCGGCATTGTCGCCGCCAGCGGGTCCGCGTCAGCCGCCGCGATGCCGGTGACCGAGACCGACGTCGCGATCAAAACGCCCGATGGCATGTGTGACGCCGCGTTCATTCATCCGAGTACCGGTTCGCACCCGGGTGTGGTGATCTGGGCGGACGCATTCGGCTTGCGCCCGGTGATGCGCGACATCGGCAAGCGCATTGCCGGCGAAGGTTATTCGGTGCTCGTGCCAAACCCCTTCTATCGCGTGGGCAAGGCGCCTTTCTTCGACACGGACAAAGTTTCATCTTTCAACTTCCAGACCGACATGCCAAAGATTCAGCCGCTCATGGCTTCGATTAATGCTCCTGGCGCGGCAGAGAAAGATGCCGTGGCGTTCGTCGCTTTTCTCGACGCGCAGAAGGAAGTCAACAAATCAAAGAAAATCGGCACGCAAGGCTACTGCATGGGTGGGCCGCTGGTCGTGAAGACGTGCGCCGCAGTGCCCAATCGCGTAGGCGCCGGCGGTTCCTTCCACGGCGGCGGTTTGGTTACAGACAAGCCCGACAGCCCGCACCTGCTCGCCTCGAAGATCAAGGCGCGGATGTATTTCGGTATCGCCTCGAACGACGACATGCGCCAGCCGGACGCGAAGGACAAGCTGAAAGAGTCCTTCGCAGCAGCGAAGGTTCCCGCGGAAATCGAAGTCTATTCATCCAAGCACGGTTGGTGTGTGCGGGATATGCCGGCGGATACCAGCGGGCCGATCTACAACATGGGCGACGCTGAACGCGCCTGGGGCAAGCTTCTCGCTCTGTACAAAACGGCCCTTGCCTAGAGCCCCGAAGTGCCGTCTCCAAGCTGGTCTTGGCGGCACTGCGGTCGGGCAGACTCGAGCGGGGTGTGAGAACTGTCTTCACACCGCATTGTCTTGTCTGGGCATCGTCCTAAGCCGCGCGTCCTAACACAAGCCCCACGTCAGCTACCGATCGCCTCAGGCAATCGCTACGCGTCGGCCAATTTGCGGGTGATGGCGAAAGGCTGTCACGTACCCTAGCTTCGAGAACCGAAGTGGCTCCCGGAGCACTGTGTCCTTTACAATCTGGAATGCGAGGTAAGACGATCAGCGATGAGCACAATCTGGCGGGGAACGGCGAAGATCGCACTGCCACAATTCTGTACTCTAGTCGTCCTTGGCGCGCTGGCGGCCGGTTTGAGTATTAGGCCCGGCTTGACCGCCGATACGCCCTTCGGCCCGAACAACCCGTTCTACGCACCTAGCACTTTGCCGTTTCAGGCGCCGCCGTTCCACAAGATCAAGAACGGCGATTACCAACCCGCCATAGAAGCGGCTATGGCGCAACAGCGCAAGGAAATGCAGGAAATCGCGAACGATCCCGCCCCGCCGGCCTTTGAGAACACCATGGTCGCCATGGAGAGAACGGGCCGGTTGTTAGAGCGCGTGATGGGGGCATTTAACGGCGTCACCTCGGCGAACCTGAATCCTGAGCTGCAGAAAGTGAAGGAGATCGAGGCGCCCAGACTGGCCGCGCACCAGGATGCCATCTTCCTCGACCCCAAGCTATTCGCACGCGTTGCCGCGGTCTATAAACAACGGCTTTCGCTCAAGCTCGATTTAGAATCGTTGCGGCTGGTGGAGTTCGATTACAAAAAATTTGTGCATTCCGGAGCCAATCTCTCCACTGCTGACAAGGACAAACTGAAGGAACTGAACAAAGAAGAATCGACTCTTTCCACTGCGTTCGAATCGAAGTTGCTCGCTGCAGCCAAAGCTGCGGCCTACGTCACCACGGACAAGGACGCGCTGGCCGGGCTAAGCGACGCCCAAATCGCCTCGGCCGTCCAAGCCGCGAAGGATCGCAAGGTGAACGGCTACGTAGTTCCTCTGCAGAACACCACGCAGCAACCTGCTCTCGTTACCCTCAGCAATCGCTCGACTCGCCAGACCATCTTCGAGAATTCCTGGAATCGCACCGAGCGCGGCGGCCCAAACGATACGCGCGCCACCATCGCGCGCATCGCTCAGATTCGCTCTGAGAAGGCCAAACTGCTCGGCTTCCCGAACTATGCCGCCTGGAAACTCGAAGACCAGATGGCCAAGAATCCCGACGCCGCGCTGAAATTCATGAATGCGCTGGTGCCCGGAGCAACTGCAAGAGCCGCAAGCGAAGCCAACGACATCCAGGCGGTGATCGACGCGCAGCACGGCGGTTTCCAATTGCAGCCGTGGGATTGGGAGTTTTACGCCGAGCAGGTCCGCAAAGCAAAATACCATCTTGATGAATCGCAGATCAAGCCCTATCTCGAGTTAAACAACGTGCTCCAGAACGGCCTGTTCTACGCCGCGAACCAGCTCTATGGCCTCACCTTCAAAGAACGCCACGACATTCCCGTCTACAACCTCGATGTGCGCGTATTCGAGGTATTCGATTGGAACGGCCAGCCGCTGGCGCTTTGGTATTGCGATTACTTCAAGCGGGATAACAAAAATGGCGGCGCCTGGATGGATAACTTTGTGGAGCGATCCAAACTACTCGGCACTCACCCGGTCGTCTACAATGTTGCTAATTTCACAAAGCCCGCGCCGGGCCAGCCCGCCCTCCTGAGCTTTGACGACGTAACCGGCATGTTCCACGAATTCGGCCACGCGCTGCACGGCATGTTCGCTGATACCGAGTATCCCAGTCTCGCCGGCACCGCTGTGCCTCGCGACTTCGTGGAGTTCCCCTCGCAGTTCAACGAACACTGGGCCACCTATCCGGCCGTGTTCAATAATTATGCCAAGCACTACAAGACCGGCGCCCCGATGCCGGAGGAACTCGCCGCCAAGATCAAGAAAGCGGAAACGTTCAACCAGGGTTATGCGCTCACCGAGCTACTCGCCGCCGCGGAACTCGATATGCAGTGGCACACGCTCGCGCCCGGCGCACCCTT
>QHYQ01000461.1 GCA_003224175.1 Acidobacteriota bacterium
GAAGCCCTCGGCGGCATCTCTCGCATCACGTTCCAAATGGGTGTCTCGACGCTCACACATCACAAGATGTTGCGAGCCATCGAAATCTTGGGAACCCGCGTCGCGCCCATCGTCCGTAAAGAACTCGTCGCAAGCCCTGCGCGTGCCTGATACAGATCCCTGCTTCGAGAAGTCCTTTATCGAAATGTATGGTCCGCCTCAGAATTGCAAGCGCAAAACGAAGGATGACAGTTGGTCTGCGTTGATGTATTCGGCCTTTAGTGGAGTCAGAGACCCCGGCCATGATGGATATCCACTCGGCTGCGTCCCTATAAAGTAGACGGTCTGGTAAGGACCTTTTCCGATAGATACTGCTTGACAAGAATTGAGTAAGAACGGTACATGACTTGCTGGGGACCACGTTCTTAAATGTGGCGGAGAACAATTATGAGGCACACTTTTTGCGGGGTCCTGCTGGGCAGTTTTGCTTTGCTGTTGACAGCGAGTCCCGTTCTGGCGCACCACTCGATTGCGGCCGAGTTTGATACTCGCGATACCGTGACCCTAACGGGCGTATTCACGAAGATTGATTGGATTAATCCTCACATTTATTTTTATGTGGACGCGAAAGACGATGGCGGCAATGTGACGAGATGGGCCATGGAGTCCTACCCCACCGGCTTTTTTCACCGCGCCGGGATTACAAGAGATCTGTTCAAAGTAGGGGATACGGTCACGGTCGTCCTCTACCGCCCCAAGGATGGAACACGGAACTTAGGATATCTGAAAGAAATGACTTTACCCAGCGGCCGCAAAATTGAGTTTGATAACGGAAGACCTCCATCCAGGTAAGGGAGCGCCCATCCGATTTGACAGTTTGTTATGAAATTTCGCTTTCATAGCTACGGCATAACCGCAGCGACCATTGCTGTCTCGTGCATGGCTCCAATGTGCCTTGGTGCGCAAAATCGCGCGAATGCTTCTGCGGCAGCGGCCGCGATAAAAGCCGCGGCGGCAAAACCCACGCCACGCGCGGCCGATGGGCATCCCGATCTGAATGGGTACTGGATCTACCCTGAGTTCGATAAGAGCGCTCATCTGGACTCCAACGGTAACTTCTATATCGACGTTCCTCCCGATAAGGGCGGCACATTACCCAAACTTGACGCTTCTCTGAGTGAGCAGTTGCAGCATCAGGTGGATCCGAATCCGCCTCCCTACAAGCCTGAGGCTTGGGCAAAGGTAAAGGAGCTAGCTTCCGACGGAGTTCATACGGATCCCGCATTCCGCTGCAGACCTCTCGGCGTTCCACGCGCGGGCGCTCCACGGCAAATCGTCCAGACTCCGAAACTCACCCTGATTCTCTATCAGATAGACGCCGGTGATGGGGATCAGCCGGGTAGCTATCGCCTCGTACCTACCGATGGTCGGCCCCATCGCACCGACGTGGATCCTTCGTACTTCGGTGACTCCATAGGCCATTGGGAGGGAGATACGCTGGTCGTGGATGTGACCCACTTTAATGACGACACATGGCTGGCTGCCATCCCCGGCCAAGGAGGAAGCGGGTATTTCCATACCGAAGCGCTGCATGTGGTGGAGCGTTACACCCGCACGGGGGATACGCTTCGCTGGGAAGCCACGGTAGAAGACCCGAACGTGCTGACCAAGCCATGGAAGATGACTCCCCAAACAGAGGTCCTCACCCAGGACATGATCTATGAGCAGCCCATCTGTGAGGAAAGAGAAACCCCACACATTGTGAATCAATATTAACGGCGACCGTCGCGCGGTCGGCCGGGATGTGTCCCATGCTCGGCGTCACTTCTTCGACGTCATTTCGCTATAGATGATCTCGGTCGTGGTCGGAGGCGGCAGGTTGCCCTGCGCGTTTCGCTGGGGCGGCGCAGTGGACTCGCCCAGAGCCGTCTTGATTTCATCGAGGGACTTGCCTTGTGCAACCATCGCTTTCATTCTGTCCCACTTGTCTTGAATGAACTCCAGTTTCGTCCTTACGTCGTTCTTGGTAAACAGGTCGCCATGGCCGGAAACGTAGGTTTCGGCATCGAGGGCAAGCATCTCCTTGACGCTTTCGATCCATCCTGCCAGTGAGCCATGCAGTTCGGGATGAATTTGCGTGCCGGCTAGCGGGAAATCGGTGACGATCAGGTCTCCGGCGAACACAACCTTTTGATCCGGAAAGTAGGCGGTCAGGTCGCCGCTGGTGTGTGCTGGCGCCCAGTGAAGCAGCCGGACGCGGACACCGTCAATGGTCATGGTTTCGTCGTTGCCGATTGTCTTCGTGGGGAAATAATCTTGAGGGACGGCATCGCGGGCGGTGGAAACCTCCATCTCCTTCTTGGTGTTTTCCTGCGCGATGATGGCCAACCCAGTCGGAAGAGCGGTGATTCCGAATTCGTGATCGCTGTGCAGGATAATGGCCGTGTTCACAGGTTCGGGAGTGATCTTAGCGATTTCGGCAAGCATGTCCTTTTCCGATTCCGGCGAATTTTTGCTGTCCACGAAAATGACGCCGCTCTTGCCCACCACGAAGCCCACATTGGCATCATTTCCGCCCCGGCCCCCTTTTGCCAGGTAAATGTTTTCGTTGATCTTTGTCACCTTGAGAGGCTCTAGTCGCTTGTAATCATCAATGAGGGCTTGCAGTTTTTCGATGTCCTTGGGACCCACTCCCCTGGGACCTTTTTGCTGCTGCGCACCCGCCAGCCCGCCAACCGAAACCAGTGCTGCAACCACTGCCAGTCCGAGGTCCAGTCTCCTAAGGTTGTTCATGCTTGTCTCCTCTGGGGACGTGCCGAAGACGGCATAGACAGTACTGGAAGCCGGAGCATTGGCTTCCCTTCGTGAAATTGCGCCCTACTCTCCGCATTACTGGTTGCAAATGGAAGAGAATGCCGGGACGGCAGATCAGAAACGTCCGGCGACGCCCGCTTTATCCTACTGCCCCTGCTCCGAGGCCGCTCCCGGCCTCGACGACTGCGATTGCGGCGCCGCGCCTGGCCGCGATGACGGCGGCGGCTGTAGATCC
>QHYQ01000462.1 GCA_003224175.1 Acidobacteriota bacterium
CTAAGGAGGCTATCACAACTTTGCTCCGGAAGGAGAAAGCCGCGGAGGCCGAATATCTGGAAGAGAAGCACGGCGTTAAGATCGCCCAGGCCATGACTGCGGAGGAGATTCTAGAGATCAATCGCTTCAACGAGGGCGGTGAGGAACGCCACGAAATTGTAGATTTACTTGAGGCAGTCCTTAGCAGTATTCCTAAACCGAAAACGAAGTCAATAGAGAAGGCGGTGGGCGAATCAATGCGTACCGGATAGATAATCTTGGAAGATCAGAACCCAGTTCTCGCAAATCAAGTCAGACTGTTCAAGACGAAGGACCACCCAAAACATTTTGCTGCTGAATTTTGGAACGCAAGGAGAATTCATCCAAAGATGTGCCAAAAGGCTTCACGTGCTGTCCCCCTGAAGCCCTCGTAAGAACTGACCTTGATTGCCACTGGCGAGTGGGCCAAAACCACATTCTTTCGGCGGGGCGAAGAACAGTTGCGAACGCCCGTGATTCTAAGTCGCCCGCCAAGTCGCAGATCAATGAGCCATGATAGGGGCATTGCGCGCGGAGAGGAAGGCGAGGAGGCGGCGCCAGGCCCAGCGTGCGGGCCAGTAGAAAAGCACGACCCAGAACAGCAGGCTCGGTGCGTAACGGAACAGGAGAGAAAGCCCCGCTGAGCCTTGCAGAATGGCTCTTTGAAGTCCATCAACGATTGAGCTGCGAAACTGTGCCAAGAGCGCCGCAAGTTTGACATCGAACCGCGCCGCGTACTCTTCTTTGAGAGTAACGTGGACGGCTCCGTAGCGGACGCTCAGGGCTCGCTTCTTCTGTTGTGCCTCCAAGTCTTCGATTTCGCCGCGAACCGTCGCAATTTCTTTTTCCACTTCGAGGTACTCTCCCAGCCTGCCCGAGTGCTCGCGCACGAGACGGTTGAGTCGGTCCTCCGTGACGCGGGCTGCAGCGAGTTTCGCATTCAACGTGTCTGACGCGGAGCCGGATTCTTCCGACGCCTGCGATTCCTGCTCGATGTGGCCAAGCGTTTTGAGCTGGGCTAGTGCCGCGTCAAGCTGCTCCACGGGGACGTGAAAGGTTGCAGTCAGTGCGTGACCAGAGCCCTCGCGTACTCCAACCTGAAGCTCGTCGAAATACCCCTTGTTACTCCGAACAATGGCTTCCATTCGGGCGCGCGTGGAGTCAAAGTCGCGAGTTTTCAGAAGCAACGACGCGGCTCGGGTGATCTGCAAGTTGCCGACAGATCGAAGGAGAGTGAAAGGTTGCGCTCGGGCAAATGATACAGTCGACGCGAGCCCCGTCGCTCGCTCGGCCTCGATTTCGCGCACTGCATCGGAAGCTGTGCGCGAGGCGAGAAAGAGGAGAACAAAGAAGACGACGATACCGGCCAGGGTCCACAGCAAAAGCCGCAAGATGCGTTTGCCTAGCCGAGGCGCTCTTGGGATTGCCATATCCGCCGCAGATGTCATGACAGACTCCCTTCTTTGCGCTCGGGCATTTTCGCTTGCTGACTTGCGTCGCCCGGTGCGCTGTAGAGAAAGAGGCCGCAGTAGCGGGAAAAGTTCCCGGGAACGAGAGATTTCTCGCCTGAAACCGCAAGCTCTTGTCAAGGAAGCAGCTTAGCCGGGGGTCATTCCGAGCCGAAAGGACATGCTTTCGGCCCCGCGGGAGTGAATCGTAGTAGCGCGCTCCGAAATAATCGTCGCCCCTTTCTGTATCTCGCTGTTGCCGGAAGACTCCCGGGCTCCTTCGTGCGTCCTATGGAATCAGTGCAGGGCGCTTTTAGCGCGGATCGCCTTTAGTTTCTTGCTCAGGCTCCATTGAGCAAGAACCAGAACCTCCGTCACAGTAAGCAGTAAGATGAAACCCAGGTAGTACTGATGCGTTATCCGAAAAACATTATCCGGTGTATGCCGCTCGAGTGGCACCCCCATCATGACGACATGCCAATAGAACCAAAATGCAAGCGCCTGAATCCCGCCCCGCCAGTAGTTCGAAGCTATCTGCCCGGCGATCGCCATCCAAAACAATCGAAGAAACGGGAGCAGGACAAGCCTTAGGCTCCACAGTATAATTCTCAATGTGGTTGCTCTCTCCATAGTCCTCCTCTGGGTCGCTTCACTATGGGCAAGACCCGCCATTAAAGCATGGCGACGATGCGTGCTGCCGGAGCGTATCGCCGAATGAGCTAGTGCGGGGCAAGACGAAGCGGTGATACAGACATCGCCGAAGGCATTTTGTATTAGCTTCTGCCAGAAGCCCGTGTGGCCCATGGTATTCCCCAGAAAATGATGAGCAAATCCGTGGCTCAGACTCCAATCTGAAGCTGCTGCAAGACCGATAAATGTGTAGGCAACTCCCTTAAATTATTCCGGACGCCTCACCCCCGGTCCCCCAGGCGCGCCTGCAAGCGCGACGCCAAGTCTGTGGTCCGTGACAAAAACGTTTAAGTTGCTTTCTTCGAGGCGCAGCGGTGCCAATCTACGAGAACGCCGCATGCAGTTCATCGGAGCAGAGTGCTTGGCACTCCGCAGCCTCGCGTTACGATCTGTATTGAGGCTGAGACAGCAGATCCATGGCGCCGCTATTAAACAACAGCCTATAGCCAACCCACGCGACTACGTTGACGACCCCGAGCGCAAGGGCAGCGAGCACTTTTATCTCCAGAGCCTCTACCTCGAAAAGAGCGATGCTCGCAGCTATCACAATGACAAAGAGAATCAGCGCTAAGCCGAAATAGGACAGCGTCCGCCAATTGATCTGTTTCGTGTCATTCGACCCCACGGAAAAATGCCCCACAACCATGGCCGGTTGAACGGCCACAACGATTACGACAATCTCAATTCCGATTGTCACTCCGTATGTAGCCGAATGCCCCATGCGGACGGCCAGCGCAGTGGCATATGCCAACGCGAGTGGAGTCCATGCCAGAATCCGAATTACATTGCTTTTGAACATTACGCGGGAAATCTCTGCGTAACTGATCGGAAAACTAGCATATGCGGGCGTCAGCTGTCCTGACGCGGGAGCTCCGTTGAATCCCAACCAGAACCCGCCGAA
>QHYQ01000463.1 GCA_003224175.1 Acidobacteriota bacterium
TACGCCCGCTGTAGCGCCGCCTGCGACCGTTGGCGCTCGATTGCGATGCGAGCGATGTGGCCTGCACCTTCAATGAGCGCGAGGTCTTCGTCGGTGGGCACTCGCGACTGATGTGAATAAAGCGCGAAAGTGCCCAACACCTCTTTCTCCTTAGTTAAGATCGGTTCGGACCACGCCGCCCGTATCCCGTTCCGGAGGGCAAGGTCACGATATTGATCTGGCCAGTTTGACTCCGTGGCGACATCGGGGACGATGACGCGTGCTTTCAGGAATGCAGCAGTCCCGCATAAACCTGCTTGGAAAGCAACGGGCACGGGGATTATTGTCGAAATCCACTCGTGTGGGACTCGCTGGCCACCGCCCTGCCAGAGCTGCTTTCTGTCGGCATCCATCACCAGAACTGTCGTAACCGAGGGCGCAACCTGAACCTCAATGGAATTGCACAATTGATCCAACACTTCCCTGAGGCTCGCCCCATCGGCGACCATCTCTAGCGTCCGTTTTTCCGCGGCGTGTAGAGTTTCCCTTTGTTTCGCATGGTCGATATCGATCCCCGTTCCGTACCATCTGGTCACCGACCCACTTTCATCACGGAGCGGTTCCCGGCGAAACGAAAACCATCGGAAGGCGCCGTCGGAGCGCCGCAACCGCACTTCACACGCCTGGTCGGCATTAGCGTCACCGAGTGCTTCCCATTTTTCTGCCAATGTCGGAAGGTCGTCAGGATGAAGCGCGGTCTTCCAGCCCCAGCCACAAGACTCTTCAAGGGAGAGACCTGTAAACTCGCGCCATCGCTGATTAACGAAGTGCACGGAACCGTCAGGACTACTGGACCACGCGAGCGGAGGAATAGTGTCGACTAGAAGACGATAGTCAAGCGCCTGTCCAGGTCGTGTGGAGCCATCCGCCGGGGACGCCATCGGCAGATTATAGTCTAGACGTGGAATTCCAGGCCTCCAAATGACTGGCTGACCTATTAGTCAGGCTATTAGTCAGGGGCCACAGCATGCGCCCTATGGTGGCTGCCACATTGCTCATTGCTTCGCCGGCTCATTGCGTCAACGCGAGACAGTATGGTCTCATCTAATGTGTGTTATGATGCCGTTAGCGACCGGTCGGTCGCATAGAATGTTGGCAGGGTAGCGATATGCGTAAAGGCGAACAGACGCGGCAGGAGATCATCCGAAAGGCCGCGCCGATATTCAACCAAAAGGGATACGACGGGGCGGCTCTATCCGACCTGATGCGGGCGACTGGGCTGGAGAAGGGCGGGATCTACCGGCACTTCGCAAGCAAAGAGGAGTTGGCGGCGGAGGCCTTTGACTACGCGTGGGGGGAGACGTTCGACTCGCGCATCCACGATCTGGAGGCGATCGCGAACAGCGTCGACAGGCTGAGGCAGTTGGTGGCGAATTTTGTCGAGAGGCGCGGGATCATTCCAGGCGGCTGCCCGTTGCTCAATACAGCCATCGATAACGACGATGGAAATTCCGTGTTGCGCGCGCGCGCGCGGAAGGCCCTGAATGGTTGGCGCAGTTACATCATTTCAATCGTGCGTGAGGGGATCAAAGCGGGAGAAATTCGCGCGAAGACCGATGCGAAGAAGCTCGCGACGCTGATGATTTCGTCGCTCGAGGGCGCGGTGATGGTTTATCGGCTGGAGCGAGACGAAGAGCCGTTGCGCTCCGTGCGAGCGCATCTTGAGAACTACCTGGAACGAGAAGTCCGCGCCGCTTCCAAATAATTGCGTCTGTCCACTAGCGTCCTTTGGCGTCTTCACCTTTCAAGACCATGCAAGTCGATGAAGACTTCGCGACGAGCCGCCCCTGCTCGTCGGTAATTTCGCACTCGATGTAGCCCATCAAGCTTCCGCGCCGCACTACTTTGCCCTCGGCTCGCAATTGAGCCGTCCACACGGGGCGGAAGAAATTAATCTTCAACTCCACGGTAGTGAAGGATTCGTCCGGCGCGAGCGTGGCGGCAAAAGCAATTCCCATCGCGGCGTCAGCCACGTCGCAAAGAACGCCGCCATGCAAGGTGCCCATGGGATTGGCGTGCTGCGGCCCGGCAGCAAGCGTGAGCACGGCTCGTCCGGGCTCAACCTCTTTTGCCTCAAATCCGATCAGGCGCGCGATGGCTACGTCGTTCGTTTTGACACGCGCCAAGAAGTCACGCTGCTGTGCGGGTTCAGGAGTCATTTCGATATCCTCGCGACCGACGGGCCTCTCGCCCGCCAATCTAACACGATTTAGATGCGACCGAGCGGTCGCACAGGGCATCGAAGTGGAAATGAGAGACCGTCACGGAACGCCGTACGCGCATGTGCACGTAATGGGGCGTCCCTGACAAGAACACGTTGACGACCAGAGAGGAATTGCAATGAGCAACAAAAAGAGCTTCCGTCAGGAAAACTTTAAGACCACCGAGCCTGATCGCGATCTATACACAAGTGTGCAGATAAGAGAGCGCGCTCTGAACGCGGCCATACTCGGCGCCGACATAGAGCAAGGTTATGAAGGGTATCTGGCGATCTTCGACGCTTTCTATGGCGACGAGATTGAAGTCAGCAGCGAAACCGCGGATGAGCCGATACGCGGGAAGGACAGAGTACGCTCCCTGCTCGGGAACTTCCTATATCCCGTTCACGTGATGGCTGAAGTAGGCGGTTTGACCGCTACGATTCAAGTAAACGAGATCGCTGGAGACGTTGCCGGCGAGACGCATTCCGCCTGGACACTCGAATTCGTTGGCGTCTCCGCCAGAACCAACACTGTGAGTTGGCGTGTCTTCCGGAAATGGAACGGCTCGCGCGTGGCGCACGAGTATCACTACGACCAGCAGCAAAAGGGCGGGGCTTTGACGTTCGGTGATTTAAATTTTAATGCGGTCACATCTGCGCCGCGGCTTGAAAGGCCTTCGTGAAGACCTATTGATCCGGTACGTGACGGGGCCGTAGGG
>QHYQ01000464.1 GCA_003224175.1 Acidobacteriota bacterium
AGTGAGATCGAAACACAAATAAACAGGAAAAAATGGATAGTGGCGCCACATGCGCTCTCGCTGAATACGCCAGAGAAGGAGAAGCTCCAAGAGGACCGCCACAATCAGAAGAAAGTAGAAAAAGGAGTTCATAGCGTGCCGCTATATTACGCGGTTTCCTGCGAAAGAGAAGGGGGCTAGTTGCCTAGCCCCCTTTCCCTCACTTCAAGGTCTCACGCCGCCAGAACCCACGGTGGCGGAGGAGGAAGTGGCCCATCGGCTATGGGCCCAATCTTCAGAACCAGGCCCACAACGCCGATGAGACTGAGCACCGAAAACAGGATCAGCTTTTGCAAATGCTTCATAGTCGCACCTCCATGCGAGTGTGAGATCGGAACATCCTAACAGCCGCGGCTCTCTGAACCGTCGAGAAGGTTTTTGAGCTTGGTCTGTGGAACCTCAGCCTCCAGCCCTTCATCGGCATCATTGACCTGATTGCCACGATGGAAGGCAAGGCCGACTACAAAGACTACGAAGTCTCTTTGCTCGATCAGCTCACGGCCTACCAGTTAGCCGAGCCGGACATCGAGCAGGTGGATCTGTGCGCCCTCGTCAAAGCGAAGGCGCCGCGAATCGAATGGCACAGCACACAACGGACGCCTGAACAGGTGATGGAATACCTAAAGAAGGCCGAACTGGTTGCCGGGCAGATCGAGCAGGGCAAATTCTATAAGCAGCCCAGCAAGTGGTACCGGCAGTGCGAGTTCTTGCCGGTGTGCACGGGCAACGAGCGTGAAGCCAGAGAAACGCTTGTGAAGCTAGCATAGTCCATTACCAGAGCCATGCGAGTCGCGTGGCTCTTTTTTCGTCGGGACCCAGATAGGCAATAGCGCCAGCCTTTCGGTTATTGACCCAGCCTCTTAGGATGCAATCGTGGACCGCCCCGAAGAATTTATTGTTTCGTCGCCCTCTGCAAGCGTTCCGCCCGCACACCGTGCGCCGAGGGCCAGATACTCCCGTCCGATACGAGTCGTGTTCACCTACACCGAAGATACCAACGGCTCCTGGGAGAAAATTGTTTCAACCTTGGAAGACACCATAAGAAAACAACGCTCCGCCAAGCAGCATCTCGAAGAAGCACGCCACCCCAAGCTAGGCTGAGGTATGGTATTACTCAAGCTGCCTCGAAGTTGACGGCTCCTGCGAATTCCGCATAATGAAGTAAATTCTCCGCATCGCCCAGAAGCGCGAGAAGAAAAATCATCACAGGTTAATGGGACAGGAAAACGCAACGGATCCAATTGTAAATTCTCACCTCGCTGCCATCTATTGCCGAGTCTCTTCAGAACGACAAGAGAAGGAAGGAACCATACAGAGCCAGCTTTCTGAGCTCGAACGAATCGCCGCAGAGAACGGCGACATTGTAGTCGGACGGTATTTGGACGATGGGTACTCGGGCGAGCTGCTGGAGCGCCCGGCTTTGGACAAGTTGCGGAACGACGCCGGCAAGAAGCTATTCGATAAGGTCTATATCCTCAGCCCCGATCGCTTAGCCAGGAAGCATCATTATGGCGCCATCATCTTAGAAGACCTCGCAAGGAATGGCGTCAAGGTGATTTTCAGCAACAGGCCGGTGGGCGAGTCCGTAGAGGACAGGCTCTTATTTAACATTCAGAGCGTCTTCGCTGATTACGAAAAGGCAAAGATTCTGGACCGCCTGCGACGGGGCAAAATCTTCAAAATGAAACAAGGCAATGTCCTCGGGAATGTGCCGCCCTACGGATACAAGTATGTGAAGGCCGAGAACAGTAGAAGAGCCTGGTATGAAGTCAACGAGGGCGAAGCCGAGGTCGTGCGCTTTATTTTTTCATGCTACACCAGTGGAGAATGCTCGGGAATCGGCGGTCTCAAGCGTGAGCTGTACCGGCGGAACATCAAGAACAGGCACGGGTCAAACAGGTGGTCACAAAGCATGGTGGCTCGCATTCTGAGCAACGAAACCTATACTGGAACTACCCACTGGGGAAAATACCGATCTGTGGAAAACGGGGCTGCGCGGGGCTATCGAAGGCTGAAGAACACAGCCAGGGTTAGGCGATCAAGAGAGGAATGGCTGCCGATCAAAGTACCACCGATGATTGATGATACTACGTTTTCTGCTGCCAAAGCCAAAAGGGCCAGCAACAAGTGTCTCTCTTGTAGCACCGTGAGGCACAATTATCTCTTGAAGGGACTCATGCGGTGCCAGGAATGTGGTTCGCTGATGTACTCCAAATCGTGTCACGGCACCAGCTATTACGTGTGCGGAAAAAAGAGAAATTCATTCCCGGATGATGCCCCCTGCGGGAATACCAGACACTTTAGGGGTGAACCACTGGACGAAGCAATCTGGACCGAGTTTCGCAGGATTATTTTGTCGCCCGACGTGCTGCTAGACAGGGTTCGGCACCGGGCTCTGGATGGCGCGGGCGAGAAGCAGGCTGTTAAAATTCAAATGAGTGCTCTCAACACGAAAATCCTAGGACTCCAGGAAAAGCGTAGAAAGCTGATCGATGCCTATACAAACGATATCATTCCAATGGGAGAGCTAAGAAACAGAATCGACGAACTTGAGAACGAAATTAAGGTCCTGCGATCCGAACAGAACGTCTTGTCGGACCAGCAGGCCAGTGAGCCTGCGAACGACATACCGGATGAGGAAAAGCTTGCTGCCTTTACGGCTCAAGTAAAACAGGTCATTGATGGCGATGACTTCCAGATGAAACAGCGGCTTGCCCGGCACTTCTTGAATAGCATTACACTCTCGGATCAGGAAGCGACGGTTAGCGCCACACTTCCTCGCACATTGTCGTGTGTACCCATGTCCACGGCCTCTTCACAGCTTGGACAAGGCTACACAGGATACGCTTTCGA
>QHYQ01000465.1 GCA_003224175.1 Acidobacteriota bacterium
AGCGTAGCAACGGCGCCGACAGAGTTTCTATCTATTCCGACCGTGCCCGTTGATGCAAACGAGGGTTCTTTCTGCACGTTGTAGCAAACACAAGCAAACCACTCCCCACCTCTGCGAAGAAACTCAACACTCCGAATAAATCCAGCGGGCTTCCGCAACCATACGACGGAAAGAATCCGTTTCTTGAATATCGCTGGTATCCGAATGCCACTTCCTTCTAATTTGATCTGCTTTCCTTTGTCTCCACAAATAGGAAGCACGATATTCCTAACCGCTTTGCACTTCTTATTCCTTTGGTACTTTGCGACCAGACTCTTGACGATTACGCACGGAACCTCAGGATAAAATGCACTAGAGGTTCTTTCCCTATGGGCCAGCATTCTCTTGACACAAATCTTGGCGAACGGTTCGATGGTATCCAAGGCTGTACGAAACGAGTCGGGAATCTTTACTTTGATACAGCAAGCCACTGTGTCTAGCATTTGGCTGTCCACGTCGTCTTCTGCACGAAGTTTCGTCGACGGATTCTTTCCGCTGACTGTCTGACTTTTCTTAGAACATCTCTCGGAGAGATTGCCGCCGACATCGGATGCGCCATGATTGAATTCGGTGGAGAGTCGACCACATCCACTTCCTGCTCCGCTATCGGCCTACTACCTGTTTGAGCGCAGTTATCGGGACGCTTAAGAGTAGAAGCGCCTCTGCTCTGCTCGATCGTTTTGGCTCGTTCTATTGGGGTCGTCATAGCCGTACTCTTTGGTCTAGCGATTCTTCCTTTGCTCCGTTGGCGGAGCTACTCTGGAAATTCTCAAACGGTATATTGAGCAACAAGGCACTCGCTAACCCAGCGCAAGCGGCGGGATTGCGCTCGGCCTAAAGCCGTTCATAGTATGACTGGGCAACCTCACGCGTTGCCCGGAAAAACGGCGTCTGCGAACCCGCTCCGATGAGTGGACGTATTCCAATTACTCCCTAGCTGACAACCCTAATGAACGGGAGGATCGGCGCTCGTGGCGTCGCGATTTTCCTTCGTAGCTCGCACCACACCGCTGGTGTCCACGTAGAAGCTGCGATAGCCGTAGTTCCCGGCGCGCGCTTCGAGTGAGTAGTTATGAATCGCGCCGTCGGCCTCCGCTGGACCGGGCGTGTACTCCAGCTGATAACCATCGCTCTGTGCGAGCTGCGCCGCCTGCCGCACCTGCAGGCCGAGTTGTTCCAGGTCCGAGGGATACGCGCCACCCCGCGCGTCAGCGTAGGAACGCAGTTGCGCGTAAACATCATGGATAGCAGCCACTGCGTTTCCCTCCGCTTCCGCCGTGATGTTTCCCGTGCGCGGCGTTACTACGAACCATAGAAAGCTCCACATCGCCGCCAGCAGCACGCCCAGCAACATTCCCCAACGCAGTAGAATTTTCCCTAGCGTGGGCTTCTTCGTCGGAGTCGCCAACTCTCCCGGGAGGCTGGTTAGGTCGGCACCGCAGTGCGGGCAGATTTCCGTCGCCTGGTTGATTTCGTATTCACATTCGCGGCAGGTAACCATCAGTAAGAGCCGGTCGAAAGCCCCTCAAAATCCCCTGTCCAAAATCGGCAGACCGGCAGCAGCCGATTAGCTTATCGCTAAAATTGGCAGGGCTCAAATCTCCGGCGCGTGGCCGACGAGAATCAATGCCGGCGGAATCGGTTTGGCGTTCGCGGCCGGCGTCATCGCGCGGCATCGCGCGAGTGATGTTACCCGCGAGATAAACCCAGGCAATCACCTCAACAGCGACGATCGCCGCAAGTACGAGTAGGAGCAGGATGCGGCCGAAATGCACAAGGGCCTCCGGAGGGCCCGGGAGGGAGAGACCTTACTCTTTCGATGAACGGATTCGCCCTTAGGGGTTGGCGGTTTCGCTCGGCGCGGTTGTCGGCTCGGGGGCACTCGGATATCCTCGTCTGCGGAAGGCCGCGGATGGTCGATATCCATTGCCACATTCTTCCCGCGCTCGATGACGGCGCGACGTCGCTCGAGCAAGCCCTGGAGATGGCGGAAATGGGTATCGAGGACGGCATCACGCATGTCGTTGCCACGCCGCATGCGAATAGCGAATTCCGCTTTGATTATGATGCCGTGCGCAATCGGCGCAATGAATTGCAGGCCCGATTGGGGGATCGGCTGCTGCTCGCAACCGGGTGCGATTTTCACCTGAGCGTGGAGAACCTGGAGAAGATTCGCGCATGCCCGGCCAACTACGCCATCAATCAAAAGCGATACCTGCTCGTGGAGTTCGCCGATTTCGCCATTCCGCCCACCGCTGAGGAAGCCTTGCACAGCCTTCAACTCCTTGGGCTCTCTCTCATCATTACTCATCCGGAGCGCAACCGGCTCATTCGGTCGCAGCCGCAACGATTGCGGCGATGGCTGAGGCTGGGCTGCTACGTTCAGGTGACAGCGCAATCCTTGCTGGGAAAGTGGGGAAAGTCTACGACAAAGCAGGTCGAGGAGTGGCTCGATCAAAAAATCGTGCATTTCTTCGCCAGCGACGCACACAACACCGCCCAGCGACCCTTGCGGCTCAGGGAAGCTTACGCGGTGGTTGCGGGACGATGGGGAGAATCGATGGCGCAGTCACTGTTCCGCGAAAACCCGCTCGCAGCGTTCGAGGGCAGGGACCTTCCCTATGAACCTGAAATACCCTCCGCTCCGGACCCCAGGACACCACATCGCAAGCGGTTCATCTTCTTTTGACTTTTTTTGACTTTTCCAGCGAGTGGGCACGCACCGGAGAAGTTGTTCAAAGCCTAGCGAAAAATCCGCAGCTTTGGCGCGGAGACCTCAGCGCGCAGCGCCGGCAGAAGCAAGGGCATTGTCGGCCGAAAAGATCTTTACCTCCACGCGCCGGTTCTTTGCATGAGCTTCCCGGGTCTTGCCCGGATCC
>QHYQ01000003.1 GCA_003224175.1 Acidobacteriota bacterium
CGGTTGCGCGCCAATTGTCATTGAAGGCGTTGGCAGAAGCCGCGGTGGCTGATCCGAGCCTGTTTCGCCCGTTTCGAACCGTCGAAGAAGCGGTCGTACGACTGCGCGCAATCCGTGGGGTTGGCGAATGGACGGCACAATATATCGCCATGCGCGCTTTAAGGGAGATGGACGCATTTCCTGCGTCAGACATTGCACTGCTTCGAGGTGCGGGGATCATGGATGGGGCACGGGCAACCTCGGCCAGTCTTCTTCGTCGTGCCGAGTCGTGGCGGCCCTGGCGCGCCTATGCTGCACAGCACCTGTGGGCCGTCGGCGCCACTGTGACCTCCAATACGGGGAGCATGCATGGGCGAGATCCTGCGGTTGTTGATCGATCGAATTGAAACGCCAATCGGCCAGATGATGATCGTCGCGGACCGCGATGGAAACCTGCGAGCCGCCGCTTGGACAGAGCACAAAGCAGCTATGCACCGCCTCCTGCGGCTTCAGTACGGCAAGAATGGATTTACGCTCGACCCGACTCGGAATCCGAATGGCTTGACGAATGCAATCAACAACTACTTTGCAGGGGAGCTTACGGCGATAGACGTCCTGCCAGTGCAAACAGCGGGCACGACGTTTCAGCGCCAGGTGTGGCGCGCGCTCCGAGAAATCTCCTGCGGCACAACGGTTTCTTATGCGAAACTTGCCGAGCAAATCGGCCGGCCTACCGCAGTCAGGGCGGTCGGCCTCGCCAATGGTTCAAATCCGGTGGCCATCGTCGTGCCGTGCCACCGCGTGATCGGATCCGACGGGTCGCTCACCGGTTACGGTGGCGGTATCGAACGCAAGCGCTGGCTTCTGGCGCATGAAGCAAGCGTGCCGGAGTTTAGGCTAAGAGGCTAGAAGACGGCCAAAGGATTGAGCGGTGATCCCGTGCCACCTTCGACGGGAAGGGGCGCAAACGTCAGCATGAACTCATAACGCTTCAGGCGCCGGGCGGTCTCGACGGCCCGCTCCAGGTCAAGATTCTCGACGATGCCGACGCCCATCCAGTTGAGCACCGCCTGGTGGATCGGATTAACGGGAATACCCTCGGCTTCGCCCCATCCGGGCCGCGGCGACCAGTCAATATTGAAGTCATGGCCCACAAACGCGACCTCGCGCTCCTTGAGGAGTGGAATGACGTCGGCAAAATAGCCGGGAATCGCGTTCGGGTAAGGCCCCTTCGCGGTGCGCCGCTTCCATCGTCCGACGTACAGCATGATCACGTCCCCTGGGCCCGCCTTGACACCGGATTTTTTCTCCCACGCTTCGAGATCAGCGCGGGTAATCGGCGTGCCCGGCTCGATCCAGTCGACGCCCTTGAGTTGCGGCATATCGTAGAGCACCGCACGGGTGACCACGCCGTCTCGCCAGGACATGATGTCATCCTTTTTACATCCGGTTTCAGGCGTGAGGTTATCGGCCACGGAATAGCCGTTGTACATTTTGCCTTCGAGGAAGAAATGGCAGAAGGCGTCCATGTGCGCGAGAGCCAGGCCGTGATAGCTCACCTGATAGCGATCGATCGTGTTGAAGGGGCCAATATTCTCGGTGATGCGGTGGAAGACGCTGCCCTCGGCAACTTCCGGATCCGCTTTCTGAGGCACGGCGTGCGCCAGGGAGATGACGATGCCGTTTTTGACGAGCCTTACCGCGCTCAGACTTTTTTCGGCAGTGATCAGGTTGGACGCGCCGCGCTGATCAGCGGCTCCCCAGCGGCCCCAATTCTTGAATTCGTTGCGCCATTTCAGGTAATCCGCCGGTGTAACCGTTGCGGAACTTTTGTTTTGACCGGGAGCCCGTTGCAGGAAAATCGCGAACAGGTTTGCTGACAGCAATCCAACTGCTAACAACCATCTGAGGCGATGCGCCATGATGTGCCTCCACTCGAATCGCAATTTCTTTAACGCCCTAGCCGTGCATATCTTCTCACCGATGGGCCGAAAAACCGACTGCCTGACGCAAGGCGGCATGCGCCGGAAAACGGGCTGGTCAGAAAGCGCGAGGAGCGCTAGAATCCGGGTCATTATGAGCGAATCTACCAGCAGTGCCCGCCGCGAATTTCTAAAGTTTCTGGCCGCCAGCCCTTACGTCGCCGCACTGGGCGGAGTGACCGCTTTTCTCGAGCGAAGCGGTTTCGCACAAAATGCACCCGCTGTTTCCGACGTTATTACGAAGCCGGCCGAGGCTCTCAACGTCTTCGATTTCGAGGAGTCCGCGCACCGCAAGGTGCAGCCGGGCCATTGGGCTTACATGGCGAGCGGCGTGGATGATGACGCCACGCTGCGCGCCAATCGCGAAGGCTTCAAGCACATCGAGTTGCGGCCGCGCCGGTTGCGGGACGCGACGAAAGGGGACATGCGCGTCGAGCTGTTTGGCACCACTTACAGTAGCCCGATTTTCACGTGCCCGACGGGCGGCGAGAAGTCATTCTTTCCCGAGGGGGAATTGGCCGTGGCGCGGGCGGCCAAGGCGCATGGGACGCTGCAAGTGCTCTCCACGATGACATCCGTGGCGGTGGAGGACGTCAACAAGGAGCTCGGCCGCCCGGTCTGGCAGCAAATCTATGCGCCGAGTACGTGGGATGCGTGCCGGCAGCTCTTGCAGCGCGTGCATGATGCTGGCGTCTCGGTGATCGCGCTGACCGTGGACAACACCACCGGTCGCAACAGCGAAACGTTTCTGCGCACGCGTCCGAAGGACCTGAGCCAATGCATGACGTGCCACGAAGGCGGTGCTGGCCCCAGCATGAAGGAGCGGCCGATGTTCAACGGCATCGATATGACCGGCGTGCGCGCGCCCAATCCCGCCATGGATTGGGCTTTTGCCGATCAGATCCGCAAATTCTGGAAGGGCAAGTTCCTCATCAAGGGAGTGGATACGCGCGAGGACGCGCGGATGTGCATCGAGCACGGCATAGACGGCATTTTGGTATCGAACCACGGCGGGCGGGCCACGGAAACGCTTCGGGCGACGATCGAGGCGCTGCCGGAAGTGGTGGCCGAGGCCGGGAATCGCATCCCGATATTTGTGGACGGCGGATTCCGGCGCGGCGCGGACGTCTTCAAAGCGCTCGCGCTTGGGGCGAAGGCGGTGGGGATCGGGCGGCCGTTTTTGTGGGGCTTAGGCGCGTTCGGTCAGGCTGGCGTGGATCGCGTGCTCGAAATTATGCAGGGCGAACTGAAGCTGGTGATGGGGAATTGCGGCACGCGAACCGTCGCGGACATCACTCGCGAATACGTGGCTACTCCCGATTGGAAGACCTAGACCTATCTCGCGAAAACGCGGCTCCGCGTTTTACTCTAGAAGCCAGAGAGCGTGAGTTTGGTATCGGCTGTCCTCCATCCTCGGTCGAACTGCTGGCGCACGGTAGCAGCCTCGGCCGTTTTGCCCTCGGCTTGAAGTGTCTCGGCAAGCCCAAAAAGCGAGCGCGGATTGCGCGCGTTGCGCCCGAGGTCTTCCCGGAAAACCCTTTCGGCATCGGCGGCCTTTCCCGCAGCCAGAAGCGCGGCACCGAGCGATTCACGCGAGGGCGGCAGCCAGTCTGGCGGTTCGTCGTAATCGAGCGTGTCCTCGAGGGATACGGCGCGTTGCAAGTATGCGATAGAGGCGTCGGTCTGGTGCTGCGCGTTGGCTAGATTTGCTTCGACAATCTCCGACATCATCTGCGGAATCACCTCCGAGTTGTGCGGCCCTTGGGTGTTGATGGGAACTTTGGCCATGGCGGGCGCAGCAGCGCGCATTGCTGCCAATTCCGTTCGTGCCTGATCCAGCTTTGAGTTGCGGGCTGCAGCCAAGGCGCGGGCGTAGTGCCAGGCGACCGTCGTCACCGGCTGCGAAGAGTCCGGCTGTGGCAGGGCCATAATTTCGTCCCAACGGTGGAAACGCACCATGATCTGAAGCGGCAGGGAATAGAAAGCGTCGAGCATTGTCATTTGCTTGATGTATTGCGCGACATGCTCTTGCGCGCGCTTTGCCGCCTGGAGTGAACCTGCGTAGTTGCCCAAGAAAGCATCCTCGGCAGCGATGAAATGCAGATTGTGCGTGTAGTACATCAGCGGGTAAACACCCTGCGGATGGGCCGCAGCGAAGTAAGCGTCGTCAACACGCACCGCGGCGATGTTCGTCTTTTCTCCACTCTCATGATCGCCGGTGCGGATATAAATGTGAGAAGGCATGTGAACCAGGTGCCCGGAAGCCGGCGCGAGACCCGCGAGCCGTTGCGCCGACGGCAGGGCGGCTCCGGGGTGTGCGGAAGCTTCGACCGCGTGAATGTAGAAGTGATTTGCGCCCAGATGACTTGGGTCGCGCTTCAGCACGGACTCCAGAACAGCCACAATTTCCTCGGTGCCCGGTGCGGGTCTGCCGTCGCGATCGTAAAGTTTCCATGGGTGCAGGTTCATGCCGCTTTCCGCAAAGAGCGTCGCCGCGTCGAGATCGTCGGGATACTTCTTGTAGACCTCTCGCATGGCGTCGTGGTAGGCGGCTTCGAGGCGTTCGTAGTCCGGGTTCGTCTGGTCAGTGTAACGCTTGGCGAGCGCTTCGATGTAGTCGCGCTCGTTGCGCGGTCCGTTTGCAGAGAGCGCCAAAGCCTTCTGCACGTTCTCGTAGGCCAACTTTTCCCGCTCACCATCAACGGGCAGGTTGTAGTTGGTTCCGAGCACCAGCGCTATGCCCCAATACGCCATGGCCATTTTCGGGTCGAGCTGGACGGCCTGGCGGAAACACTGTTCAGCTTGGCCATGATTGAAGCCGTAGAGTCGAGTGCCATGCCCTGCTCGAACAGGCGCTGAGCCTGAGTACTGCCAGTCTTTACGGGGTGATGAATCTTGCCGAAATCCTTCGCCCTACAGGCGGGAGATACACCCGCAGCGCCCGAAGCCGAAGAATGCTCGTGCTGCTGCGCACGCGCCGGGATAGAGACGAAAGCAATCGAGAACGCTAACAGCACAAAGAAACGAAGAAGCACAACAACGTCAGATCTTGTAGCACACACGAGATCCCCCGTTATCAACGTCGCAGGCGATGGTGAGGCATTCTGATGTCAAGTCGTGTTCGACGCAAGATTTTCTTGGCCGGATCTGTGCGCGAATTGCGCCATTCGACAGAGCAGTGAATACAAGGTCGACACGCTAAAGGAATTTTCGAGCACATTCCCACATATCTATGACGAGAGTCGCAGCCGGCACGGACTTGGCCATGGCAGCTGACTGTCCAGCCCAGACCTGCATGCGGTGGTAATCATTGGCCGCCGCGCCCGCCGTCTTCATCGGCGCGGTAAGCCCTCGTTGCACGGGGTAAGGAGTGGGAGGAGGTGCACCCGGCGACGCCGCTGCTTTTACAAAATTTGTGGCGATGGCTCGGCCTAGGCGTCCAGTGAACGCGCGCGTTAATGTGGTGTCTTCGGGTTCGAGTTGATCGAGAGCATCGGCCCAGGCGGGATGGGTCTTTGCTTCGGGGCAGCGCAAAAATGCAGTGCCGACGATTGCCGCACTGGCGCCCAAAATCAACGCGGCGGCGACGCCTCGTCCATCGCCGATTCCTCCGGCAGCAATGATGGGCACGTCGAGATGTTCTGCGAGCCGGGGAAGCAGCGCGAAGAGTCCCACGGATTGGCGTTCGGCCGCCGCCTGATCGAATGATCCGCGATGGCCGCCGGCCTCATATCCTTGGGCGATGATGGCGTCCGCGCCCGCAGCTTGAGCGCGGCGGGCCTCGGCCAGAGTCGTCGCGGTGGCAAACCAGGCGATGCCCTTGTCCTTGAATCGGGTCACAAGTTCGGATGGGAATAGTCCCATGATGGAGGAGACTGCCGTCGGGCGCAGTTCGAGGAAGGCCTCGCATTGCGCGCGGAAGTCGGGAGGCGCGGCGTCGGCGGCCTCCGGCGGAACAGCTGGTCCCCAAGCGGTGAGAAATGCCCTCATGCGAGCTTCGGCCGCCGCGTTTCGGGCCGGCGCCGGATCGGGTACCCAAGTATTGAGCTGGAGGGGACCGTTGCTCTGAGACCTGAAGTCTTGTACCCAGGAGCGGATTGCTTCCGGCTCGCTCATCAGCGCACCGAGAGCGCCCATGCTGCCGGCATTGGCCAATGCGATGGAAAGACTCACCGGGCAAGCGCCCGCCATGGGCGCCAGCAAGATCGGGAGTTTCAGTCCATATTTCGCGCAAAACGCCTCGGCGAGGGCGGGAGGGGCGGAACCGTTAGACATATGCTCGTTCGGCGGGCGCTTAAGACTGTGGACGGCGTAGGTGCGGTGAACCTAACCGCAGGCCTGCGGCAATCGCCATGACCATTATCGGCGGGCAATCGCTGTGCCTCCTGCTCAGCCTGCTAATAACGCCGCCTATTCCTTCTTCGCTGAACTGGAAGCCGGGCAGAGGCGCATTTCCTGGCAGGTGATGCTGGTCAAACTGCGATTAGGAGTCGCTCGCCTCTTCACGTCGTACAGCCGCTAAAGGCACTGGTACAACCGAGCCGACTCACGAAACACTTCCGCCCAGAGCTAGCGAGGGTCTAGGCCGCTGCACTACTTCTTGGGTGCGGCGTCGCCCTTGCCGGTCGGTGCGATTTCGTCCTTCGTGGGAGTCGCTACCTCGCTCTCGGCTCCGGGAGCAGACCCGCCGAAGAGGAATTTCCGCCCGTCGGGGAACGTCATGTTGACGCCCACGCCCTTGTGCTCAAAGGCCTTGGACTGGTAGCCCTGAATGATCAGTTCCGTTCCGACGGGAATGGTGTTCTTCGTCACGCCATGGCGGATCAGAGAATTCGGGCTGCCCCCCTCGAAACCCCAGTTGGTCAGCGCACCGTCGGTGGCCTTTTCGTCGCACCAGAACCAAGAGTGGGGATTGATCAGTTCGACCTTGGTAATTACACAATGCACGACCACTGGCTTCGCCGTATCGAAGGTGGCCGCAAAAGCATGATGGGCCTGCACCGGCACCGTAGCCACCAGCAAACCCAGAGCAACTACGAGCATCGCCACCGCCAGAGCCACTCGCATTTGTTTTCCTCCTCTGCTATTCAAATTCGCCGATTCTCGTAAGCCTTTACTGTGTTTATCTCTGGGAGATATTCTTGGCCTTTTCTGCCGCAGCTTTTTCGGTCGCACGGGCGCCTGCGAGGATATTGACCGCGTCATTGTTGTTCTCACTGCAATCGTACTCGGGTATCGGCCCTTGCATATGGCTCAGGGGAACGATTGCGGACCAAGGCTTAGTCCAGGTGGATGGATCATCAACTGTAAACTTGTATTCGATCGTGTTCTGGTCCGTACGCGTAAAGTACTCGGTCATCTTCAGGGTGTTCGCGTTCGCGCCCTGGAAGGTTGCACCGGGACGGAAATTGGAGGTCTCCACGACCAGTGTGTTGCCCTCCCAGTGGCCTCGTGAGTTTCCATGCCAGCGATGAATTCCTTGTGAAAGCTGCGGACGTCCGTCGAATGGGATGATGCGAATCTCGTTGTTCCACTCGTATTCAATCATCACGTAACCCGGACCCTGAACGATTTGAAAGTTGCTGTTGTAGGCGCCGGGGAGGATCGGCGGTCCACCAAAGGAAAGGCAGCGCTCGCCCAAATTCAAGTCCTCCGCGACATCGGCCTTCACCGGTGCATTGGGATCCGCGTAATCCTGGTTGGGGCCAGCTTTCCGTGCAGCCTCCTTGACCTTCGCCGCCGCCGGCGTTAGGGCGGGAATTTTGCCATCTGGCGGATCCACGACGAGTGACGTTCTCCGGTTGGGAGCTACTCCCTCTTGCCAAGCGCTGAGCGCGTAGACGGTCGCGTCGTAAACCGGAGTCTCCGCCAGATCGTTAAAAGTGAACTCATAACTGTGTTGAATGCCTTCTTTGTGAATTTGTGCTGCTTCTTCGTCTGTCAAAAACTCTCTCCCAGCGTATTTCGCCGGACGCTCCATGGGCGTGAAGCTGAGGCTCGTCCAATATCCCTGCAGGTCCGGCTGGCCGTCCGGAGTCCGGGGCAAAACCCATGTCTTTTTCGCCGCCGTGTTAGTAGCGGCCTTCCCGGCCGCGCCTGAGGTAGTCTGGGCCGCAACCCATGCCGGCACAGATAAAACGGCCGCCATCACGAGCAAAGCATTCGCTGAAACCCTTAAACGATTACCCATCTCACCCTCCCTTACTGCCTCTACTTGCCCGGGTCCTTGTAATAGGGGCCGTATAGCATCTTCTCGACAAATTCCACACAATCGAAATCCACAAGTTGGATATTCTTTTCCATGCGCCGATAAAGTGGAAAGCTCACCTTCCACGGGCGTGTAAAGACATTCGGATCTTCGATCGTGGCCTCATACATTATGTGATAAGGACTCACCAAAGTATACCGCTCGACGACGTGCAGGGCATCACTGTGGTAATCACCTGCACGGTCGAACCAAGTCCAGGGTACGAACCCCGCTGAGTCAACGACCAAGGTATCACCTTCAAAATGCCCGTGCGACCAGCCCATCCAACTATCGGCGGGAGCATCCTTGGGAGTCTCCTTATCCTCTTTCATGTAAATCGTACGCAGGGCGTGCTCAAACTCATACACCATGATTATGTTGTCTGTACTCTGAACAATCTGAAACGGGAAGGGCTCATAGTTGGCACGCGGAATCCCTGGCCGATAGCACTTCAGCTCCGGGTCGCCCGTCTCATGGCGCCTGTCATCACTGGTGATATTTATGACCATTCGTTTTTCGGCGTTGGCCTTCTTTTGCGCCAACGCTTCGGCCTTGTACGGGATCTCACCGCCCTCCACAATCCCTTGTCCTCCCGGCCAAGCTCCGTACGCGCCCATGATGTCGGGACGAGGTCCCGGTTGCGCATCGTGATCCTGAACGCTGATATCGGCGGTCACAAAAGACTGCCAGATTCCGTTGAGGTCGGGTTTGCCATCAGCCGTACGGGGCGCCTTATAGGGCGGAAACTCACCAGGGGTGGGCATCTTAGGGGCGACTGAAGCGGTTCGAGCGGGTGGCTGCTGGGCTGTGGTTTGCGCTCTAACCACGATAGGTGCGAAAACCACCAAGCAAAGGGAGAGCACGGTGACCTTCATATTTATCCGAGGACCATCCCGCAATGAGATTGTCGCAAAAAACAGCCTCAATTAAGCCAAAACCTACCCTTGAATCCTTCTAGTGTCAAGGACAGTCTTGCCACAGAAGGAGCCGCGGTCCGAAGATTGAAGGCACTACTTGACAGGCACGAATTCAGAGTGGGATAAGGTTCCGCTAGCGGACGGTCTGGAAACCGTCAGGAGAGAGATCGTGAACATAAGAATGTTCCTGGCGATGGTGTTGGTGATTGCATTTGCGGCTGCTGTCTTGGCGGCCAATCAAACGGACACGCTTCCCGCCTCGGGCGGAGATATTCAGATTACGCCGATCATGCATTCGAGCGTGCAGCTCGAGTATGCCGGCAAGGTCATACAGGTCGACCCTGTGGCGATGTACGACAACGTGGAACTTCCGCTGTTGGGAAAGTTCGATGCCTTAAAGCCGGCTGATTTGATTGTGATCACCGACATCCATCCGGAAAATCTCGACGTGGCAGAGATCACCAAGCTGCGCAAGTCTGGAGCTTCGGTGGTGATGCCTATGGCGGCGGCCAGCGAGGCCGGCACCAAGATTCCGGCACCCACGGTGGTAATGGCCAACGGCGATACCAAAACCGTGGCAGACGTGGGCATCGAAGCGGTGCCCATGTACAACATGCAGCATGGGCCGAAGGCCGGCGAACTCTACCATCCCAAAGGGCGCGGCAATGGTTACATCATCACGTTAGGCGGGAAGCGGCTCTACTTTATGGGCGACACCGAGTGCACGCCTGAGGCGAAAGGCGTCAAGGGCATCGATGTAGCATTTGTCCCCATGAACATGCCACAAACGATGACTCCGGGCGACGCGGCCGAATGCATAAAGGCTATGCAGCTGAAGATCGCCTACCCATATCACTACGAAGGGCAGAAAAGGGATGAGGCGTTTCTCAAAGCACTTTTGAGGGGATCGGCGGTCGACTTTAGAGCCAATCTAAGGTGAAAGACAACCACGGGCGCGACCGCCGACAATAAGAAAACCGCGAACGCTGCATCGCTCTATAAGCTGGGCTTCGCGTCTATTCGGGGCGCTTAATTTTTCGAAATCGGCGATACGCCCTTAGCTTTCTCTTCCCTAGCCTTTTCAGTAGCGCGTTCTCCGGCCATTATATTCACGACGT
>QHYQ01000466.1 GCA_003224175.1 Acidobacteriota bacterium
CAGCCCTAACTCTTGTTTCAACTCCTCATAATCACGTTCGATGATCCAACGGTGTTTGGCCATCTTAGTCAAAGCTTTGAGCTTGGTGTTCGGGGGCAGCGTCGAGATCCAGTACTTAGTGGGTTCTGCCTGTCCTCGCGGCCATTCGATCAACAACCATTCCTCCGCGTGAGGTTCCGCCTTCTCGTAATCCCGATGAGCGGCGCGTACGCGAACGGCGGCAAAGCGGGATCGCAGCTTCCGGTCTGTGCCTTCACGCCAACTGATTTCCTGGAAGGCCGTGGCGGGCAGACTCATCGCCAACTGCTTGACTGAGACGGGTTGATGGCCCGTGGTCCGCTGCAATAGCCGCGGAGGCCGTCCCATTTTTCCGCGTGGCTTGGCTGGCAAGGGCTGTTTGCCTGGCTCCCAGACCGTCATCGAGCTTTGCACACCCACCACATAGCGTAAGCCGAGTTCGGTGAGTCCCTCGCGAAACTTGGTGTTGATACCGTAGGCGGCGTCGGCCAGAATAACCCCGCGCGCCACCTTCTCCGCTACCGCTGCCCGAATCTGCTCCAGCGCGATGTCTGGCTTGGTCTGAAACTCAACCTCTTCGGGCACTTCCGTCTTTTCCCGCCGCTGGAGATCCTCGGCCCATTCCTTCGGCAAATAGAGACGATACGCAATCGGCAGGCTCGAACTCCATGTCGCCACCGACAAACTTACTGCGATACGGCAGTTCTCCTGCTTACCCACTTGACCGCAGTATTGACGAGTAACTCCGACCGAATGCTTGCCCTTCTTTGGAAACCCGGTGTCATCGACGATCCAGGCGACCACTGGTCCTTGCTTTTGCATCGTCGGTAACACATAGTTGCGCACCTGTTCCAACAGTACTCCATCGCTCCATGGCGCCTTCGCCACCAAATGGTGTAGCGACTGACGCATCGGTTGGATGTGCTCCGGATCCAGGCGGGCTGCCATCGGCTCAATGCTCTTGCGTTCCCCAGGCAATAGCAATCCCTTGCAGTAATTCTTCAAAGGTGTCTGCCGGTCTTCGTGCCCCGCGGCGCTCGCCAGGCCCTCTATATATGCCGCGAAGCGTCTCTCTTGTGGGCCTGGCGCGGAGAGACGTGATCCCACAAAACAATTCTACATCAGAATGTTCTTTTTATGACCCAGTAGTACTAGCAGTCCGTGGTTAAAGTGAGGCTATTCTCTGGCGTAGAAAACATCTTGTACTTAAAATGATTTTATGGCGATGGGTACCCGCAAAGGCCGGCAGCGCCAGGAGCAGCTCTGGGTCATGCACACGGAGCTGGCTACTGCACCCGGTCATCCTTTTTATCAGCGCGTAAACGACCTGCTGGACCAGGAGAAGTTCGATGAGTTTGCCGAAACCGAGTGTGCCCGGTTCTACGCCGACGGGAATGGACGTCCATCCCTGCCGCCGGGAACCTATTTCCGACTGTTGCTGATTGGGTATTTCGAGGGGATCGATTCCGAACGTGGGATTGCGTGGCGAGCTGCCGACTCACTGGGCTTGCGTCAGTTTCTGCGCATCGGTCTGGATGAGGAGGCCCCCGATCATTCGACGATCTCCAGAACGCGGCGACTGATGGATGTGGAAACGCATCGGAAGATTTTTCTGTGGGTCCTGGGCGTGTTGGCGGATCGGGGTCTGCTGAAAGGCAAGACCGTAGGAGTGGACGCCACGACGCTGGAAGCCAATGCGGCCATGCGGTCCATCGTGCGGCGGGACAACGGGGCCAGTTACGACGAGTTTCTGACCGGGCTAGCCCGGGAGTCCGGGATTAAGACCCCGAGCCGAGAAGACCTGGCCCGTGTGGACCGCAAACGAAAGAAGAAAACATCCAATCAAGAATGGGTGAGTCCCAGTGATCCGGATGCGCGGATCGCGAAGATGAAGGACGGCACCACGCATCTGGCACACAAAGCCGAGCATGCGGTGGACATGGAAAGCGGGGCGATCATTGCAGTGACGCTGCAACCGGCTGACCAGGGCGACACCACAACCATCAAAGAAACACTGGCAGAAACCGCCGAGAATCTGGCTCACCTGATGGAGCGGGAAGCTGAGCAAGCGCCGGATGAGGAGCCACAGGTCAGTTTGAATGCCCTTGCTGAGGTCGTGGCCGACAGGGGCTACCACAGCAACGACACGATATTGGCAGTGCAACAGGCCGAGGCACGGAGCTATATGCCGGAACCGACGCGGCCGGGACGCCGGTGGTCGGGAAAGGCGGACGAGCAGAGAGCCGTATACGCGAATCGGCGGCGGATCCACGGCAACTACGGCAAGCGGCTGCTGAAGAAGCGCGGCGAACTGATCGAGCGGTCCTTTGCGCACTGCTACGACACCGGTGGAATGAGGCGGGTCTTTCTGCGAGGCCGCGAAAATGCTTTGAAGCGGCAGCTGATCCATGTCTGTGCTTTCAATCTGAGCCTCATCTTCCGGCAGACTCTGGGTGCGGGGACGCCGCGGGAACTCCGCAACCGGCAGCAGCGGGCTATTCTCTTGATTTTGTACTTCAGAATTGCACTTGCAATGAACTGGGCGCCTTCTGCGGCCGGTTTGCGACGTTCAAAGCACCCAACCGGAAAGATTCGACCGTTCCGGGACCACAACTGCCGTCATCGGATTTCGCAGGGTTACGCCACGGACTGCTAGGCCAAGCACCAGCAACCGAGGTGTAATGCCATTGCTACGGCGGATCAGGCCGCAACTTAGTGCCCAGCTTCTGCAGATCCCTCTACTTATCGAGAATGGCCGCGACTTGCTCGCCCGTCATTGACAGCGCGCAACCTC
>QHYQ01000004.1 GCA_003224175.1 Acidobacteriota bacterium
AAATCCATGATCTGAATGTCGAATCTCACATGGAATTGCATTCGTTTCCTCCTAGGAGTCAGTGAGCCTTCCAGAGGGAGCCTTGACATGGACAAGTCCATATCGAAAACTCAATCTGCCCGAAGGGTGGTCAGGAGTGCGTTGGGTCCGAAGCTGAAGCCCGAGGGATCCTTCGAGCCAATGAGCGCTGTGCCCGCAGAGGGTCGGCACCGAGAGAACAAACCATGCCAGCGAGCCGCGGAAAAGTCGCAAGCCGCGCCGGGATCAACACCAAGACGTTCCGGTTCTTCCGCGATCTCAGCCGCAACAACCTTAAGAAATGGATGGACGAAAATCGTGAGCGGTATCAAAGTTCCGTCGTCCAGCCGCTTCGCGGTCTGCTTGAAGAACTGACTCCAGCTGTGCGCAAGCTGCATCCTGCGTTTGACGTCAGCGGCCGCACTGGCGTGAATTTCTCGCGCATCAACCGCGATATACGCTTCTCCAAAGACAAGACGCCCTACCGCCCGCAGATGTATCTGATGTTTCCCCATCGAGGCGGACAAAACCGGCAGCCAGGAGAAGTCTACGTGGGTGTGACCGGGGACTCTGTGACGGCGGGATTCCGCGTTTACTTCGATCGCGACACAAGGGCTTCTGCGCTCGCTCAGTGTATTCCGCAAGCGCCCAAGTGGTGCGCTCAACATAAAGGGCGCCTGGCGCGCCAATACGAGAGCTACTGGTATTCGATGGAGAAGGGCGAGTGGACCAAAAATGACGGCTGGCCGCTCGCGCCTGAAGAGTGGAAAAAACTGAGAGCCTGGATTGTTCGCAGAAAGCTTCCGCCGGCAGCGGCGCTGCGGCCGAGTTTTCCAAAGCACGTCGCTGACATCTTCCGCCAGGTCCTTCCGCTATTCCGGTTCGTGTCTCACTCCAATTGAAAAAATGGGCTCGGAATAACGTCCCACTGGGGGATTCCGAACCTCGGTTCGCCGACTTTCTGCTTGACATTTCCGCGCAGTCAGACATAGAGTCCGCTTCATCTCCGTCTCCTCGCGGGTGTGAAGTCTCATGACTTAGAGACCGTCGTTTTCGATATATTGGGTCATCGCTCGCTGACGGGCACAGTTGTTACGTGCGCTTCCAGGACTTTACAGGAAGACGGCAAGGAACGAAGGGGACCTTATTGGTTGGAAAAGGCTTGAGGGGCAGCACTGCTGTCTTCGTATTGTGCTCGGGCGGTGATCGAAGAAACTCAATTCATGCGGCAAAACTGCGGTGTACTAGGACGTTTATCAAGCAAGTCTGATGCAAGCGAAGGCGGTGGGCCTGCTGGGCCGCCAGAGGAGGAAATATGGGAGTGTGTCGTGAGTTGGTAAGCCGAAGCATGATCTGGGTGGGTGTGCTCATTTTGGCGGCGATTCCCGTCGCGGCCCAATTACCTACAGGCGCCCTTCTGGGGACGGTCAAGGACTCCTCCGGTGCGTCCGTACCGGGCGCCACGGTGACGGTGCGGAACACCGATACGAACCTCACAAAGACGGCGAAGACTGAGCAGGATGGCAGCTATCGCTTCTCAGAACTGCCCGTAGGTCACTATGAAATGAAAGCGGAAGCTGCCGGGTTCAGGACCGAGAACCGAACGGGCCTGAATCTCGAGGTCACCCAGCAGGGCGTAATTAACTTTGCCCTGCAAGTGGGTGCCACCACGCAGCAGGTCACCGTTAGCAGCGAAATACCCCTGGTGAATACCCAGGACTCCACCCTCGGGGGCACCGTGAACGAGCAGAGCATGGCAGAGTTGCCGCTGAACGGCCGGAATTATATTGACCTGGCTTTGTACAAGCCTGGCGTCAACCAGGACAAGAACCAACGCAACTCGTCGGGCACCAGCTTTAGCGTGAACGGAGCGCCGGTGCGATCCAATAATTTCACGCTAGATGGGGCCATCCTGCAGAACAGCACGGGCCGCAGCCCCGTGGCCGGCGCTTCTGGCGATGCCCTGGGTTTGGATGGCATCAAGGAGTACAGAATCGTAACTGGCACTTTCCAGGCTGAGTATGGATTGGCCATGGGCAGCCAGATGGTGGCCGTCAGCAAGAACGGAACGAACCAGTTCCACGGCGACGTCTTTGAATACTTCCGCAATTCCGCGCTCGATGCCAATGACTTCTTCAATCGGGGAGCGGGCGCCCCCATCCCGCCGCTTCAAAAGAACCAGTTTGGGGCAGCATTTGGCGGCCCCATCAAGAAAGACAAGACGTTCTTCTACGCAGTCTACGAAGGCGTTCGGCTAAACCTGGGAGTTCCCATCAACAGCGTTGTGCCGTCAGCGGGGTGTCACCCGCCCAACGCTACCGCGGCGAACAATTATGGCGCCGGCGCGGTGATCACTGTGGCGCAGTGTCCCGACTTTGCTGACGATACCGACGCGCTCGGCAACCCGGTCCCACCCCAGGTGACGCTTAGTCCCTATACGGCTCCTTTCCTGGCGATCGTACCTCTGCCCACCGACCCGGTCTCGGGCACTCAAGTACGCAGCGACCATGACACCACCGGGGAGAATTATGGGCAGATCCGTGTGGACCAGAATTTTTCCTCCGCAGATACTTTCTTTGCCCGCTATACCATTGACAATGCGCTTCAAAATAACACCATCAGCCAAGAGGACTATTCTTATTTCCGCGAGGTGCCGGCCGCGCGAAATCAGTGGATTACGCTCGCCGAGAACCACACCTTCTCGCCCACGGTGCTCAATACGGCGCGGTTTTCCTTCAGCCGCACCCGCAGGAGCACGAACTTGCTTAACAACGGCCTAACCCAAAATAATGGTTTGGGTCCGGAACTCGTGCCGGGTTTTTCCACTGGCGTAGTGGACATGGGCGGGACCGCGGGCGGAGCCTTTAGCGAGTTCGGATCCGTAAACGCCTCCCCCACCACGTTCAGCCTCCAGAACATCTACACCCTGAGCAACGACGTGAATTGGACCCGCGGGAAACATGCCTTCAAGTTTGGCGTGCTGCTTAACCGGTTCAATCAAGGAAGTCAGGCTACCAACTCTTTTAACGGGCAGCTCCAATACAATCAATTCTCTGGTTTCTTGCAGAGCATACCCGACGTAGTCGAGTTTGCGCCCTCCTTTGCCAATGAAAACCGGTTTTTCATCTACAACACCTACGGTTTGTACGGGCAGGACGACTGGCGGGCCACACAGCGGCTGACCGTGAACCTGGGCTTGCGCTATGAATTCATGAATACCCCGCATGAGTTGCAAGGGAAGCAGTCCAGGCTCATCAATGATTTCACCGACTTGTTTTCTCCCGGCCCCGTCATCAAGAACAACACGCTGAAAAATTTCAGTCCGCGGGTTGGACTTGCCTATGACCTCTTTGGGAATGGCAAGACTGCCATCCGTGGGGGCGCCGGAATCTACTACGACCTGGGGAACATCGGATCGGCCCTCGGAGGCACCGGGAACGGAGGGCTGCCGTATGGCGCATTGGTTGATATCTCGCCTACCTGCTCGGCGAGCGTCTTTCCCTGCACGACAACGGATTGGGAGAACCAATTGGGGACGTGCTACGTGGGCGTATCGGGCTGCGTCAGCGGTAACAACACGGGGTTTCCATTGCCCATCCCCGATGCGGTACGAAACTCCATAGCTTATGCACCGACATGTACGCCCGGCCCAGGGGCCTTCGCCAACTGCATACAGACTCCCGGCGCCCTAACCCCGACGTTCATCGACTACGACTATAAAAGCTCCTATATGATCCAGTACAACGCAAGCGTTCAGCAGCAGTTGCCCTGGAACATGGCGCTCGGCGTGGCCTATGTAGGCAACCACGGAGTTCATCTGCCCATGGTTCGCGATGGAAATCCGATCTTACCCACGTCTCTTGGTCCCTGCGGCGATCCTGCCAGCGTGTGCGCCGGCGGCAAGGTGCCGTTCTGGGATGCCAGCTCTCCCGCCTTTCACAACGCGAACCGGAACTACGGCAGCGACATCAACATCGCCACAGCCGCGGATTCTCGTTACAACGCTTTGCAGGTAAACCTGGAAAAACGGACCAGCCATGGACTGCAATTCTCAGCCGCCTACACGCGCAGCCGAGTAACGGATGAAACGCAGGGTCAGGCCAACATACAAGATTGCATCGTTTCGGGTGGCCTGCTGGGCGTTTATCCGCTGAACACGCAAGTTGACAAGGGCCCGGCCTGCTTCAATATCCCCAACAACTGGGAATTTAACGCGCTCTATCACTTCCCGAACCGCATGGCAGGGAATGGCTTTGCAGCCAAGGCGCTAAATGGTTGGTTCATGAGCAGCATCGTGAGCATCCAGAGCGGCCAGCCATTCTCGCTGATTACCGCCAACAATCGCTCGCTTTCCGGCGTCGCGCAAGCCCAGCAGGGTGACCGGGTCAATATCAATACGCCGGCATTGCTGGCGGCTTATCCTTGCACCTCCCTGCCTGGGAAACCAGCGACCGGCCCCGACACCAACCCATGTAAGTACCAACCCATCGTCTATGATCCCAACACGGTTGTCACCGGCAATCCCAACCAGTGGTTCAACCCGGCCATGTTCTCAATCGCGCCGAACTGCACTGGACCCGGGTTGACAAATTGTTCAGACACGATTGGCCAGTTGGGCACTTCCGGGCGCAATATCATAAGCGGGCCGCCCGAAAGAAATTGGGACTTTTCCGTGGTGAAGGAGACAAAGCTCGGCTTCCTCGGAGAAGGTGGCAAGCTGGAGTTCCGAGCTGAATTCTTCAACATCCTCAACCACACAAACTTCAGCGGCGATGGTCTGAGCACCATTGTATTCTCAGGTGATTCAGGTGACCTGACCCCGTTCTCAGAAAAGCCCAGCAAGAAGGCAGGCGTGATTCGACACCAGCTGAGGGATAACCAACGCCAGATCCAGTTTGCCCTGCGGCTCGAATTCTAAAATCCTTGCCTGCGGGAGCCTTCGAGAAAAGCGGAGGTTCCCGCAGCTTCACGAGCCTCAATCGGTCCGGTATTGCTTCACCGCAACCCGGCTGATCAGGATGTCCACTGAATAACGCCAGGTTTCGTTCGTCATCCGAGCGGGCTCAGAATGAATCCGTCGGAAGTTGGGTGGCGCGCGCCAGCATGGTGGGCAGATTCGTTCGTACGGCAACGGCCTTTTTCCCGAGGTGACTCTCGACCTGTCGGCGAATAGATTTCACGGTTTCGCGGTCGTCACCTCCGTTCTCCGCCATTAGCCCTTCAGCACGCAGAAAGCATGCGTAAGCCAATTCCTCAGGCAATCCATGTCGCCTTAGGAATTGTCCGTAGTTGAACCAATCGAGGGCCTCACTGCGAGGGTCAGCTGCCTTCTCATCGAGCGCCAGACCACGCTGGTAAGAATGGGCCGCGGATTTTGCATCGCCGGTTTTCTCTTGCAGATCGGCGAGATGCACGAGCGCCAAACTTTCCAGCTCGGCATCACCCGCATGTTGCGCGAGCGCAATCGCGGTTAGGTATGAGCTAGAGGCCGCACCAGCGTGATTGAGGCGAGACTCGTCGTCTGCCAATTGAATCGCCGCGGAAATCTGCTGCCTAGCTCCGGCGGCAGGATCATCTGGATGCGCGGCCGCAAACTGCAAGAATGCCTTCCAATGGCGAGCGGCCTCGGTCACCTTTCCCTTCTGGTCGAGTGCTTCGGCGAGATAAAGGTGTGGATTCGGCTGTTTCGGGTCCACCTGTTCAGCTTTTTCCCAAGAAGCCATGGCCACGTCCGGATGCCCGAGGCGAGCGGCCAGTAGTCCGTAATTGACCAGAGCATCGGGATCGCGTGGGAAAATACCGAGCATCTTCGCGTAATGATCGTACGCCTCCGCGTAGAGGCCGTCCTCGATCATGGCGCGAGCGCACGCATGCTGGAGCGCGGCGTTATGCGGATTGATGGCCACGGCGCGCGTCAGCGCCGCAACTTCCTCGTACTTCCGGCCCTCTTTTCCTTCCGCTAAAGCGATCCGCGCCTGCAGCGTACTATCGTACGGGTTCAAGCGTGCCGCGTGGAGGAGTGCTGAAAGATTTCCTTCGTCGGTGCCCAGTGCGAAATGAACCTGATCCATTCCGCCCCAGAGAAACAGTAGCGTCACCAGCGACACACGAAACACGGCCAGTGAACGAATCCGACTTCCGAACCACGGCCCGGCTCCGGCGTTTATCGGACGAACCAGCGGCGTGCCTGCCCTTTCGCTCACCCGGGCCTTTCCGCTGCGGTCAACCAACATGGAAGCGACGCGCGAATCGCGCAGCTTCCAGAGCTTGCCATCGAGAACGAAATGATGAATGTTCACGACAGCGGTGAAGATTAGGAAGCTCGTCGTAAAATCAAAGTGAAAGACTCTGCTCACAAGCCATGGACCCGGAATGAACAGTGCAATACCACCAGCGATGAGTGTTAGGAAATAGGTGGCCATTCGCCAGCCCGACTGGCTGGCCGCACGCGCCTCGCGCTGCTGGTAGTAGCTCGTAATCCACAGGTACTGCGCCGAATGCAGGACTGCCAGAATTCCGCTGCTGTAGCGCGTTTGTGGGATCTGATGGGCCGCGTGCAATTCCAAGAGCGTCGGTAAAACGAACCAGAGGAATTGTGTGAGAGCCAGTGTGAGCGGGGCCGCCATTGCCCTCCAGCCGCTCCTCAAGATTAATCGTCGGAAGCCGAGGAGAAGAGACCCTACAAACACTGTTCCAAGAACAAGTCGCGCCGGCAAAGTAAATTCCGCGGGTACTCCGAGGGAAAGGATGAGCGGATCGGCCGAACCGCCGGTTTGGAAACTGGCTAGTAGCATCAAGTAGGCCGCCACGAACGCCGCACGAATCCAACGGCGCTCGTCCGAGGTCATCGTCGCCCCGCTCCGTCGCACGAACATCATCAACAAGCCGTAGTTTTGCCCGGTGTAGTGCCACGGACTCCAGCAAATGTAGAGAGTGAATACCCAAGGAAGCAGCCAGTAGAAAGCGTGTAGCAAGACCCCAGTCAACACCATCAGTAGGGTGACATGCAGAGTGACGATCTTGTACTTCTCGAACTCTGCACGCGTGTGGTAGGCGCGATAAATGGTGGCCATGAAGTGTGGATAATTGAAGAGGATGGCCAGCAGGTAAAAAGCTACAGCCCAAGCGTGCGTGTGGGAAGGCGTCAGCCACGTGGCAATGGCTAACAAGGGAGCCGACCATGCGCCGCATCCCACCAAGAAATCCAACCACGGACGGTAAATCCATTGCCCGGTCGGAAGAGAAACAGGAATCGAATCGGCACCAGTGCTCAAGCAGCAAAGCCCCTGCGATTCCCGGTTTTATCCCTTGTGGAGACGCGGTGACACGCCACCGGAAACCTTGAGCGGCCAGTCTAAATCCGTTGCTGTGTTGTCATTCTTGGCATTCCTGCACACATGCCGAAACCGTAACCATGAATGCGTCGGGTTCCGCGGTTAGATCCGAGGTTCCTTACCTGTGCTCAACTGGGGTGGTGATCTCGTTGGAATACTCGATTTGGTCCTCGAGAGGTGGGGTAGTAATTGTTCTCTTTGCGTCTCACATAATTGCAGAGTAACAAAGTGAGGGTCATGGTTTACGACTTCTTGAAAATCTTGCGGCGGATGTCCGGCCAGAATTCCTTCAACTGATTGGCAATTACATCGATGGTGATCTGCGTGGCGTAATTATTCCCGAAATTCGAGAACCTTCGCTCTTCACGTGAGTGGTAGGTCAGCGAGATTGCGGCAGCAACCGCGTTCCCTCCAAATTCGGAATAGTTGAACTGGCCGTGATCGGAATCAGTACGCGTTACGAAGATGCGCTTCACCGCGTAACTGCTGCGGCGCACGAATCCGCCGCTTACCTTCCGAAAATAGCGCGGATCTTCCTTCAACGCCGAAGGAAATATTCCGGTGGTCATGAAGCTGCCGATCGTTGTATCCGCGAAGGCCGCCGAATAACGTTTTGCGGATCCCGTGAGCCCCTGCCCCAGGAGGCATCGTCGTTTCGTGTCTGCGCGATTCCGGCGACAAGACCAGCCAGTGGGAACTCGTAGGGGTCGAAAGCATCCTCAGCGCCGAGCTTGAACTTCTGTTTTGCCGTGATCGGCGTGAAAGTTGTGGGAACTTCAACCGTCGTATGGTTCGGAATCACCTTGAAGATGCGATCGTTCTTAGGATTCGCGTTCTGCAGAGGATCCTTGTCTTGTTTGCCTTTGTCCTGCCAGTCAGTCGTCGGTTGGTCCGGCTGCCCCTGTTGTGCGCACACCGGCAACCCTACGAGTGGCGCCATCGCAATGATCATTAGCGTGCAGAGTGGTGGAACCCTTTGGCGGGCACACTTCTGAGCCGTCAGCTTTGTACCTTCGGCTGGAGTCGTGAACATGCGCGATTCTCTCCTGTCGTAAGTCCAAATCCAACTTAAAACTCCGGCTCAGGTGTCGCAGGACCAACGACGCCCAGGATGTCGCGAAGCGACACGCAGTTTGGAGCTAGGTGTTGTCGATCCGCCAGTAATTCACTGGCGGCTAGCCTGTACGGCCGCGCCCTTTCGATTCGGAAGGAGTGTTAGGCTAAGAACATCATTCGAGGGAGCAAAGTGGCGGGCGACTCAACGCAGAGCGGGACACCCGATCTCGCGACGGCTTCAAGAGCGCGGCGCAGCACGCGCATCCTTGAGGCCGTGCGCCTGAAAATCGTTGGAGAAAGCAGAATTGGGACCGCACAGCTGGAGTTGACCTCGGCGGTGGCGGTCAGCTGTCATGGCTGCCTCTATCTATCGCGGCACGAGCACCAACGGGACTCGTGGATGACCTTGGAAGTTTCAAACCAGCACACCGGTCCTAAATCGCCCCCCGTGCGGGCAAAAGTCAGGTTTGTTCGCTTGCCTGGGAATCCGCGCGAGCTTTACGGCGTCGGCGTCGAACTTGAGACGCCGGCCAACATTTGGGGAATCAAGTCGGTCCCTGAGGATTGGCTTCCGTATTCAGACTCCGCCAGTGTCGCGACGGGCGCCACCGAAGCGGCCGGTCCCGCGCCTGAGATCCAAACTGCGACGCCGTCAGATCAGGGGAATCGCATTTCGCCAGACTCCAGCGAGTTCGAGGCATCCGCACCGGCCTTGTTCAACTCGGGACCGGCTCCCTCGGTCCCTGGCCGGAACAAGAGCCAGAATGCGGCAAACCCGCCCGACGAACTGATTCGTGCCTGGGAAAAGAAACTGCTAGAGGTGGCCGAGCAGGCCGTGGTATCGGCCGTGGCTTCTCACGTCAAAACGGCGGTAAAAGAAGCCGTGAATGCCATTGAGATCGCCAGCCAAGAGAGTATTCTTAAGATAGCAGACGGCGCGCGGCACCTCGACAAACTATTGATTCCTGCACATGTGGGATTCTTCAGCCGGCTCAACAGCGAGCTCGGGGATGCCGGCGAGCGCCTGGTCGAACGGGCCACAGCGTTCGTTACGAGGACTCAGGTGGTCGTGCAAGGTCTCGGTATCGAGAATGGAGCCGCAGAGATTCAACCCGCTCCAACGAAGGCGAGTGCCTTTTCAAAGAAGCTGGTATCGGGCCAGGTCACTGTACGGGCGGGCGGAGACGTTCGACATTCGATCAAAATAGACACCAGCAAGATGCTTGAGCCCGCAGTGACCGGTTGGTTCCGGGCTTCGGGCGGGTTAAAACATGACATTGCGTTGGTGCTTGCGACCGAGTACGAGTTTGAAAACTTAATTCACGGTCACGAAGCCAGGGTGCTCTTCGCTACAGACAGCATCACGTCAGGACAGTTCAACGTTTCCATTACTCAGTCAGGGACCTACATACTGGCGTTCAATAATCAGTTCTCGATCTTCATGCCCAGGACCTTTACCGCAAACATCGATCTGCGTTACTCGACTCCGCAGGAATTGTCGCCCGATACCGAAGCTCCGGCCGGCCGCATTCCGAGAATCGGAAGCGAAAGGCCACCCGCATCGAGCCGTCGAGTTTAGTCCCGATAAACGTTAGTGCTCTATCGGAGGCGCGTAATCACGAAAGCGTGAAGGTGGGCGAGGTGCTCTGCGCGCGTTCGATAGAGCCGTTTGAAGGTGGCCGCTGGCGGTTGCGGTGGATGCGGGCTAATGGCTGGACCCGATCTAACGGCTATGGGAATTGAATCTTTTTTCGTCTGCAGCCTATTGATTTTGCATGACTTAAGAAAATCAGAGAAAAGCGGAAATCGCAGTTAAAAGCGTTACCTTGGGGCATGACGTCAGGAGCATAGCACGCGAAGCGTCCGCCGCGCCAGCGGCTACGTTCAAACGCGCTTTCCGGTAACGGGCCCACTACCTAAATCGACCAAGTCGCTAAAATCATGCCCCTGCTTAGAGGACGCGGTTAGAAAGGGGGGAGGGGTTCGCCGAAAAACCGGTTTTCTTTCTCTGAAACCGAGAAAACTCGGGAGGAAATCAGAAGAACGGAAACAACGGATCCTCTGGCGCATGCGACGCGTCCGACGCCCTCTGACGTGCACGGAGAAGCCTATGCGTTGCACCGCATGCGTCGCAGGTCAGGTTCGTGCCATGCACATTTTGACACGTCCGCGGAAATGGCGTAAAGATTCACCTGCGGGCCCACATTCTTCGAATCCACGAGGAGGCGGAGATGAGAAGCGCAGGATTGTTCCGTATGTGTGTTGCAACAACCGCCCTCATGATTCTTTGGGCGCCCATTCTAGGAGGGCAGGAGAAGGGGCAGGAGAGGGCACAAGATCTGTTGCAAGTTTGCGGGAAGAATTGCACGGTGCAGTTCGAGAACATAGACGTGCGAGTGATTGAGGTGGTGATGAAAAAGGGCAGCAAACTGACGATGCATATTCATCGTTGCCCTTTCCTATGGTTGGCACGCGGACCAGGCGAAGTGAAAGTCACCTCGCCGGATGGAACGTCCGAGACCCTTGCGGTCAAAGCTAACCAAGCACAATTTTCGAATGCCGTAACGCACGCCATGGAAAACGTCGGATCGACCGATTGGCGGTCCGTGGTCGCCGAACAGAAGTGTGCCCCAGCGACGCCGGAGCGTCGCTGAGAAACCAGCCTATTTGGCGAATTACACCTTTGAGGTTGGTGCTTGTCCGCTCCGCTCCGGGCCGCAGGGGCGACCCTCGGAGTTTTCAGGTGTCGCACCCTAACCAATCAATGCGGGTATACGCTTCTCCGCGTGCTCTGGTGAATCTCGGGACCTACTCGTTCGCTGGCCATGCCCTCCACAATCGTTGACTTCGGCATGAGTCGACTGTACCCTGCTCGTATCCGACCTAGGCAGGTGTCCAATGAAAAATCTCATTTTCACATCAATGGCCGCGCTGCTGCTCGCGACTGTGCCCGCCGCCGGCCAGACGACGGCAGCGCAAAAGGCGAAGACCGCGGCTGCGGTGAAAGGAACGTGGGCTCCGCCACGTGCGGCCGACGGCCAGCCCGACCTTCAGGGAGTATGGACCAACAACAGCGTTACACCCTTGCAGCGCCCCAAGGAGCTCGCCGGGAAGGAATATTATACGGAAGCGGAATTGGCGCAGGTTCAACAGCGGGAACGCGATCGACTTGCTCTGGATGACGTGGAGGGTGAGCCGCCTGCTAACCATTCAGGCGTAGAAGGCGCACCCGCGGAGAATGTGCATTACGATCACGCCCAGTTCGGGTTGGACTGGCTTCAGTCCAAAGTTGCCTGGAACCGGCGAACCTCGCTGATTGTGGGGCCGGAGGGAACCATTCCTCCCTTGACGCCGGAAGCCCGAAAGAGACTCGCCGGGATCGCGGCTAAGGAAAAGGGGCATGAATTCGATGGCCCCGAGAACCGGCCGTTGCCCGCGCGGTGTATTGCTCGGCCGAGCGCGGGACCACCCTTGCTTCCCACCCGCTACAACAGCAATCTGCAGATCGTACAGGGTCCCGGATACGTGGCCATTGAAGTCGAGGAGATCCACGACGTCCGCATCATTCCCTTGGACGGGCGTCCGCATCTTCCCAAGAACATTCACCAGTGGATGGGCGACTCGGTCGGCCATTGGGAAGGTAACACGCTGGTGGTCGACACCACCAATTTCACGGATCTGAATCCTTTCCCGGGAGCCCAGAACCTGCACGTGATGGAACGCATGACGCGCACCGACGAAGACACCATCCTCTACCAATTCACGGTAGAAGATCCGGGGATGTGGACCAAGCCATGGTCGGGAGAAGTGCCCATCAAGAAGATGTCGGGCCAACTCTACGAGTACGCCTGCCATGAGGCGAATTATGGGTTGGCGAATACCCTCCGTGGAGCTCGCGTCGCCGAGGCGGAAGCCGCCGCGAAAGAAGCAAAGTAACTCACACCAATTCCGTTAAGGCCCTTCGAGATTCGGCCCTTCGAGATTCAGATGGTCCACTCGATGCTGCAAATCTAGTCTACTGCCTCAAACACCGCAATCTGATTCGGTGAACCGGTCAGCGTTGAGTGTGAGGCGAAGAATGCGACCAACCGCCCGCAAGCCATGCCACTCGGCAGGGGACTCAATTGAAATCGGTCGGCATCTTGTTCCAAGGGACGAAGCAGTGAATTCGGCCCTAGCCACGTCCTATTTCGCCAAAGGATCCGGCCGCACCTGGAACTTCACAATTTTCGGCCGCGCACCCTTGCCGCCTTCCTGGTGCCAAGGTGTGTACATCGAGTAGCTCGACCAGAACCCGCGACCCTTCCATCCGGCATTCGGGTCGTCGATCCGTCCCGACGCGTGTCGAGAGAAGAATCCAAGCGGGTAGGGCACGCGCAAGGTCAACGTCTTCATCTGACCGCCTTGCGGCATCACAACGAAGAACGAGTCCGCGTTGACGTCGCCGGACAGTACTACGTCCTTTCCGAGACCAAGCGCGTTCTCCCGATCGACCTCGGTCAGATACAGCATGTCGGTGCTGAGATCTTGGGGCGCTCCCTGGAACGCGGGACCGGGCTTCGTGTACACGGTCCACCCCTCCGGACACTGTTGCCCGGTGGCGCTCGGTCCGTTCAGTTCCTTGCACTTGCGGCGATCGAAGCTCAAAATTTCATGGGCGCCCCGCCAGTTCTGCCACACCACGCCGTTCGTGTCGATGGCCACGCCGCCCGAACCCTCCAATGGCATTTTGTCAGGAGGCGGCACGTACACCTCCCCCTTACACGTCTGTGGCGGCTTGGCCCCTCTCTCGAGGCGCACGAGCGTCGTATCTCTGTGGCCGATTCCCGAGCACCACAAGCTCCCATCGATTGGGCTGATGGCGTCCGAGTAACATCCGAAGTGGATCCGGTGGTCCTTCGTGGGATCGATCGGTTGATTCGGCTCGGTCCACTCGGTGATCTTGCCGTCACCGTTGGTGTCCAGTACCGCTGGACACCATCCCTGCGAGGCTGCCGCGTCGTGGGTCTTGTCGAACTCCTTTGTGTCCAGCCAGCCGATGGCGTCGGTCTGGCCGAAGACCAGCGCATCGTTGTCGTCGAAGTGGTTATGGTCGGCCGCAAAGCAGCTGTCGATCATGGTGAACTGCTTCGTCTTGGGGTCGTACATCTCGATCTGCCGGGCGCTTGGGCCAGGCAGCGGGAAGTACTTAGCGAATTTGTTCATCGAGCCGTCTTTACAGAACTCGGGCTGCTGTTGGGCCGCACGAGTCCGCGCAGTCACCCACACGCGACCATGGCTGTCCATCGCCACGCTGCGAGGATCAGACGATCGTTGCCACACTTTCTCGTCCCCCCAATACGGCGACGTCGGCGTGTTGGTGTCGATCGGTGGTGCGTTCGAGGGAATCTTGATGTGAGTGGTGGCGTTCTCGCGCGGGTCGAGCACGGCAAGGATGTCGGAGCTTTGGATGGCTCCGTACACGAGCCCGTTCGCATTTAGCGTGGGCGTGCGCTCGTCAGTGGCGGCCAGATCACTCCGTCTGCTGGTCGCCATGGCCCAGTCCCACATCGAGATCACAAGGTTACGCTCGACACCGGTCGGACGTGGCGGGGCCTCTTTGGGATACGCGCCGGCGGCAATGCGATCCGTCCAATCGGCAAACGCTTTGCGCTGCGCTCCGAGTCGCACGAAGATGGCGCTCATGTTGGAGGCGTTCGGTCCCATCGCCATCCGATGATCCCAGGCGTCTACGCTGGATTTGAACGAGCCAAGGCTCTTCGGAAATTCCCGCGTCGCCACATCGCCCACTTGATGGCATGAGAAGCATTCCTTGGTTTCCAGGACTACGTCCTTATCGGACAGATCTCCTTTGGGGATAGCGAGGAGGCTAAGCCAGTAATTTGCAGGATACACCTGCGCGGCCGCGTGTCCGTCCGGTGCGACAACCGCCTTGAGATCGAGGTGCTGCCCAGGTTTGGCAGGGATGCGTGCCGAATCCACCAAGCCGTAGCCACGCACGAATACCTGGTAGCTCGCCTGGGGCAGTTCCGGCAAGACATAGCGTCCCTGACCGTCGGTGACCACAATCTTGGCGAACTTCGTCGGCAGCTCCGTCGTTTCGGCGATCACCCACACCCCTGCTTCGGGACCGTTCGAGCTTGTAACGACTCCCTCAATGTAATCGGCAGTGCCCGCCGCCGCACTGCTGCGGCCATCCGTCGCGAGGAGCCACGTAAGAAAAAACACCAGAACCGCGGCGAGTGTCCCTAGAATGCGATTGGCCTTCCTCTTCGTCATTTCGCCCTCCACTAGTGCGGTATTTCCATAACTAGCCAGAATCTCCGGACGTATATCTGGGACATCGTACACCTTGCCCATCCCGTCCGCACCAATGCGAGAATTTCGTAGCGGCGCAGAGGTTGGTTGGGCTGGAGCGGCATCTTCTTTCAGCTGGAATCTGGCGAAGTATAACGCCGAGCGGCGCCTGAAGGCCCCTGTTTTTACGACCGGTGCCTCCAGTTACTGGATTTCACGATTCCCAGCACGGGAAAGGCAATTTCCAGTGCTGGATTTTGCTCTATCCACCTTCGCCGGCCGGGCGTGCACGTGCCGCGGCCGGTCCGACCGTGCGCTCGAAGTCGGCGTTCGAACTGGGATTCCCATGGATGGGAACATGCTGGGCAACATCGAGCTTAAGCCGCTTGATGTTGTTGTAGAGCGCCACGGAGTTCGGGCTGACATTCTCGACCGGCGTGCCCGCCGCGGGTGGCCCCATGTCCGCGCTAATGAGAATCTTCGACTTCGGCAGATACACGATTGCCATGTCGCCGGCGTGATTGAACCCGTCGACATGGTAGCTGATGATCGATTGGTCGCCGTCGCTGATCGCGTACCGGTCCCTATACGTCTCGAGCTTCCCCGGTCCAGGACCCGTCGTCGCAAATGGGAATAGCGACAGACGGTCGGGGCTCAGAGTACGCGGCTGCGGTACAAGTTGGACTCTTTCGTAGAAGTCCTTATTCAGCTCATTCGTGACAATCGTAGCGCCTTCCGCGTAAGCCGCCCGGAGGCCGCCGGAATGATCCCAGTGATGGTGCGTGTTGACGACGTATCGGATCTGCTTGCCCGGAATGAGCCGTTTGGTTTCGGCGATCACCTCGTTGGTGCGCGCATCGTCCAACGGAGCTTCGATGATGGCCGCGAAGTCCTTGAACTCGACCGCGACGCTGTTGTGCGTCCCGCCGCCGATCAAGACGGAGAGGTTGGCACTTATCTTTTGAGCTTCTCTGCCTCGCAAAACCAGAAAAACAACAGAAAGCCTTCTCCATTCGGCTGTCTCTGTGCCATCCTGACGCCCCATGTCAGGCTTCTCAGGCTTCTTCCACAACGCAGTACGCTCATTCACTTCATTCTTTGGCTTCGTTTTCGATTTGATGGGCAATGGACTTCGTTTCCTGTGTCTGACCGTCCGTTCGCATTCCGCCCTCAGCGCGGAAGTCCTGCTTCTTCGAAAACAGCTGGCCTTCTATGAAGAACGAGAGACGCAGCCACGAAGATTAACGAACTCCGCGCGTCTCTCACTCGTGCTATGGTCTCACCTGTTCGACTGGAAGAGCGCCTTGGTGATCGTCAAGCCGGAGACGCTTATCGGCTGGCATCGCAACCCGCAAGCAAGTAGCTCGTCAGATGAAACTGTCTTCGTCCAGGGCGACAAATCCTGGGTGAGATTTACCGTCATGTGGGGAGCGGCATTGTCCCCTTATATCATTCCATTAAAGCTACCTCCTTGAGAGCGGCTAGTTGTGCTATTGGGGACGGCGGTGCCCTCCCAATAGCGGGCTTTGGCTACCCGGCGTCGGCTTCCCCGCCAGGATCTTTTCCGCGCCGGGTCAGTGACGGCCCGGATGTCCAGAACCCGCATGCCCACGCGTCTAGATTTTTCCTAAGGCAAGATTTCTTTGCTTCGGCGCGACCGCTTCTGCCGAGTCGAAGTGCATTAGGGTATTTGAGGGCTGAGTCTCGTCCGTGCAGGCGGCTATCGGCTGGGTGCGCCATAATCGGACGAGAGATTTTTGTAGGCAAGGCGCAAACTTTTGCCGACTCAATGCCCATTACTAGAATTAGGGGGAAGTTGTATCTGACAGGTTTCAGTAGCGGCCAGCGATCATTTTTTCAACCTCGATGGCCATTAGTAGATATAGGGCGGACTCTAGCCGAAGCCTAACGACCGGCACGAAGCCAGTCGGCTCGCCCGGCAAAGCGCGATCTATGGTGCCAGTGACAACTATTTTCACCGACCCGGGTTCGCACGTTCATACGACGTTGGTACCCCCCTGGCAAGCCAAAACGCGACTTGGAAAATCAAAGGGCCAAAGCCCGGCCAACCCCAAAATTGTCGATCTAGGAGCGGTAAATTCCCCGGATCGCTGTCTGGATTATGGACCGACGGTTCTTACCTGAGCTTTGGCCGAGAGGCGGCTTTGAGCCTGTCGCAGCAGGCGGTGAATCTCAGGCGAGATTCACCGCCCAATTCAGCATGAGGGTTGCCTCCCTTACCATTCCGTTACGCCCCGTCCTTGTGGACGGGAAGAAGCGATCTGCGGCGGTTTTGTTCCTAATCTGTTCCCAACTGGGAACAAGACCAGTAATGCGGCAGTTAACTAAACTCGGAGGTAACATCGTGCTCTGTGCAACTGAAAGAAAAAAGGGCGCTTTGAGGTTTGGCCTCGCAGCGCCCGTGGTTGCGGGGGCACGATTTGAACGTGCGACCTTCGGGTTATGAGCCCGACGAGCTACCAGACTGCTCCACCCCGCGGAGTCATCTTAGCGGAATCACCGGGGAGCGTCAAACGAGCGCAACGCGCTTGTGGATTAGGCGTTTCGTTTTCCTCGAGTCTTACTTCGTGGCAGGCCAGCCAAGCCGCGCCTCTCGATCGGGCTTGCGTGCCGTGATCCAAATAATGTCCGGAGGTGTTTTGCCAAACAGCCGCCAGGTTTGCGCAGGGAGGTAATGCGAATCCACGATTTCAAATCCCGCCGCTCAACGGCCCCGGTGATCTCAGACGGAGTGAACTTCCCAATCGCTCTTCATGTCGAAATGA
>QHYQ01000483.1 GCA_003224175.1 Acidobacteriota bacterium
AATACCAAGTCCATGGTTTTCGCCCGGTACAGCATCTCGCCTTCGCTCATCTTCGACCCACCAGGTCTGGGACAAGCAGGCGGCGACGCGACCGGCGGTGGACAGAACGGCAACGCCACTGGCAGGGTCCAAAGCGTGGCACTAGGGAGCAGCTATCAGATTTCTCCAAACATGCTTTGGGATGCGAACGCTGGATACACGAGGCTTCGTCTCGATGCTACCAACGTGGATATTGTCTCAAACTTTGGGCTGGATACGCTGCACATTCCGGGCACGAACGGATCAGATCCCATCTATGGCGGGATGCCAGCATTCCAGATCTCAAGCTGGGCCAATCTCGGCAATGCTAACACCGGCAATCCGTTCACCTTCCGGGACAATCAATATGTTGCTAACACCAATCTCGGCTGGATTAAAGGGCGGCGCGATCTGCGCTTCGGCCTGGAGTACTACCACAGCGGGATCAACCACTTCCAGCCCCAAGGTGGAACCTTTGGCACGCCCCGCGGCACTTTTGGCTTCGACGGAAGCGTTACCGCGTTGAACGGGGGCGCGGCAGCAAATGCGTATAACAGTTTTGCCCAATTCTTGCTCGGTCTCCCGCAAAGAGACGGCAAGGTCACTCAAAATATCATTCCCAACGCCCTGCGGTTCACCACCTGGGCATGGTACGCACGCGATCGATGGCAGGTGACTCCCAAGCTGACCTTCACCTATGGCGTCCGCTGGGAATACTATCCTTTTGCAACCAGCGACCATACCGGGGCGAAGTATTTTGATCCCACCACCGGCAACGTTCTCATCGGAGGGGTTGGCTCCGTGCCGGAAGACGATGGCGTAGACGTGGGCCATGGACTGTTTGCCCCTCGCTTTGGAATCGCTTACCGCTTAACACACAGGACGGTAATCCGGGCCGGATACGGAATCAGCGTGGACCCCAATAACTATCGTGATCTGCGGAATACCTACCCCAACATCACGAACCCGGACTACCAGGGAAATGCTATTTTCCAGGCTCAGTGTGGTTTCTTCGATCCACCGACCAATAAGAAGCCAAAGCCATGCAGCTTCGCGCCGTCAACCAGCCTTACAGGTACCAACGCGAACCTCACTCCTTACCCGGGTCTTACGACAGGAATCGTTTTGATACCTTTCACGGGACTCGGCAACGGTGTGATTCGGCTTCCCAACAATGCGGGGACGACTACGGTGGTCAATCCCTTCCGTCGCGGATATGCGGAATCCTTCAATCTGATCGTGCAACGCGAGTTCTCAGGCTGGGTGGCTGAGGCTGGCTACGTCGGAACACGCGGCATCCGTATCCCCTTGGGTCTCAACATCAATGCGGCGCCAGTCGGCGGCGGAAGCGCGGGGCGGCTACTCAACGCAAATCCTACGGTCTGCCCGACTGCAAACTGTTGGGGCGACATTAATGCGGTCACACCATTCAAGATTACCTACTACGATTCCCTGCAGACTAAGCTCACGCGGCGGCTGAGTGGAGGATCGGTGATCGGTTTCGCTTACACCTTCTCTAAGGCCATTGACTACGGTGAGAACGAAGGATCGGTCTTCCATCCTTTTCCAGCCGATTGGGGAAGCGACAAGGCCCTTGCGGGTTTTGACCGCACGCACAACTTCCAGGCCTATGGTGTTTACGAGCTGCCCTTCGGGCGCACTAAACGCTGGGCACAACACGGCATCGCCAACGCCTTGGCAGGTGGCTGGCAATTAAACTGGATTCTGAGCCGCTATACCGGCGTTCCTTTGACCATTACTTCGAACGTCAACTCGTCGAACGCTCTCGGAAGCACGAATACTCCTGATCTTCTTGGCCCGATCGTGATCTTGGGGCATGTCCAGAACTTTAACCCAGCGACTGGAACACTGGCCAACTGCGCTGCCACGGACGCGACGTGCCACTATTTCCAAGTGAGTTCATTCGCGCAGGTTCCCGCTGGCCAAACGCGCTACGGCACTGCCGGACGCAACATCCTTCGCGGACCTGGCTTCTTTGACTTGGATACTGGCCTGTTGCGAAACTTCCCCATCACGGAGCGGTTAAAATTTCAATTCCGCGTGGACGCTTTCGCCGTGACCAACACTCCGAATTTCGGTAACCCACAGACCAATATCTCGCAGTCGAACTTCGGCGTCATCAACTCGACCGCCAGCGGACCCCAGTTCTCCAGCGAAGCCGGCAACCTTACTGGACAACGCACCTTTTGGTTTGCGGGAAAGGTGATCTTCTGACCGTAGGATGATGGGGTGGATCCTGTCGAACAAAAGCGACCAGAAAAGGTTAACGTCCAAGAGTCTCACCACCTAGGACATCGCGGCCACCTCGGGGGTGTCCCGCGGCGGTATTCTGATAACAGATATATGACCCTCGGTTTCTCTCGCGTGTCTTTTTCGCCGGACACTGGTCGTGGCCAGCCGTCGCTGATATTCAATCCTGGTAAGACATCGCTGGTAATCGTTCTATGTTTGCTCGGCTCTCCTCTTCTTCACGCTATCACCATCGGTGAGGATCGCTATGTACACTCAGCTTATCACCCTGGTGATTTCAGCATCGTCACGCGAAACGCCGCCGCAACTCTGCTTGTTGACTCCGCTGACTTCCCAGGTGTCGTTCGCGCCGTCAACGATTTGCAGGCGGACATCGAGCGGGTCAGCAGCCGCAAGCCGGTGATCGCGGGCGACGGGCAGAGCCTTGGTTCCGAAGCCATCATCGTGGGCACGGTTGGAAAAAGCAAAATCATCGATGAACTGATCCGCGATCACAAAATCGATGTGACGCCCATTGCCGGCAAATGGGAATCGTTTCTCATTCGCGTCGTGCCGAAGCCATTTCCAGGCGTGGCCAGCGGGTTGATTATCGCGGGAAGCGATAAACGAGGAACAATCTACGGCATCTATGACCTTTCCG
>QHYQ01000238.1 GCA_003224175.1 Acidobacteriota bacterium
GGGTTTCCAACGACCAAGCATGAGGATTGGCGCTTCACGAACGTGAACGCCATCGCGCAGGCGCCTTTTCAACTCGCGCGTGACGCGCAGCGATCCGGTGCAGTTTATGGCGACACTCTGGACGCGTGCCGCATTCCCGGCGCGGCGTGCCAACTCGTTTTCGTCAACGGCCGATTCGCTCCCCGACTTTCGGACTTGGGAAGCCTGCCGCAAGGCGTGCTGGCCGGGAGCCTGGCACAGGCAATTGGGCGAGATGGAGGATCCCTCGAAGCGCATTTGGGCCGCTACGTCAATATTGATCGGGATTCCTTCTGCGCCCTGAACACCGCGTTCATCGAAGACGGCGCCTACGTTTATTTGCCGCGCCGGACGGTGTTGGAAGCGCCGATCTGCTTTTTGTTTATCTCCATTCCCGGCGACGATCCGGAGATGAGCAATCCGCGGAACCTGATTGTGGCGGAAGACGCCACCGAGGCCAGCATCGTGGAAGATTACGTTTCGCTGGGCAGCGGAGTTTTCTTTTCCAACGTTGTGACGGAGTTGGTCGCGGGCGAGGACGCGGTGATTTCGCATTACCTGATCGAGCGTGAGGACCGGCAGGCCTTTAACGTTTCGACCTTGCGTACACAGCAGGCGCGCAGCGCGAACGTGAGTTCGCATTCCGTGCTTCTGGGCGGGGGGCTCGTCCGTAACAATGTTCATCCCGTGCTGGGCGGCGAGGGGGGCGAGTGTCTGATCAACGGGCTATTCATCGGCAACGGCAGGCAGCACATGGATAACTACATGCTCGTCGAGCACGCCAGCCCGCATTGCAGCAGCCGCCAATTCTACAACGGCATTCTCGACGGCCATTCTCACGGCGTCTTCCACGGGCGCATCATCGTTCACAAGGATGCGCAAAAAACAGACGCGAAACAAACCAACCGCAACCTGCTGCTCTCTGATGACGCGCAAATTGATACTAAGCCTCAACTCGAGATCTACGCCGACGACGTGAAATGCACGCACGGCGCCACCATCGGCCAGGTTGATGAAAATGCTCTCTTCTACATGCGCTCCCGCGGCATCGAGGAAGCTTCCGCGCGCGGGCTGCTGCTGCTGGCCTTTGCAAATGAGTGCCTGGATCGCATGAAGTGCCAGCCTATACGCGATTATCTGCAGGACCTGGTGCCGGGCTGGCTCCCCGGAACCCCCACTCCCTCGGGCGGCGACGCCGCGCAAGTCGCGAGACGCTGGGAGGAAGTGGGATGACCACTGCTGCAAACACAGCGTTCCGGCCACAAGCGGCCGCGCACGCAGATTTCGACGTGTATAAGGTGCGCGCCGATTTCCCGATTCTCGCGCGAACAATTCACGGAAAGCCGCTCGTTTATCTCGATAACGCAGCGACCACGCAGAAGCCTCAGGCCGTGATCGACACCATGGTGCGCTACTACACCGCAGAGAATTCCAACATCCACCGCGGTGTGCACACCCTTTCCGAGCAGGCCACGCAAAGTTACGAGCAAGCCCGCGCAACCGTGCGGCAATTTTTGAATGCTGGCGATCCCCGCGAAATTATTTTCGTTCGCGGCACGACGGAGGGCATCAACCTGGTGGCGCAGACCTGGGGACGCGCCAACATCGGACGCGAGGATGAGATCGTCATCTCGGCCATGGAGCATCACTCCAATATTGTGCCGTGGCAGATTCTTTGCGAGCAGCAGGGAGCAAATCTGCAAGTCGCTCCGGTAAATGACGCCGGCGAGCTGATGCTGGACGAATTTGAAAAGCTGCTTGGGCCGAAGACGAAGCTGGTGGCCATGGCGCACGTCTCGAACGCCCTGGGCACAGTGAATCCGGTGCGCAAGATCGTGGAGGCCGCGCACCGCGTTAATGCTCGGGTCCTGCTGGACGGGGCTCAGGCGGTTCCGCATATGTCTGTGGACGTCCGCGCAATCGATTGCGATTTCTACGCCTTCTCCGGCCACAAAGTATACGCACCAACGGGCATCGGGATTTTGTATGGCAAGGCGGAACTGCTTGAGGCCATGCCACCCTATCAGGGCGGCGGCGACATGATTAGCTCCGTCACGTTCGAGAAGACTCTGTACAATCGCTTGCCCCATAAATTCGAAGCAGGCACGCCACACGTCTCGGGCACCATCGGACTAGGCGCCGCGCTCGACTACGTGAACTCTACCGGCATCGAACGCATTGCCAGGCACGAGAAGCAAGTTCTGGCCTATGGGACCCGGCGTTTGCTGGAAATTCCCGGGCTGCGCCTGATCGGAACAGCCAGGGAGAAGGAGGGCATCCTCTCCTTTGTGCTGGAGGGCATTCATCCCCACGACGTGGGCACGATTCTGGATCAGGAAGGCATCGCCATCCGCACCGGACATCACTGCGCGCAGCCGCTGATGGAGCGCTTCGGCGTGCCGGCCACGGCGCGCGCTTCTCTGGCGCTCTACAACACGATGGAGGAGATGGATGCTCTGGCGAACGGGCTGCTGAAGGTCAGAGAGGTTTTTGCCTGATGCCGGACCTGCGCGATTTATATCAGGACATCATCCTGGAACACAGCAAGCGTCCGCGGAACTACCGCACGCTGGAAGCTGCGAATCGCAAGGCTGAGGGCTTTAACCCGCTCTGCGGGGATCACTTTACAATTTATCTGGAGGTCGGAGACGGCCAGATTCGAGATATCTCATTTCAAGGCTCCGGTTGTGCCATTTCCAAAGCTTCTGCCTCGATGATGACGCAAGCAGTCAAAGGCAAGCGCACCGAAGAGGCCGAGGAGTTGTTCCAGAAATTCCACCACGTCGTTACCGGGAAAAACGGCGTGGAGTCGAACGATCTTGGCAAGCTTGCGGCGTTCGCAGGAGTTTCCGAGTATCCGGTCCGCGTGAAGTGCGCCACCCTGGCATGGCACGCGTTGCGCGCGGCCCTGCAGGGAGAGCAACACGCCGTCTCCACGGAGTAAGAGCGCCAATGCAGAGCAACGTGATCGCGCTGAGTCGAGACTGTGAAGCCACCGAGGTGCCCTATGGTGGCATGCAGGTGCTTCCCGCCGGAACAAAAGTGAGAATAACGCAGTCGCTTGGCGGGAGCTATACGGTCGCCACCGAACAGGGCTCGATGATGCGCATCGAGGCCAAGAATGCCGACGCGCTGGGATTGGCCGCGGAGCCAAGAGAGGCGCCGGCGCCTGGCCAATTCAGTGAAAAGCTCGTTTGGGACCAATTGAAAACCGTTTACGACCCCGAAATCCCGGTCAACGTCGTTGATCTGGGGCTCATCTATTCCTGCCAGATCACGCCCGTTGAGGGTGACCACAAAATCGAAATCAAAATGTCCATGACTGCTCCCGGATGCGGCATGGGAGACGTCCTCCGGGCCGATATCGAACGCAAGCTGTCGCAGTTGCCCGGGGTAAGAGAAGTGCAGGTCGAGATCGTCTTCGACCCGCCATGGCATCCGGGCCGAATGTCGGATGCCGCGAAACTGCAATTGGGCCTGGATCTCGACTCCACCTCTTCGTTTCCGATGTACCGTCCCTGAGGCTTGGGTCGAGAACGCGTCGAGCTCTACAGCGTTTCCTCCGCCATGGACCGCATGGAATTGTCCGTAGGCAAGAGCGTCAGCACTGCCTCTTGAAGGTCATGAGCGCTGGCTGCATTCGTCGGCCAATTTACGATATTGACCTTATAAGAAAATCGATTGGCGGCACCGGCTGCGTCGGCTAGCCCGTCCGCAACACGGTTGGATATGCGCTCCGCGACGGTCCGGCTGACGGTGGGCAGGATGGTACCGAAGCAGTGCGGCCGGAGTACATAGAGGGAGTCGTGCCCGCGCAGCTTGCGGGAAATTGCTTTGGCAGCGTCGCTCAGCAGAGAGATGGCAAAAGGTGAGGAGGAGACGTCCTCCGGCAGCAGGACAGTGATCACCAGAACGGATAAAACCTGGTTGGCAGCCACGGCTCGGCGATACTCCATGGCCAGACGATCTTTGAACGAAGTCAAATTCGGTATGGCATTCAAGAGTTCTGCGCTCGCCTCCATCTTAGTTTCCACGGCACGCTTGCCGGCCTCCACGCCCTCACGCCGGAGCTGCAGGATCGTAACCTGGCGGTCCACTAGGTACACCGCCAGCAGCGCCGAGAGCCCGCAGAAGCCGTAAAACGCGTTCCGCAGCATGGAACTGGAATAAGAGAACACCACCGGGTACATCAGCAGGGCCAGTCCGCCGCCCAAGACCATAATCGTGGAGCAGGCCAGGAGGATTAGCTGCAGCTCGCGCCGGTCCAACTGATCTGGCCGAATTGTGTCGAAAAGGCGCACAAGCGATCCTAACTGATCGGTGTACTGCCGCTTTTAGCCGGCTTCCTTTGTCCTTCAGCACACGACCTGCCACGGGGACGGCTTGCAGGTGCGCAGAATCAGCCAGTTACAGACGGCTCTTTGAGGTAAAGGAGGAGGGTCGTGTCAATCTAGGCCGGAATGTTCCAAAATGAATAAAGCTATCCCGGTTCCGTCTTTTCTTCTAGGAATGGCGGGGCTCAAAAATCGTAAATGTCGCGACATACGGTGGTCGCGACCCGGCGATCGACATTCGAATCACTGACGGGGCCCGCCTAATTCGCGGACGATATCCCCCACAAACGCTCTGGCGTCCCCGAACAGCATCAGGGTTCGATCGAGGTAGTAGAGCGGGTTATCAATGCCCGCAAAGCCGGGGCTCATGCTGCGCTTGATGACCATAGCGGTGCGCGCTTTATCGACGTCGAGGATCGGCATTCCGTAAATGGGACTGCCGGTTTCGTTGCGCGCCGCGGGATTTGTGACGTCGTTCGCGCCGATCACTAGCGCCACGTCGGTTTGCGGGAATTCGCCGTTGATAACGTCCATATCCAGCAGCTTGTCATAGGGAATATCGGCTTCGGCCAGCAAGACATTCATGTGTCCAGGCATTCGTCCGGCCACAGGGTGGATCCCAAACTTGACATCGATGCCGCGTTTCGTCAGGGCATCGTAGAGTTCGCGAACCTTGTGTTGCGCTTGCGCCACGGCCATTCCGTACCCGGGAACGATGACGACTTTGTTGGCCGCAGCGAGAATCGCGGCCGCTTCCTCGGCCGTTGCGCTGTGGACCGGCAGCGCCTCGGCGTGGCCGGCGGCGGTGATCTGTTCCTGACCGAACGCGCCAAACAGCACATTGGAAAACGACCGGTTCATCGCCTTCGACATATTGACCGAAAGGATGAACCCGGAGGCGCCATCGAGCGCACCGGCGATAATCAAGAGTTTGCTATCGAGCACAAAGCCCATAGCAGCGGCGGAAAGTCCCGCGTAGGAGTTCAAAAGGGATATGACCGTGGGCATATCCGCGCCACCGATGGGCACGATCATCAGCACGCCGAAGACCAGCGGAATGGCCAGGATGGCTGGAAACAGGTTCATCTTTTCCGGATGAAGAACCAGCGCGACGGCGACTGCTACGGCAACCGCCAGCAACGATAGATTGACGATGTTCTGGCCTTTGTAAGTAATGGGCCGCTGGGGCAGGACTTCTTGCAATTTGCCGGCGGCCATTAAGCTGCCGGTGAAGGTCAGCGCGCCGAGAATCACTTCCAGCGAGAGTACGGCCATCATGAAGCGCGGCACGGCGGGCGCGCGCAGGTAAAATTCAGCGGTGCCGACCAAGGTCACGCAAAGGGCGCCGAAGGCGTGGCTGAGAGCCGTCCGCTGCGGTACGGCGGTCATCTGCACCAAACCAAGCGGCACGCCGATAATCGAGCCCAGCACCAACGCGATGGCCACCCATTTGTAGTCCACAATGTCGTGACTGAGCAGTGTGCCGGCAATGGCCAAGATCATTCCCATTTCGCCGGCGCGCACGCCACGGCGTGCGGTAACGGGCGAACTCATCCATTTCAACGAAAGGATGAAAAGGGCTGTGGCGATCAGGTAGGTGAACTCGATGACGTTCTCGGCGCCCGGGATGTTCATGATTTCTTCGAGCTACTCGCCTTGAACATCCTGAGCATGCGGTCAGTGATCAAAAAGCCGCCCACCACGTTGCTGGTAGCTGCGACGATAGCGATCACTCCAAGCACTGTCGTGAATGTGTTTTTGTGTTCTCCTGCCAGAAGGATCGCGCCGACAACGGCGATGGCATCGAGAGCGTTGGTCAAAGACATCAGCGGAGTGTGCAGCAAGGGCGTGATGCGCCGAATGAATTCAAAGCCGATAAAGGCCGCCAGCATGAAGACGTAAAGGCTGGTCAGCAGGTCCAGCTTGATCACGGATCATCCTCCTAATGGAGTTACGGGCTCCTAGTTCCGGAGTTACGAGCTAGCTGCGGGCGGTTAGCGCCGACAATGAGAAAAATTCCCGCACCCTTTTGTTCACCACTTCGCCGTCCTGAGTCAATAACGTTTCGCGAATGATCTCATCATTGAGGTCCAGCCGAAGCGTGCCATCTTTCACCAAGTGCAGCAGGAAAGCAGTGATGTTGCGCGCGTACATCTGGCTGGCGTGATAAGGCACCGAACTGGCAAGGTTGAACCGGCCAATGATAGTCACTCCGTGCTCCACCGCCTCTTCACCGGGCCGCGTGAGCTCGCAATTTCCGCCGCGTTCCGCCGCCAAATCCACGATTACGGAACCGGGCGCCATCCCCTTGACCATATCAGCGGTGACGAGCAGAGGCGATTTCTTGCCCGGAATGACGGCGGCCGTAATGACCACGTCGTTTTCCGCCACCACTTTTCCCAGCAGTTCGCGCTGCCGCCGATAAAAGTTTTCGTCCTGTGCTTTGGCATAGCCGCTGGCATCTTCGGCGTCCTTCGCCTCGATGGGCAGCTCGACGAAACGCCCTCCCAGGCTTTGCACTTGCTCCTTGGCTGCGGGCCGCAGGTCGTAGGCCGAAGTGACTGCCCCCAGCCGGCGCGCCGTGGCGATGGCCTGCAGACCGGCAACGCCCGCGCCGATGACCAATACTCGTCCCGGAGTGATCGTCCCCGCAGCGGTCGTAAGCATGGGGAAAATTCGGGGCAGCGTATCCGCGGCGATCAGGACCGCTTTGTATCCGCAAATCGTGCCCATGGAAGAGAGGGCGTCCATGCTCTGCGCGCGTGTGCTGCGCGGTATCAATTCCACGGCGAACGAGGTCACGCCTTTCCCGGCAATCTCCTGCAGCGGCCCCAGCGCGCCAAGCGGCCGAAGAAAGCCGATGAGTGCGTGGCCGCGATGGAACAGAGGCACGTCCGCCTGGCCGGTGCTGTCGTTAGAACCGTAGCACAGCACCTGAACCAGGATGTCAGCGGCAGCGAAGAGATCGCTGCGCTTTGGAATGATTTTTGCGCTTTTGGCAGCGTACTCTGCGTCGGGATATCCGGCTTGAGCGCCGGCGCCCGCTTCTACGATGACTTCCAGTCCACCCTTGGCGAGGGTTGGAATCGAACTTGGCACCAGAGCCACTCGCCGTTCCCCGGGAAAAGTTTCCCGGGGCACTCCCACAATCATGCGGTTCCTCCGCGCTGATGAAGTGAATTACAGTTGAACTAGACAACGCTCGGCGGGATTTGTTCCGCCGAGGCTCTTTTGACGGCGCGACCACATCCTTTCGGTTCGACGCGCCGGAAGACCCAACTGCGAACTTGCAAGCATACACTCGCGGAGGCCATTTTGGATTCTCCTGGTTTCCACAGGTTGCCGAGTCGATGCTTCTTCTGAACGCGCTTCTCATATTCTTCAGGACCTGGTTAATTTGTCCAGACCCGCAAAAAGGCAGGGTAACCCCTGCGCGACAGCACGTTCGTTCCGCGAGGAGACCTCCTTTGCCAGCGATTAGAATAGTTTCAAATGGCAGCAGTTGGCGGGAGTGCAGGCTTGAAACAGATTAGTCGATACGAAATCCTGAGCGAGTTAGGCCGCGGAGCCATGGGTGTTGTGTTCAAGGCTCGGGACCCCCTGATCGGGCGGCTCATCGCGCTCAAGACCATTACGGCGTCTGTGGCTGACGATGCTGGCCTGCTTGAACGCTTCCGCGGCGAAGCCAAAGCGGCGGGTGCGTTGCAGCACCCGAACATCGTGACGATCTACGAGATGGGCGAGGCAGAAGGAACTCCCTTCATTGCCATGGAATACCTCGAGGGGGAGAGCCTTGAGGCCCTGATTTCTCGTCGCGCCCCGGTTCCGGTTGCGCAGAAAGTTGGCTACCTCGTGCAGACCTGCCGCGCTCTTCAATACGCGCACCGGAGGGGCTTAATTCACCGGGACATCAAGCCGGCGAATATCGTCGTCACGGTCGAGGGCGAGGTCAAGGTAGTGGACTTCGGCATCGCGCGACTGGCCGACACCTCCAAGACGCAAACCGGGACACTCCTGGGCACGCTAGCCTACATGTCGCCCCAGCAGATCCGCGGAGAGCGCGCCGACGCGCGTTCTGATATTTGGTCCGTTGGTGTTGTTCTGTACGAGCTCTTGACCGGGCGGCGCCCCTTTCAAGGAGAAAATCATGCGGCTCTGCTCTTCAGCATCTTGCAAAACGACCCGGTCGCTCTTCGGGAGTTGCTCGGCGAGTGTCCACACCAGCTGGACACAATTTCGCGGAGAGCTCTCGCCAAGGATGACGCTGCCCGCTATCCGAGCATGGAGGAACTGCTTCTCGAACTGAAGTCCGCGTGGGCTGCGCTTCACCTGAATAAGGCTGAGGCAGCACCGGCCGAAGCTGCGCCCGCTGCACGCGAGTACGCGCTCCAACCGGCGGCAAGCCATGCAAGAACCCAAATCGCCGAACCCCCGGCGAAGGTCAGTCGGAGGAACTTGTCTGCCAAGAGGATGCCGCCGAGGGCAAGGGCTGCGACGCCCAAAGTGAGCTGGATTCCGGAAGCCCCAATTACGGCGAAACCGTCGTTCCCGAGCCCGAATCTTGCCTTGGCCATGCCGGCGAGGGCGCCATCGTGGCAGCGCGGAATAGCATTCGCTGCGATCGGATTGACCGTCTTGGCCGGCATCGGGTTGGAAGCAAACCGTATCAGGCTTCGTTCCCATGCGAGTAGACCACTTCCGGTGGCATTAAATGTACCCGAGGCGGTTCCGGCGGCCGTCAACGCGATCGACGACGGGTCTGCCAGCGCTGCGAAATTAACACCTGAGGCGGAATTCAACGCCGCGGTGGCCCACTTCAAAAGGGCCGTTGCGGCTAAAGACGCTGCCTCCTTGAAATTGCTCGTTCGCCCAGAGTTTCAGCAAATCGCGCAGGGAGGCGGGCCCCGGGCCAAGGATGCGGCGGGCTATGTCTCGTCGGCGATCCCCGTTGCGCTGCGCAGCATGACGCCCTGGCCGCCGATCGCATGCGTACACGTGAGTGATCCGGAAACCGACGTTCAGGTGAGTTCCTTCATCGCTTGCCGCGCGCTGGATCCGCCCAAACTCCAGTGGGTTCAGTTTTCCTGGCCGGAGTTTCCTGTGCGGGCTCGCCAAGCGGGCCTGGACAACGGGGTGGCCATGCTTTTTTTGGCCGTCGATGAGCGGGGAGCTGTTGTCGGAGCGTGGTCGCGCGTGCCGCCTGATTCCTATGGGTTTGCCAGGTCGGCGATGCAAGCGGCTCTGAAGTGGAAGACGACCGTGCCACGCGCAGAAGGAAGGCCGGTGGGAACGCAGTTCGCCGTAGACGTCCCCTTTAGCCAATAATCCCGCCCATTCTATTTGCACAAACATTCTTCATTCCCCTGGTTCGAAGGAGCCAAACACGTGGCGAATGGGTTGACCCATTACCAGGATTGCTTTTCGCGGGCATGCACAGGTATAACTGAGCGGCGGCAAGCGGAGGATATGACCATGTCATTTCGAAGCATATTGCTGATCGGCGTATTGGTGAGTGCGGCGGCGGCGTTCGCGCAAAACAAGACGACAAAAGCGCATGCGAATTTAGTAGACGGCAAAGGCAACAAAGTGGGCACCGCAACGCTGACGGCGACGGCCAAAGGCGTTCGGATCAGTGGGAACTTTATGAATCTCCCGCCGGGCCTGCATGCCATTCATATCCATAACGTGGGCATGTGCCAAGGACCAGCCTTTGCTTCTGCGGGCGGACATTTCAATCCTACGGCAAAGAAGCATGGCAAGGATAATCCCGACGGTCCGCACGCCGGCGATCTTCCCAATTTTGTCGTGGACAAAAGCGGGAGAGGCAAAGCGACTATCGCCGCGGATATGGTCACCATGGGTGACGGATCGAATTCACTTTTTCATACGGGCGGCACCGCCTTGGTCATTCACGCCGGTCCTGACGATTACAAGACCGATCCTGCCGGCAATTCGGGGGATCGGATCGCTTGCGGAGTGATCGAGAAGTAGCGGCACGGATCTTTCGTCACTAATCTGGGCTGACTGGGTGAAGTCCGCCAGACGGATCAAGCTGTTCAGGCGGCGTGACGCCGGCGGAAGGAATGTTCGATCTCTTCGAGAGTGCGTCCCTTGGTTTCGGGCACCAGATAATAGGAAAACAGCCAGGACACAATCGCCAGCAGGGCATACACCCAAAAAGTGAGGCTCGGCCCCAAGACCTCAACCAGCGTCAAGAAGGTAATTGACACCAGAAAATTGAAGGCCCAGTTCACTCCCGCGGCTGAGCCTTCAGCGATACCGCGCACTCTCAGCGGATAGATCTCCGCAATGAGAAGCCAGAACATCGGGCCGAGGCTGATGGCGAACGAGGCCACGTACACCATTAGCGTGATTACAGCCAGCCAAGCCAGCGCCCCTCCGGTGGGCATCCGAAATACCAACCCAAGGACACCGAGACTCAATATCATCCCTGCGATTCCAATCAAGAGGAGAGGGCGACGGCCCACATGGTCGATCAACCACATGGCCACGATGGTCATGATGACGTTAACCAGGCCGATGCCAGCCGTTGCCAGAATGGCGCCCGAAGCCGTGGAAATTCCTGCCGACTGAACGATCAGCGGCGCGTAATAAATGACTGTATTGATGCCGGTGACCTGCTGAAAAATCGCCAGGCCAATGCCGATCACGAGCGCCATTCGAATGGAAGGACTAAACAAATCGGAGAAGCGGCCGCGCTCCTCGGCCTCAGCCAGCGTCTTCTGGATTTCCAGCCATTCCGATTCGATGCTTTCTGTGCCGCGAATTCGCGCCAATACGTGGCGTGCGAGATCGGGGTGGCCGTGTTTGGCGAGCCAGCGCGGGCTTTCGGGCATGCGAATCATTCCCAGTCCGAGGATAGCGCCGGGCACGAATGCAAGTCCCAGCATCCATCGCCACCCGCTGCTGCCCGAGAAAACGTAGTCGACCACATAAGCAGCAAGAATTCCGATGGTGATGGCCAGCTGAAAAAGCGATACCTGCCACCCGCGCGTCTGCGGCGGCGAAACTTCGGAAATATAGATCGGCACAGTGCTGGTGGAGAAGCCAATTCCCAGCCCAACGATTAAGCGGCCGATGACGAGGATGTTTAACGAAGGCGCCGCGGCACACACCAGCGCGCCCATGACGAAGATCAGAGCCGTAATTAACAGCATGAACCGGCGGCCGAAGACATCGGCCAGGCGTCCGCCACTCAGAGCCCCGACTGCGGCCCCTATCAACACCACGCTCACGGCCAATTCCTGCTGGAAGGTGGAGAGTCCAAACTGCGCGCGAATGAAAATCAGGGCTCCGGAAATAACACCGGTGTCGTAACCGAACAGAAGTCCGCCGAGAGCGGCGAATGCCGCGGCAGCGAATACAAATCCGGTCTCCGGAGCCTCTACGGCTGCGGGGCTAACCGCCATCCCTGGAGGTGTCTTCAGGCTCATCGTAGCGCCACATAAAGTGAGATGTGCCGCCCTGCGCGGACGGCTCGGGGTTGTGCCATCCGCCGATATCGGCAACCAGCCGATCGGCTTCCGGCGGACCCCAGCTTCCGCGCGGATAAAAATAGAGCGGAGTTGTATCTGGTCCGAGGATGGGATCCACGATGGCCCAAGCGGCTTCGACCGCATCCTGGCGCACAAAGAGAAGGGGATCGCCACGCATCGCGTCTGTAAGCAGGCGCTCATACGGCAGGAGCTCAGCGCTGAGATCCAGTTGCACAGCCGAGAGTTCGACCGGCATCGAAACCATCTCGGCGCCGGGCCGCTTGATTTGCGCGCCCAGATTTATGGAGAGGTCCGGACCCAGGCGAAACCGGAAGTAGTTGTTCTGATTCGGGAAGTGCCGCAGAGGAGGCTGCTTGAGCTTGACGATGACTTCGGTCGCGGTCACTGCCATGGATTTTCCGGTGCGCAGCAAGAACGGCACGCCGTCCCAGCGCCAGGAATCGATCTCCAGACGCACGGCGGCGAAGGTTTCTACTTTGGAATCCGGGGCCACATCGGGAATCTTTCGATAGCCTTCAAATTGGCCGCGCACTACGTTTCCCGGCTGAAGGGGAGGGATGGTGCGAAACACGCGCACCTGTTCATCACGCAGCGATTCGGCATACATGCTGGTGGGCGGCTCCATGGTTAGAAATGCCACCACCTGCAGCAGGTGGTTCTGCAGCACATCGCGAATGGCGCCGGCTTCTTCGTAGAATTTGCCCCGGCCTGCGACGCCGAAAGACTCCGCCATGGTGATCTGCACGCATTCTACGTAATTGCGGTTCCAGATGGGTTCGAGGAACGTGTTCGCAAAACGGAAGAAAAGCAAATTTTCGACTTCTTCCTTGCCGAGATAGTGGTCGATGCGAAAAATCGAAGTTTCGGGAAAAACGGCGTGCAGCGTGGCATCAAGCTCTTGAGCCGATGCCAGATCGCGGCCAAAGGGCTTTTCGAGGATCACACGGGCGTTCTTGGCGCAACTTGAGGCGCCAAGATTCTCGACAACGGTGGGAAACAAGCTGGGAGGAATGGCGAGGTAATGCGTGGGAAGCTGGGCCCTGCCCAGGAGCTCGCGAAGCTTCTTGAAAGTATTCAGGTCGTTGTAGTCCCCGTCGATGTAATTGAGCAACTCCATCAATTTTGAGAAAGCGGCTTTGTCTACGCCGCCGTGCTTCTCGAGGCTCTCGTGCGCCCGTTCTCGAAGCTGATCGAGGGACCAGCCCGCTTTGGCCACTCCGATGACCGGCACGTTCAGATTGCCGCGCCGGATCATGTGCTGGAGCGAAGGGAAAATTTGTTTATAGGCGAGATCGCCGGTCGCACCAAAAAAGACCAAAGCGTCTGAGAGTGCCGCAGCTTTGGGCAAACGGCGCTGCTCCGAAACACCGGCCGTCAGGGTCGCACTCATTACGGATTCTCCTTTGCCTCGCGCGTGAGAGCTTTTACCCTTTGATGCTTAGAAGACCCGGCTTGTTCGCGAACAGAATATTGGCTCAGACTTTCTCAGCCTTCCTTTCGAGGTGGCCGCCGAATTCAAAACGCATCGCCGAGAGCAATTTATTGGCGAAATCGCTTTCGCCTCGCGAAGAGAAGCGCTCATAGAGGGCCGCGCTCAAAACCGGCGCGGGAGCGCCTTCTTCGACTGCCGCGAGGATGGTCCACCGCCCTTCGCCGGAATCGGAGACGCGGCCGGAGAAGCCCGCGAGCTTGGCATCTTTTAACATCGCGCTGGCGGTCAGATCCAAAAGCCAGGAGGCAATCACGCTGCCGCGCCGCCAGACCTCAGTCACATCGGCAAGATTGAAATCGTATTGATAGTGTTCGGGGTCGCGCAGCGGGGCCGTCTCGGCGTCACTGCGGCTCGTGGATTTGCCCACATTGGCATGGTTCAGAATATTGATCCCTTCCGCATATGCGGCCATGAGTCCGTACTCGATCCCGTTATGCACCATTTTCACGAAATGCCCGGCCCCTGCGGGGCCGCAGTGGAGGTAGCCTTCTTCGGCGGTACCGCCGATTTTCTCGCGCCCAGACGTTCGGGGCCCATCTCCCCGCCCGGGAGCGAGCGCTTTGAAGATGGGATCGAGATGCTCGACAACCTCATGAGGGCCGCCGATCATCTGGCAATAACCGCGTTCCAGGCCCCACACGCCCCCGCTTGTGCCCACATCCACGTAGTGAATTCCCCGCTGCTGCAGCTGCTTGGAACGCCGGATATCGTCAATGTAATAGGAATTTCCGCCGTCGACCAGGATGTCCCCGCGCTGCAATTTTGGCGCGAGTTGTTCGATCGTGGAGTCAACGCCTCCCGCCGGCACCATCATCCAGATTGCACGCGGCGGCGTTATTTTCTGGACAAGCTCTTCGAGCGAGGTTGTTCCTATGCCTCCCTCGCTTGACACTTTCTTAACGTTTTCCGGATGCCTGTCAAAGACGACGCACTGATGTTTGGCGCGCAGCAGGCGGAGGCTCATGTTGCCGCCCATTCGCCCGAGGCCGATCATTCCAATCTGCATGTGTGGTGTGCTCCTCGTGTGGGATTATCTGATCTCGGGTTGTCGCTATCGGGCCTGCGCCGTGAGGCAGTTTGCTTCCCGAATTACGAGCGCGAAACTGGCAAAGATGCCGGAGGGTCGCCGGTGCCCATTCCCTGGGCCAGAATCAACTGCCGCGCCACACCGCGCATGGCGGGCAAGCGCCGCGCGAAGATGGTGCCCCCGGCCAGGCAAGTAAGTCCGCCAATGGCCACCGTCCATGGGGCGCCGATTCTTGCCGCAAGAGCACCCCCAACCAGCGCACCAATGGGGCCCATTCCAATGAACATCATAGAGTAAAGAGACATTACGCGCCCGCGCAGACGGTCGGGAACCATGACTTGCAAGAGCGTGTTGGTCGCACCCATCTGTACCATCATCCCGAATCCGGTGGGGATCAGGAGTGCCAGCGAAAGCCAGAGGTGTCGCGAGAGCGTAAATAGGATAAGGCTCGAGCCGAAACCGGTTGCGGCCATCCACACCCACTTCCCGAGCCCGCTCACGTTGGTCTTCGAGGCGAGCGTCAGAGCACCGAGCAGCGCACCGATGCCCGTCGCACCCATGAGCATGCCCAACTGGCGCGCTCCGCCGTGGAGAATACGGCCTGCGAAGATCGGCATCAACACTGTATAAGGCATGGCCGCGAGGCTGACAAAGCCAATCAGGAGCAGTAAGGCCCGAACCGGAGCTGTATGGCGCGCAAAACGGAAGCCTTCGATCATATTCTCGAGCGGCGAACCGTGCTTCTGCAGCGCTGCTTGCCTGGTGAGCCGCATCAGCAACAGACCGGTGATCACGGCGATATAACTGATGCCGTTAGCGAAGAAACACCAGCCTTCTCCTACCGAAGCCACCAGGATTCCTGCGATTGCGGGTCCGATGATGCGCGCGCTATTGAACATCGAGGAGTTCAACGCAATGGCGTTCAACAGATCGTCGCGCCCCACCATGTCAATCAGGAAAGCCTGGCGAGCGGGAATATCAAAGGCGTTCACTACACCTAGCAACGATGCTATGACCATGATTTCCCAGATTCGAATCTTTCCACTGAGTGTCAGCGTGGCCAGGGTAAGCGCCAGCACCATGGACGTCGTTTGGGTGGCGATGACGATACGATGGCGGTTCCACCGGTCGGCTACGATGCCGGCTACCGGCGCCAACAAGAAAATGGGAATCTGGCTGACGAAGGCAACGGTTCCCAGCAGCAGCGATGATCCCGTCAGCCGATAGACCAGCCAATCCTGGGCAATGTTCTGCATCCAGGTGCCCACCAGGGAAATCAGCTGACCGCCGAAGAAGAGCTGAAAATTTCGATGGCGCAATGCACGGAGGGTGGTGCGCAGGCCTATGCGAGCTTTTTGATCTTCTGTGTTGCGTGCTTCACGCAATTCGGATGAGGTTACCGTTTCCGCCATAGGTTCTTATTTGATGCACGGATATTGTAGCTTAGCCGCAGCGTCCTTTTTCGGCTGGAATCGTTTGTTTTGTGACGATAGAGAAAAGAATTGGCGCGATTTGCACCGGCGATTTGACTTGCGGCGGAGTTCAATCGAAGATTGGCCGATGGTTCGATGAAGATTTCCGGAATTTCACTATTGCGTGTGGGGGCGGACCGCTTGCGCGGCGGTGCGCTCTGGGTGATTTTCGCGGTGCTTCTTATCATTCCGAGGCTGAACCGATTGCGGCGCCAGAGGAAGGCGTGGAATTTCGTTCGAATTCTTATGGCGCTCGCGGGCGCGGCAATGCTGGCGCTTGTTGTAGCTCACGGGCACGCGCTTGCGCTGGTCGTGGCGGGAGCTCTGATGCTGTTGTTTGCGCTGCTTTTGACTCCCGAACGACCTGAATTTTCCGTTGATGCACGGGCAAAGGAACTGGGGGCATTGATCGTGGTAGATGGTGGCCGCTACATCGGTGCGGCCGGAAGGCGGCACCGGGCGAAGCTCTTTATCGGTCCCGATCGGCTATGGGTGCTGGATGCCTCCCTCCAGGTTTTACTAGAAATACCGCTGCAGGAGGTTCGGGCTGTACTTGTTGAACCCACAGGAATCGACCGGACTTTTCGTGTGGAGTGGGGACAAACGACAGCGGAATTTATCTTCGATGGCAGCTTTGCGGAGCACCTGGCACGTGTGGCCGATGCCACGGTTCGTAGCCGCCTCTATCGCGAGTTGCCAGTGGTGCGCTAATCCGCGATCGGCTCGGGCATGTTGTTACTGGATATGGTATGTTTATTAACCCCGCTGCGCTTGCGTCCACCTCTTAAGATCTGCGCCTGTGACGCTAATTCCGGACGATTACAGGAGTTTTGTGTGAGAAGCGCACCTCAACTCTATCGCCTTCATAACCCAGCAATTTTATTGGGCGTGCTCGCGATTTCCATTTGCCCATCGACGTGGGCACAGGTTGCCGCATGTGACGAGGTGCCCTCAGAAACTACTGCGGCAGCGTCATCCGGCACCGCCGAGATTTCTTCACCTTCGCAAACGGAATCTCAAGTGCAGGCAAACATCGGCCTGAATCCAAGTCGGACGGTCCGCGGCGCCTGCGATTTGGTGGCTGCTCCACTGAGGTGCCTTACCGACATATCCCGCGATCAACGACGGATTTGGACTGCACCGGCCCGGCTTCGCGGGCGAAAGTTGTTTTGGCTCGTTCCTCTTGCGGCGGCGACGACGCTGGCATTTGAGTACGACGTGCGGGCGATGAACGCGCTGGGCCCTTCGGCGACACGTGTCCGCGTGAGCAATGATTTTACGCACCTTGGCTCCGGCTATGTGTTGGTTGGAGCCGCGGGCGCCGCGTACTTGTTCGGCAAGTTGGAGCACCGGGATAGACTGCGCGAGGCGGGCGTGCTGTCGCTAGAAGCCGTCGCGGATGCCAGCCTGGTGGTGGAAGGCCTTAAGCTGGTGTCGAATCGACAGCGCCCCTATGTGCCTCCCGGCATGGGAACATTCTGGCCCGACCACCCGACGTGTACACTTTTAGTAGCTCCTTTCCTTCGGGCCATGCCGCTGCGACCTGGGCCCTCGCGCGTGTGATCGTTGAGGAGACTCCGGGTCATCCCTGGCTGCACGTTCTAATGTACGGTTTGGCGACGGGCGTTGCCGTCGGGCGAGTGACCGGCGAGAACCACTTTCCATCCGACGCTTTGGTGGGATCCGTGATCGGCTATACGGTTGGCGGATATGTTTACCACCACCATTCCGCCTATTACGAACCGAAGACAAAATCCATCCGTATCGAACCGCTCTATAATCCGGCCACGGCTTCGTACGGTATATCAGTCTCTGTGCGTCCTTAGCCGCTGGCTGGATGCGGGCATTCGGTGAAGGAACAAAAGGGGACCGAGTAGGCCAGGGAGGTTACTCGGGAATTTGCTTCAGCGGATGTACTCGCCTGCCAAGCGCCAGAAATCGTTCGCGTAGTAATGCGAAATCACATTTCCGAATAAATGGCAGATTCCGTGGCATTCGGGAATCTCTCCGTAGAGTTTTCTTCCCCTGGCAAAAACTTTGGCCAGTGAGCCTTCGCGCAGCAGATTCCCTCCGATCTTGCGGAGCGGTTCGCAGGGGTAGAAGACGTCGCCATTCGGGTAAACGCGCGGGAACATGGTGGGGAAGCATTGGAAATCGCCGAAGCGCAAAAGCGTCTCGATCGTGCGCGGCGTTCCGTTGATGGGCTGAATATTTTGTCTGCGCCTCTCGACGATTTTTCTGACCAGATCGAGATAGCGCGGATTTTCGATCAAGCGAAGATTAGGCAGTTTTTCGTTGAGCGCGGTTTGCGTCGCAAAGACGAAGCCTTGCTCGCAGGCCCAGTCCAGAATGCGCTCGATTTCGCCGATATTCCATTCTTCGATCACCGTGCTGATAGTGATGGTTCGCGGATGGGGCATGCGCGATTTGGCCAGCGCGATATTCTCCAGCACTTTCGGCAAGGCCGCTGGCTTGGACAAAGGATTTGTCGGATCCATGGTTAGCGCGTCGAGGCTGATCACCAGGCCGGTCAGATTTTCGAACAGGCTGGAACGGCGGTCGAGCAGAGTCCCGTTGGTGATGAGCATGACCGAACGAAAACGCAGACGCCGGCGGGCGGCGGCGATCAGTTCCTCAATGTCGGCACGCAGGGTGGGTTCGCCCCCCGTGAATACAATGGAGTCGGTCTCGCGACGAATGACGCGCAAAAGGCGCAGCGTTTCGCTCGTCGTCAATTCGTCGCTAAAGACATCCGGCTCCTTCTGGGTGCAGTAACTGCAGGCCAGATTGCATTTATGCGTGGCATAGAAAATGAGCGCGTAGGGCGCGACGACGTTGGTCCGCAGGATTTTGCGGCGATAAAGATTGCTGAAATAGAGCCGGAAGTTCTTGAGCGCGAGCGGCGCCTGAGTGATCAGGCCGGCGATCAGCTTACGCGTCGAGATGCTGCGGTTGGATTCCATGGATGGCGCGAACGAGTTTGCGCCATCTACTCGGTAAAGACAATGCCCACGCCAACCTGGTCCTTCTCGGGTCCCGGCTCGATGCGCACAACGTATCCGCGCAGCGCGCGGTCGGTGTGAGCCCCATTGCCCGGATTTTCGATGGTCACCTGCAGTTCCGATTGCAGTTTGGGGCTGTGATCCAGATAAATCAGCGCGCCGTGTAAACTCAGATCGCGAATCACCGTGTCTTCTTCGAAGGCCTTTCCCTCTTGGGTAAGACCCGTGACGCGGGCCCGGAAATGCGCCTCTCGCCGCAGGCCGTCTCGCACCGCGGGAATCACCACGTCGGTCTCCTCTTCTCCGAGGGTCATGACCATGCCCTCCGCCGCGGCCCACGTATTCTCAAAACGTTCGCGTGCATCGCGCAGAATGCCGTCTATGGCTTTGTCCGAGGAGTCCGGGTCGTGATGAAAAAGAACTAAGTTTCGGACTCCGGCACCCTCCGCGATGCGCACGCCTTCTCGCCAACTCGAATGGCCCCACCCCCGGTGATGTTCCAGTTGCTCAGGAGTGTACTGCGCATCGTTAATGAAGATATCCGCCCCCTCGGCCAGCCGCCGTAGATTGCGTTCGTATTCCAAATTTCCGGGCTCATTGTCGGTGGCGTAGACGATCGTGCCGACGGGAGTTTCGATTCGATACCCCAGACAGCCCTGAGGATGGTTGAGCCAGCAAGTAGTCACGCGATTTTTTCCGATAGCAAAGCAATCCCCGCCGGAAACGTCAGTGAAATCGCGAACTGCCGACATTGCCTGGAGGTCCACCGGGAAATAGGGATGGGCCATCTGCGCTTCAAAGACGCGCTTCAGGCTGTCACGTCCGATAAATTCCGATCGAAAACTATAGAAGTGAAATTTATTTTGCGGCGAATAAAGCGGGGCAAAGAAGGGAATGCCCTGAATATGGTCCCAGTGGTAATGCGTAACGAGGATTTCGGCCTCAATCTTCTTATCCGACGCGGCCGCCAGCCGGTTACCGAGAATCCGGAGACCCGTGCCGCAATCCAGGATCAACCGGCCACCATCCGGCGTGATCAACTCGAGACAAGACGTGTTTCCGCCATAGCGCCACGTGGCCCGGTCTACTGTCGGCGTCGATCCACGCACGCCCCAGAAGCTGAGTTTGGCCACTTCTTTTGCCATAGTCGCAGGAAAGCTTGGGACTCGCGCCGCTAGGTTCTTATTATGCTGAGCCTTGGCCGGAAACCCTTCGTAAACACAAGGTTAATGGATAGTAGGCGCCAGTTTGCGGGGAAGTCAAATGGCTTTCGGCGGGCGGTTGCCTAGAACGTGATAGGCGCTAACCGGGACGCCGTCCGCGTATTCGCGCCCGAAAGATGCATCCAGTACACACCCCGCAGGTGTGAAGTAGAATGGCTTCCATGCACGTGCACCACAGCGGCGATACGCACTCACACGAAAAGCTCGCCCCTGGATTTCTTTCTGTGGCACTGCTGGCCACGCTCACGCTGGTAGCGGCGGAATTCCTCGGTGGCTACCTTGGGCATTCCATCGCTCTTGTGAGCGATGCCGTTCATAACCTCTCGGATGTCCCGACCATCCTGATCTCTTGGATCGCCGCGCATTGGGCTGAGCGTCCCGCCGATGCGGAGAGGACGTTCGGTTATCGCCGCGCCGGCATTCTCGCGGCCTTCACAAATTCCCTCTTACTGATGTTCGTGGCGCTGGCTTTGTTCTGGGAGGCTTTCGATCGTTTTCGACATCCTGTCGCAGTACATGAGCAATGGATGATCGGCCTATCGGTTTTCGCTCTGGCTATTAATGGCGGAATTAGTCTGGGCCTCGTGCGCGGCCGCAGGGACTTGAACTTGCGGGCGCTACTTGTACATAACTTTGGGGACGCCCTTTCCAACGTCGGCATTCTCGCGGGCGCTTTTGCCATCCGCGTCAGCGGCGCACTGTGGCTCGATCCGGCACTCGGGCTGCTGATTGCGGGTTTTGTTTTCTGGTCTAGTATCGGAATCCTGCGCGAATCCACGCATATTTTGCTTGAAGGATTGCCCCGGCAAATGCGTCTTCCCGAAGTAGCCCGTGCGATTTTGGAGATTCCCGGCGTACAGGAAGTGCACGATATCCATATTTGGACACTCGGCGCCAGCGATCACGCGCTTTCTTGCCACGTTCGCATTCCCGATATGCACATGGAGGAAAGCGAGAAAATTTTGGCCGAGGTGTGCGCGCGGCTGGCGCATGCGTTCGGCATTCATCACACCACCGTACAATTTGAGCGCGCCGGCTTGCCTGAGACCGGTTTCTACATGCCGGAACCCTTCCGTTCCAGCAAGAGCTGAGCTCCGTTTCAAGGCTTTTGAACGAGTTGGAAAGAGCTAATTGGGAATCGAGACTGATGTGCCGTTGGCATCATTCATTTGCCGCGTCGCGTCTTTATCCAACTCGCCGACGGGAAATGAGCGTCTGCTGCCCTCGTTGGTGATGTAGGTAAGTTGACCATTCCTGACAGTAAAGGCCACAGCCAGCAGAACCTGGCCATCGCCGCGCACCAGAATCAACTGCCCCAACTCCGGGGGTGGCGGGGGCGGAGCTTGAGGCGCTGCAGATTCTCGCGGCGCGGTTTCGGCTGGGGCCGTTACGTTCGGCTGCGGCTGCGGCGGGTTCAGGAACTGCGGCTGCTGTTCTGCCTCGGCGTAGTAATCAGGCGCCTCCGAATCATAGGGATAGTAGAGGGGTAGCGCATCAAAGAAGAGGGGCGCGAAAAAAAGGCCCTTGTGTTGGCGTCCGAATCGGTCTCGAAATGGCCGCTCAATAGCTGCGAGATGTTCGAAATCGAAACCGAGGCCAGGTACGCCGCGGATCGGTCTGAAATTGGGATTCAGCGGCGTACCCACAAGCGGGAACACTCCCCGCCTAAAGCTATTGGTGCGCCCGGGCCCTGAAACTCCGCGCTGCGATCCTGAGAAACTGCGTACCGGCGCCGAAAACCCACGCATAGGCGCTGAAAACCCGCGGCCCTGCGCCGAGGCCGATATCGCAACCCCGAAGCTCAGCGCTATCACGTATCCGAGTCTGTATATCGCTTTAGCCATTTGACCGTGGGACGCTGAACCACCTGTCAGAAGAGATGTTCTCTTGGGTCCCTTGGTTGCAAGCTCCTCTTGCGCCGTGGCAAGAGCGGAACTCCCCCATTCGTCCCCTTCTGTGCTATATACGTATCCCTCGTGCTATCCAGACAAACCAGTTCTGAGCACGTTGCTTCCGATTCCGGCCTCGAAACGAGGCAGCGGGAAGAGAAGAACGAAAATCCGTCCAGTTTCTGCCCAGTGTGTGCGGCTCGGCTGGAGGCTCATAAGTGCAAGTTGCGCTGCCCCACATGCGGCTATTATATGTCTTGTTCGGACTATTATTGAACTTGCGTATCAAAGTGGCGACCCGATGGTGCCCGGCAATGTTTTCATCGGCTCGAGCGCTTGCAACCCAACCAAAGGAGATCGAACCGTGGCACTCAAAATCAATGTGCGCGAAGTGGATGGCATCGCTGTGGTGGGGCTTGACGGGCGTGTTGTTCTCGGCGAAGAGAGCAACGCCTTGCGGGAACAAGTAAAGAAAATGCTGGCGGACGGCAAAAAGAAAATCGTCTTGGATATGAGTAACGTCAGTTACATCGACAGCGCGGGGCTCGGCACGCTGGTCGCGGCGCACCATAGCGCCCGCACTCAAGGCGCATCCCTCAAGCTTTCGAATCTCGGAAAGAAGTTCCAGGAAATTCTGCAAGTAACGAAGCTGCTCACCGTCTTTGACGTTTATCCTTCGGAGTCGGCGGCCATCAGCAGCTTCGGCCACTAACCAGCGGGCTTAGTCCAATCTGTACAGTGTGAGGCCGCTCAGCAATTTGGGATAGAAATCTGTCGACTTCTGAGGCAGGACTTCACCGGCCAGCGCGATCTCCATCACTTGGTTGACGCCCACCGGATTCAGCAGGAAACAGATCTCCGCCCGCTTCCGGTCCACCGCATTCACAGCGGCGCCTATCTCTCGCTCATAGCTGATGTTTTGCTCGGCGGTGAACGCGGCGGGCGTGATGCCCAAGCCATCCTCGAGCAGGACCCGGTGCAACAAAACGACGTCGAGCTTGCGTTGTGCCGGCGATAGATCGGGCATCAATTTCTGCAAATCGGCGTCGCGCCGGAGACGAAGCAGAGCGAAGCTGCCGCCGGCGTACATTCCGAGAGCCCTTCCGTTGTCTCCGCTGGCCATGAGATCGCGCTGAAATCGCTCGTAGGCCGCGGCGCGGGCAGCCTCACTGCCGAACGCGTAGTCTTCCTCATCGAACGCGGGGGATATCTTCTTGCGAAATGAGTCGAGATCGAATGAGCGCACATTCGCTACCAGCCGGTGAGTCGGCAAGATCACCAGTCCTTCGCCATGCGTATTAAAAAACGCCATCATGGCCTTTTCATAAGGAGCATTGCGATCGCGGCCCGCGGTTTTCGCGCGGCACTCGTCACGGTAGGCCAGAGCCGTTTCATAGCGATGGTGCCCGTCGGCAATGACCAGTTCTTGAGCGGCCATTGCTCGCACTACGTCGGTGATGATCTGGGGATCGGATACGGGCCAGATGCGGTGCACCACACCATGTTCGTCTTTGGCCTCGTCGGGACGGGAACGCGCCACAGTCTGATCCAGCATGCCATCGATGCGCTTTTGCGGATCGTCATAAAGCATGAAAAGCTGCCCAGTGTGCGTGCGGGTGTGGCGCAGAAGCTCCAGTCGATCGGCCTTGGGCCCGGTATGCGTCAACTCGTGCCGAAAAATGACGTGAGCGGCATAGTCCTCCAGGCGGCCCAGCGCGATGAAGCCTTTGCGCGTGCGCCGCTCCGTTGTCCCCGGCATTGCATACTCCTGGAAATAAACATAAATTCCAGGCCGGGAATCACGCAGCAACACGCCATCGCGGATCCATTGCTGGAGGGCTTTTTCCGCTCGCGTGTAGACGTTATCCGCGGCGGAGTCCTTCGGCGAAGGCTTGCCTTTTTCCACGGCGATCAGGTTGTAGGGACTTACCGTGGCATAACGTTCCTGCATCGCTGCGGTGATCTTGTCGTAGGGCTGCGTGACGACGTCGGCGAGCTTCACTCGCGCGAGATTGTAGCGGTATGCGTGAAAAGGGAAAATCTCTGCCATGAACTAGGGTTGCCTCCCATGTGCTGGGAAAAGGAGTGATATTAACAGCCCTCCCAGGGCATTCAAAGAAACTCCCGTGCACTTGAAGGGCGGCGCCGGCGCCTTTTCGACTAAAATGAAGGTTTGCTTTCCATGCACACGACTTCAAATTCTGACCCAGCGCCGTTCGCGGACGTTCGCGTCCTCATCTTCGATCTTGATGGGACGCTCATCGACTCCGCCGTTGATCTCGCTCTCTCGGTGAATGCCACCCTCAAAGAGATGGGCCGTGCGCCCCTGCCGCACGATCAGATTTTCGGGTATGTGGGGCAGGGAGCGTCGCGCCTGATCGAACAGGCGCTCGGGCCCGGCGCCAATCGTGAAGAATGTCAGCAGGCGGTGGCGTTTTTTCTCTCTTACTATCGCGAACACATGCTGGACAACACGGTGACTTATCCAGGTGTGCGTGAGGGCCTGGCCGCCTTCGACGGCATGCCCATGGCCGTCCTCACCAACAAACCTGTCCGTTTCAGCCGCCAGATTCTCGAGGGTTTGCGATTAGCATCCTACTTCCGTTACATTTACGGTGGCAATAGTTTCGAGACCAAAAAACCCAACCCGGCGGGAATGGGTGTTTTGCTGCGGGATTTTGGTGCCGCGCCCAAGCAAGTCATGCTCGTAGGGGATTCCGAGGTTGACGTGCAGACGGCGCGCAACGCCGGCACATGGGTTTGTTGCGTGACCTACGGCCTCGGCAATGCGAAGCTCGCAAATTATCCGCCTGATTTGCTCGTCCATAGCCTCACGGAACTCGCTGCGCACCTCGACCAGCAAGCTACCCATCCGCGGCGGCGCTAATAGCGCAAGCAGCTATTTGTGACGACCTGCCCGGAAAGCTCACGCTTCCACCAGCGGTGAGCATCCGGCTCGTTTGCGATCCAGCGAGATCAAGCGATAATTAATCACGAATTGGAGGACCCAAGGCACCGCTGCGTCGGGACCGGTGTCGGCGCGCCGCGCAATCCCCAATTTGTTCCCCCGGGCATATGCGGCCGTTTGGGCGAGATTTCCTGGCAGCCGCTTGATTTTTCCACTAGTCTTTCCTAGGGTAGGGGTTTGGGCCTAGGGTAGGGATTTCGGGCGCGTTGCAAAGGAATTGGAGGATTTGAAAACAACCGTGCTGCTATTGGCAACACCACTATGATCTGGGATCGTCAACAGAAGTCCGGCGTAACGGCCGCAATCTTTGCGAGCGCTGGCATTCTCATTCTCGGCGCGTCTTTAGTTGGGGCAGTCCAGTCGGGGCGTCCCGCCCGGCCGGCATCGGCTGCAACCAGTAAACAACCAACGCGCGCCGCTGCCGTTCCCTTCAGTGCCGGCGAGCGCCTTTCTTTTCGAGTGATTTGGTCGAAATTCTCTGTGAATGCAGCCACCATCCAACTTGCCGTCGTTGAGCGGCGCGATTTTTTCGGCCGCGCGGCCTGGCACTTCCGCGCCCTGGCTCAGACGATTGATGCAATGCACATCCTCTATCCGCTCGACGATCAGTTGGATTCCTACACCGATGCGGTGCAGCTCAACTCTATTCAATACGAGATGTACGTGCACGAGCAGGGCAAACAACAGAGCAGTTCGTGGAGATTGATCAGCGACGGCTCTCCCGCCCCCGCCAACGTCACCGCGGCCCGCGTGTCCCCCGGCACGCGGGATCCGATCGGTCTGCTTTACATGCTCCGCGCCGCCGATTGGAAGAGTGCGCCGCAGCTGCGCGCGCCCGTTTTCGACGGAAAGAACCTGTACGATGTGGTGGCTCATCTGGAATCTGCCTCTGAACAGGCGACCGTCCCCGCCGGGCAGTTTTCCGCCTCGAAGATCAGCGTGCGGGTTTACGATCACGGCCAGGAACTCACCGGCACACACTTCACCGTCTGGCTGGCACAGGACGCCACGCGCACACCAGTGCTGGTGGAGACGGAGTTGCCCATTGGTACGGCGCGTTTGGAAATGACAGCGAAGAACTAATCAGGGTTTGGAAGTCTTTACGGGAGCTGCTACCGGACCCTTCACCGGACCCTTTACGCCGCGCTCGCCTTCATCGGCGACCGGTGTCCAGTTCTCGGGTGGAAAAGCCACGTGCCAGAAGTGCGGCGCGGGTTTGGTAAATTCAACGCCCACCTGCGTCTGACCTTGCACCGCCGGGCCGATATACACCACTTTGCACGACTGCATTTCAGGATTTGAAGCGCTTTTCAATTCCATCTGCTGACCCTGCGAAACCTTAGCCGCTAAGGTAATCAGCGCCCCGTGCGCATTCACAACCAGAGTCTTTGTCTCTTCCGTGAATTTTCCTTTCGGGCCGTCGCCGCTGACGCTTACGGGAACACTAAGGATTACGCGCTGGCTGCGGCGTCGATTGTCGGGGCCGGGGGTGGACCAAGTGTTCACGACTCCCAAGCTAGGCGAGCGCGCGCATTGGCGCAAGAGTATGAAGGCTCATAATTTCCTATGATTAACTGGACAGCTGCCGCGGTGCTTGAACGCCGCCGGAAATTCGAGCCGTCTTCCGGCACATAGCGCAGACTGCCTCTCTTCAACGGAATCTAGCAGAGCACGATTTTGTTGCGGTTTCTTGCGATCCGCCGCGTGGCATTGCGCGTGTCCACCACGAGCGGCGCCGCATCCACAATCGTCTGATAGTCATAGGAAGAATGATCGGTGGCGATAACCACGCAATCAAAGGCAGTCAGGTTAGCCGGTGTCAAGTCGATGGAGCGCATGTGGGAATAGTCGTAATGCCGCATCTTGTGAAGTTGCGGGAAGTAGGGGTCATTGTAGTCGACCCGCGCGCCATGTTCGATCAGCAACTGCATGATCTTTAAAGTTGGCGACTCGCGCAGATCGTCCACGTCCTTCTTGTAGGCTACGCCAAGGACCAAAATTCGCGAGCCCTTGAGTGCTTTCTGCCGGTCGTTGAGCGCATTAGCGATGGCCTCGACGACGTTATACGGCATGGCCGTGTTGACCTCACCCGCCAGTTCGATAAAACGCGTGGCGAAATCATATTCGCGCGCTTTCCAGGAAAGGTAATAAGGATCTACGGGAATGCAATGCCCGCCCAGCCCTGGCCCGGGATAGAAAGGCATGAAGCCGAAGGGCTTAGTGGCCGCCGCATCGATCACCTCCCAGATATCCATGCCCATGCGCAGAGCCAGTTGCTTGAGCTCATTGACCAGCGCGATGTTTACACAGCGAAAGATATTCTCCAGCAGCTTGGTCATTTCCGCAGCGCGGGTCGTGCTAACCGGCACCACGCGAGCCACAATCTGGGCATACAGCGAGACTGCAGCGCGTCCGCTGGGTGGGTTCACGCCGCCCACGACCTTGGGAATTTGGGCTAGTCCGTATTGTTTGTTTCCGGGATCTTCGCGCTCGGGAGAAAATGCCAGGAAGAAATCCGTGGCGACATGTTCGGCGTCGGAACCGTGGGCAATCGGGCAGCGCAGCCCTGACTGCTCCAGAATAGGCAGCACGAGTTCTTCGGTCGTCCCAGGATAGGTCGTCGACTCCAGTACGATGAGCTGCCCGCGTTGCAAATGCGGCTGAATCGAGCGCGCCGTCTGTTCCACATAGGACAAATCAGGTTCGCGGCGCTGATCGAGTGGCGTTGGCACGCAAATGACTACCGCGTCCATTTCCGCCAACCGCGAGAAATCACTGGTGGCGGAGAAGTGTTTGGAGCGAACGTGCTGCTGAATCTTCGTGCCCGGTATGTGACCGATATAGCTCTGGCCTTCGTTGAGCTTGCTGATTTTGTTGGGATCGGTATCGAAACCGATGACGCGGTGGCCGGCTTCGGCAAATCGCAGACCCAGCGGCAATCCCACGTAGCCGCATCCGATCACCCCGACTTTTAATTCTGTGCCCTTGAAATACTCTGGCTTGCGCTCCGGCGGCATATGTTAAGTGACGCTCCTCCCTGGTTTGATTCTTAAATAAGGAAAGGGGTCGAATATATCAGGACTGGCGGGACGAAGAGAAGCGTGAGCGGCTGGAGCGGGCGCCCTTCAGGGGGCCTTACGGCGTTGGTAACACAGCAGAATCAGGTCGGCGCGGCGTCGCACGCCAAACTTGCTCAGCAGGTTGGAAACGTGGAATTTCACTGTGCGCTCCGAGATATTCAGCCTGCTGGCAATCTCTTTGTTGGCCAGATTTTCGAGGAGGGAATCGAGGACTTCTGTTTCCCGGCGGCTCAGTTGCGCGGCGCTTTCCACCTTCACTCGCCGGCCACGCGAACTGTTGATAATGGCGTCGACAAATTCCGAAAGCAGCGAGCGCGGAACCCAGAACCCGCCGCTGGCCACCAGCGGCAGCGCCCGCGGGAGTTGTTCGCGAGCCTCTCCGTAGGTCAGCAAACCCTTGGCGCCGAGCCGCAGCAGATCATGACTCTCATTGCTGCTGAACTTTTCCGCCACGATCAGCACCCGCGCAGAAGGCGAACGCTCCAGCAAATTCGCCATCAGAGCTGCCGTGGCGGAGGCTGAAGCATGGGCGTCGACTACGTAAACGGGCGCCCGCGGAAGCGCCAGTTTGCGCAGTTCAGGCCCCAGCATGGAATCCAAGTGACGGGTCGCCGTTTGGAAGCCAGGTGGCGCCAGTGCGCGGGAAAACTCGGCCAGCACCAGCGGATGCGGCGATAAGATGCAGACTCGCAGCGCGGTTTTTCCTGGTTTACTCCGCACATTGGGAGCCTATACGACCACGGTGCAGGCAGCAAGCCTTGGCAATGAGCAACGCTGCCCATTTAGACAACGTGCAGGTTGGGACACAACAAGACCCGGGCGTAGGCGGCTGTCCTTCGCCTGTCCTGCCTGTTCGCCTGGCCAATGGATCGATTCGACACAAGCACGGCTTAGCCTGGCCCAAGTGTCTCGTCGGCGACTAAACCCCATTGTTACGAACGCGTTGGCCTGCACAATGGTCCGTGGCAGGGTGGAGAGATCTACTTCTGACGACGCGTTATCTTTGCGGGAATAGAAGTGATTCCAGCATGTCCGCACGGGCTTTTTGGTCCGAGGCGATCACCTGAAGCAGATCCGTTACTGAAATCATGCCGCGAAATGTGCCCTGGTCATCAACCACGAGGAGGTGAAAGATGCCGTGCTTCTCCATCTGGCGCAAACACTCGTCGAGCGCCATATCCGGCATCACCGTCACCAGTTCGCGCGTCATGATTTCAGACACGTGTATCCCCGCAGACTTGTTTTCCGCAGCTACCTTATCCGAAATGTCGCTCTGTGAGACGACGCCCACAAGTCTACCTGCGCCATCCAGCACGCCCACTGCCCGCACCTGCCGTTCGCGCAAGTAGCGCGCGGCCTCGTGCACCGTCGTCTCCTCCGAGATAGCAAACACTTGAACCCTCGTACGGATAATGTCGGCGACGTTCATGGGGACCCTCCTGAGGCAGACATTAATGGGATGTTAGGGCCGCGAACCCGGCCAACGCAACTGCAAACCTGGCCAAAGACAGGATCGGACATCGGTTACGGATTTTTCTGAATTAGGACGGCGTTGGCTTTGTCGCCTTGAACCTCGCCGCTATCGAGGCCTATCCCGTTCCGGGGCGCACAGGCATTCAAGTAGTTGCGCTGCACGAAACAGCGGTATCTAGCGTGCGCCGTGGCCCCCGCGCGGGTGCGAGATCAGGCGTGTTCCAGGATAATCTTCATGCGCTGGCCGTTATCGGAGCCCAGCATGCCGATCGCAGCCTTCAATTCGCCGAGCGGCATTACGTGACTCACCAGTGGCTCGAGCCGGACCATTCCGCGTTGTACCAGCGCGATCGAGTTGGGGTAATCCTCGCTCTTGGCCACCCGTGCATTGATCAGGGCGAGTTCTTTGAAGTAGAGGTCGTAAAAAGGCAGTTCTCCTTGCTTGGCGGTTATGATGCCGAAAAGTAGCAGCCGGCCGCCGGACCGCGCCATGTGAATGCCATCGGCCAGCACCGGCAGCATTCCGGTGCATTCGATTACTGCGTCGGCGCCGCGCCCTTCGGTGGCCCCACGCACTTTCCGGATGGCCTCTTCGCCTCCGGGGAACGCCAGGTCCGCGCCGAGCCGCAGCGCCAATGCGCGCTTTTCGGCGCTGCGCGTAATCCCGATCACCGTGGCGCCCCGCGCCTTGGCCAACTGCACGTGTAACTGGCCGGTCACGCCGAGACCCAGCACGGCCACGGTTTCGCCTGGAAAGATATTGATCTGCCGCTGCGCGTGCAGGCAGGTGGTCAGCACCTGGATCAAAGGCGCGGTTTGATTATCGATCGAGTCGGGAAGCGGAAAAACGTGGCTCGCCGGAGCCGTTACGTATTCGGCGAAGCCGCCGTTCGCGTCGCGGCCCAGCAGCATGCCGTTGGGACAAAGATGCGTCTGCCCGATACGACAATGGAAGCAGGCGCCGCAATAGAGTTCCGGGTCGATGATCGCGCGATCGCCGGGCCGCACGGCCGCGCCTGGGCTGGTTTCCACGACTTCGCCGATCATCTCGTGGCCCATGATGCGGGGATAACGCACGGGAATGGCGCCGCTATAGATCTTGTAGTCGGTTCCGCAAATCCCGCTGTACGTCACGCGGACCAACACCTGGCCCTCGCCGATTACGGGCCGCGCAACTTCTCCCAGGGCTAGTTCGTTCGGCGCGCTCAGGACCATTGCCTTCATATGAATCTCTCTAAGCCTCTAAGCCCGAGCCTAAGCCCGGCTCGTTTGGGGCCTTGCCTTCAGCGCCTCCGGATTCACGGGATTTTTCGGCGCTTCGCCCATAAGCACACGGACCACTTCCTCCGCCGCCTTGGTCTGCAAGTCGACCAGGGACTCTTCCGAATAGAAGCTCGTGTGTGGTGTGATGATCACGTTGGGCCGCCCGAAAAGTGGAGAATCCATTGGAGGCTCCTTGGGCATGACGTCCAGGGCCGCGCCGGCCAATTGCCCCGCATCGAGCGCGTGTGCCAAGGCCGCTTCGTCCACGATAGGCCCGCGCGCCGTATTGATCAAATATGCGTGCGGCTTCATCTGCCGGAAGGCATCCGCATTGAACAATCCCTGGGTCTCGGGCAGAAGCGGACTGTGGATCGAAATGTAATCGGATATCTTCAGGAGCTCTCCGAATTCCAGGCTTTCGACGCGCGCGCTCTCGAAAGCGTCCTTCGGAATATACGGATCGAAGCTCACCACGCGCATACCGAACGACTGGGCTTTCGGAGCCACCAGTTGCGGAATTCTCCCGAAGCCCACCAGGCCCAAAACGGTTCCCCGCAGGCGATGAATCGGAACGACCGCCGGCATCTCCCACTTACCCGCATGTACCATGGAATTCGCGAACGGGATTTTGCGCACCGCCGCCAACAGGAGAGCCATGGTGTGGTCGGAAACTTCATCGATGCAGTAGTCAGGGACTTTAGTGACGAGGATGCCCCGTTCAGTTGCCGCGGGAATATCGACGTTGTCGACTCCGATTCCAAAGCGCGAAATAATCCGGCAGCGCGTCATCTGCCGGATCATCTCCGCCGTGATCTTGGCGTAGGTGGCCAGCAGCGCGTCTGCGTCCCTGGCCACCCGCAAAATCGCTTCGGTTTTAGGCTCCTCCGCCAGACTCAGCTGCGCGCCGATTTTAGACAAAACGGCGCGCGCAGGGTCCAGGTTCGGAAATACGGAATCGGAAACGGCTACTTGTAGCTGGGCCATTTAACGTTTCATGGCCTCTTCCATGTGTTCCATGCGCGTGAACACCACCGGTCCCTTAGCGGAAACGAGCACATTCTCCTCCAGCCGGGCGGTTTGTTCGAGCTTGGGATGTCCCGCGAACGTCTCGATCGCGAAATACATGTTTTCTTTGATCTCGGCGGGATACTTCAGCGAGTACGCGCGGGAGATCCACATACCCTCATAGAGCGTGATCCCGATGCTGTGGGCAAACTGTTGCAGCGTCACGGTCCCGTACTTATCGTCGTCGTATTCAGGGAAGGCCGCCGCCACGTCCGCGGTCGTGTTTCCCGGCCGCAGCTTTTCCAGTCCCGCGTACATTGAATCGTAGACCTCGCGGTACAGATCGATCTCCTTCTGCGTCATCTTCATTCCTTGTGCGCCGCCGCACTTGAAGCAGCGCACGAAATCGATGAAGTAACCCGAGGGCCCGACCGCGTTGATATCCACGATCACCAGATCGCCCTGCCGGATCAGCTTGTCGGTGGCCCAGCGGCGATACGGGCTGGTATTTCCGCCCGAGGCCACAATAATGTCGTAAATGATCTCGCAGCCGCGTTCCAGCATGAACTCGTGCACCTTGGACTCGATCTCACGCTCTCGCACTCCGGGCTTCAGCCATTCATACTTGATCCGCCACATGGCTGCGTCGCCAATGCTCGAGGCCTGTTTCAGCAGCTCGATTTCGTCGCGCGTCTTCACCACGCGCGCCTTGGAGACAGCCGGCCAGCCATTGACGATCTTCAGGCCGTGTTTCTGGAACGCTTCCAGCGCAGGCATGTCGAGGTTATCGATGCCGATATTCTCTTTGGCCAGCCCATTCTCCTTTAGGACTTCTACGACGCTATCCGCCATGCGCCCCGCCATGTACGGCACGGCGCCTTCCGCCCATTGCCAGGTGATCGCCGGTCGGATGCGACCCTCCATCCACGGCAAGTCGATCTTGGCGCACTGCAAATCCGACCCCGCCGTTTCGAAAAGCACCGGCTCGCCGCCATTGGGTACCACGGCGTAGCGAATGTTGATGTTGTATTTCCAATTCCCCTGATAGGAAGCAGTTGCGTAACGTATATTCGCTCCCGCAAACAGGACCAGCGCGCCGAGATCCTGCGCGACCATCTGCTCCTGCAGCTTCGCCAAACGTTCCTTGCGCAGCCGGTCAAAATCCACTCGATATTGCCAATCGGCGGCCGTCTGGCTGTACAGCCGGCGCGGATCCCACTCGTGCGGCTGGCCGATAAAACTCGTGTCCAGCCTCGAGCCGTTTACTGAGGGCGATACCTGCGCAGGCGCCTTCTTCGTCTTGGTCATCTGTTCCGTTTTTGCCATGTAACTTCCACCATCCTCACTATAAATTCAGGCAGGCTGAGATTCTCCTGTATGAGATGGCTCCCGGACCAGCGATTCTTCAGGGGATCGACGCCAAACCCGTGAACTTGTTTTTCGAACTTACGGCCTTCGGTGCGCCAAAAGAGCAATTCCAAAAAGGCAGGTCAATATACACTGCCGCCTGCTGGCCAGTCCACAGGCAGTCGGAACGCGCCCCTGCGAGCAAATTTCTACTTTGCTCCGTTTTGATTTCTGAATTGCCTGGCGAGCGAGAACCTGTGATGGTGTTTTTCGATGTCACTGCACGACGGCGTTATTGCTCGCCCCGCCGTCCAGAGCTGCGCCGGTTCCAATCTGCTTCGGCTGCTGTTCGCGCTTAGCCTGCAGCGCCTTGAAGACCTTTTCGGCGGTTGCGGGCAACGACGTTATGCGTACGCCCACTGCGTCGTAAATAGCGTTCGCGATTGCCGCCGCGGTGGGAACGAGCGTCGGCTCGCCCACGCCCTTGGCGCCAAACGGCCCGGTTGGGTCATAGCTATCCACGATGTCGACTTCAATTTCCGGCGTGTCGAGTGAGGTCGGCATGATGTAATTGGTGAGATTGGGGTTGATATGCCGGCCGTTAGCGTCGAACAGCATCTCTTCTTCGAGCGCGAAACCCACGCCCATTGCCACTCCGCCTTCGACCTGTCCCTCGACCAGCATCGGATTGATGGCC